>JAOMEV010000021.1 GCA_028346125.1 Bacteriovoracales bacterium | reverse complement strand
AACTTTCAATTTGACGCGAAAAAATGCACTCACCTGTCATAAGACCTCATATTGAAAAAGTTCGCTGGTAAAATCTTCCGAAGAAAGAAATTTTCTAGCACTTTGTAGGAGTGATACAACCTTATTAATTTGAAGGCCTGCAATTTCTGAAATTTCGCTTAATTCTAGATTTGTTTTATGCCTTAAAAAAAGAATCGCTCTCTCATAAAGACTGAGAAGAAAATATTTTTCCTCATATGGCCTTGGATTAGTTTTCTCTAGTAGGAGTTCTTTTTGTGCAACAACACTCATTAAAATGAGATGAAACAGGTCCTTTTCTCTTCTAGAGTAATTATCAGGAGAAAAAAGGGCCTCTACTTTGTTTGAGTTTTCTAATAAAAATGCCGTAAAACTGTCAAAAAAAATATTTTCTGCTTCTTTTTCATTACCAATCAGTGAATAAGTAAATGAATAAAGTATGGTAAATTTTTTATTAACAAAAGGGGAAAGGAATTCTTGTAATTTCATTCCTTTAGACTAACAACCGCTCTTTTTACCTTCAATCAAATACAAATTTTTCCTTAAAGGAAAAATTTGCCCTACACCCAAAGTTCTTTGATCATCTCCTCAGCTAAGTTTTTTTTACAGGCCTCAGAAACCTCTACCATTAAGCCTGGACAAGTTATGTTCACTTCTGAAATAAAGTCACCAATAATATCAAATGCAACAAAGTAAATTCCTTCTTTTATTAAACTTTTTGTCAATTTCTCACAAATTTCTTTTGTAGAGGAGCTTAATTTATATTCTGAATAAGTGGCCCCCTGAGCAATATTGGCAAGAAAGTTACCTTTAGGTGGTACTTTGAGAATACTACCCAACTCCCTTCCATTTACAAATAAGGACCTAATTTCACCTTTAAAAACATTTTTATCAAAGGGCTGTACGACAACTGGTCCTTTTAAATCTTCTACTTTTTTTTGGAAGGCCATTTCAATTTTTTCAAAGTTTTCAAAATGTATTTTTTCAATACCAAGACCTTGATAAAGATCTAATGGTTTAAAAATAAAATCTTTAAAACCTTTCGAGTAGAATTCTTCAATAAATTCAATCAAACCATTTTTATCTGTCCCAATGAAGCTTGGATGGGATTTGTCGAGTTCGTAAGCAGTAAGCTTTTCATTGTGATTAAGGATCCCTTTTGGGGAGTTAAAAACTTTTACACCTCTTTTTTCGAAGAGGTCTAATATCCATAGATATCGAAGGTACCTTGTATCAAAAGGGGGGTCTATCCTCATATGAAGGACATCGTCTTTATTTAGGTTTAATTTTTTAGAATCTCCTAAAAGAAATTCTTCAATATAATAACTGTTTTCTTTAAATCGACCCGAAAACTCAAATAATTTAAGCTTTTCTAGTTTTTTATTGGTAAAAAATAGATTTTCCTCAAACATTAAATAGACATCTTGGCCCATTTTTTTGAGAGTGAGTGCCAACATTAAACTCGAATCTTTTTTTATAACTAACTTATCTAAAGAGTCTATAAACAAAATATGCTTCACGGAATATCCTTAATATCAATCTAAGGGAGTAAATAAGAAAGTTGAGAACCCTTTTCTGTCTACAGTTTTTTCGTACTCTTTATCTTTTTGTTCTAAATATTTGAGAAATTCTAAAAGGTTAAGCTGTAATACTTTCTTCAATTTTTCAATTTTTATAGACTCTTCTTCGTAGGTCAAAAAGCCAGCAAAAGAAGCATTATTCCACTTTTTGTTTAAGGGATAACATTTTTTAAGGGGTATGTTCTTCTTATGACAAAAGCTTCTAATGTGAGGAAAAAATTTATCCTTTAAAAACCTTGTTAACGTCTTTTGATAAATTGATCTACTACTTCCATTAATTTTTTCATACCTTGTTTGTAGATCTTTTACAAGACCAACAACCTGTCTCTCTAAACTTTTAAAACTTTCACGACTCTTCCTTCTTTTCTGTTCTCTTTCAGGGCTCCAGGAAAAATACATTGGAATAAGCTCACCAGCAAAAAAGTTGGCCAAATTCTCGTTAAGCTGAACCTCATTTTTGACAAAGTAAATAGTATGAAAAAGTTCGTGAAAAATGAGCTCTGCCAACACTTCATCATCATAACGAAAAAAAGAAGAAAGAATAGGGTCATTGAAATTTCCCAAAGTGGAATAGGCGTAAACAGGCCTAATCCAAGTTACCCAGCCTTTTTTTTCTAAGTTTCTCTTATACTCTTTTGCCGATTCCTTATCAAAAAAGCCTAAATAGGGAAAACAGCCTACAATAGGGAAACATTCCTTTTTAGGGTCAATTCGATCAAATGGTGAAGCCGTTATAAGATAGGTTACAGCATCATTTTTCAATAGTGTTGTCTTTTTATAATGGTCTCTTTCTTTCTTTTTAAAGTATTTATAAAAAAAGGCCCTGTAATTTTTTATCTTTTTTATTTTTTCCTTTGTTTTATCAGGAATAAAGGGGTCCTCTAAAACTTTATTATTTTCTCTTGCATTCATAAAAAGAGAGGCCTGACCTAACCCTTGCTCAAAAATATACTGGACTTTAGTACAACCCATACTAAAAAGAATCAAAACTATTAACATTGACTTAAATTTCAAATTATCCATGAAAACCCAACGAGATATTTCAAACTGTTTTTGGCCTCATCCCATTCCCAAGCCTTAAAAACAGTCTTAACCGATCCCGTTAAAGAAAGTCTATTTGTGATGCGTAGTTGAAGCTGGAAAGATCCAAAAACTGAATCTTCTCTTGATTTTCGGCCCGAATGGTTAATATTCACTCTTGACCCATCAGAGTCTTTTTCAAATATTGTATTTCCGGAATTTTCTGTGAACTTTTTTGCATAACCTAAACTCATCATAGGCCTAACTGGATACCCTCGGGGGGCAAAGGCATATTTTAATCCAACACCATAGGAGTCATATTTAACTTCGCTGTAATTCTGAATAACAGAGAAGTCAGCAACACCTGTAATTTTGTATTTATCATTAGCTAATCTGATATTGGTTGTATTGTAGTAATTGAGCTCAAAGGCCATGCTACTCGAAAAATAGAAAGCTAAGGAACTTGTGTAGGACCGAGTTGTCAAGGTATTCTGTTTAGTATAGCCGTAAAGAATTTTGTTATAACCAAAGTTTCCGCTTAGCTCTATTGCCGCATTAACTTCATACGAAAAAATCAGGATAGCAATAATTGGAAAGGCAATTTTCCTCAAAGTAAGACCCCAAAGCAAAATTTCTTCCTCTTATTTTAAGGCCTAGAGTCTTTATTAGATGCATTGCAAAATTTTCCTTATTCGCCCCCTAGTCTTCGTCCATAATCTTGGACAATATCACCAACGCAACTGAGCGAAGTCGCTCTCGTTATTTCTACATCTACCCAATGCCATAAATAATTTTTCTCAAGTTTGTCAGGGCTGAAGTGAACAATGCGATTACAGTTTGTTCTTCCCTTCCACTTCTGAATCCCTTTCTGGTGACTTTGCCCGTCAACTAAAACTCTCATTATTTGACCTTTTAAGGGGGCCCTGAGCTTTTCTTGAATACCCAATTGGTATTTTTGTAAGTATCGTAGCCTTTCACCTCTAACGTCATCAGGAAGCGTATCGGCCATTTTTGCCGACTTAGTTCCTTTTCTAGGTGAATAGACATAAGAGTAAATAAAATCAAATTGTGCCTCATCTAATAATTTTAGAGTGTCTTGAAACTCTTCTTCAGTTTCATTAGGAAAACCCACAATAATATCAGTTGATAATACAATTTCTGGTTGGGCCTTCCTAAGCTTGCGACATAATCCTAGAAAGTGCTCTGGCGTATATTCCCTCAGCATTCTTTCCAAAACAGACTTTGATCCCGATTGAACTGGTAAATGAAGATGTTTAGAAAGTTTTTTGGCCTTTCCATGAACCTCAATAAGCTCATCGGAGACATCATAAGGGTGGCTGGTTGTATAGCGAATGAGCTCAAGTCCTTCTATTTTATCAAGCTCCATAATTAGCTGAGATAAAGATTCATTATTTTCCTTTCCATAAGAGTTCACATTTTGGCCTAATAATGTGACTTCCTGAATTCCTTGGTGCTTCACTAGTTTTTTAACATCTTCAACAACTTCAGCACATTTTCTCGATCTCTCTTTTCCTCGCGTATAGGGAACAATACAGTAAGAGCAATATTTGTTACAACCTTTTATAATATTAACGAAGGCTTGAGGAGACCCATGAGTTATTTTTGTTTGAATTGAAAAGTCAGCACTCCGATCCCACGCATTTACTGAAAACTTACCATCACCAGCATATGACCGATAAACAAGATCATTTATAGAGTCAATAACATCAGTCCCAAAGGCAAAATCAAGATGCTTGTATTTTTTTACAAGGGTCTTGCCTTCAGTTTGTGCAACACATCCCCCGACTCCAACAACAAGTTTTTCATTTTTTTTCTTATTATGTTTAATTTCACCCAACTGAGAATAAAACTTTGTATTTGCAAGGTCCCTAATAGCACAAGTATTGAAAAGAATAAGATCCGCATTTTCCTTTTCATCAGTTTTTGAAAAGTTGAGATCCTTTAAGTGAGATAATATTCTTTCAGAGTCATGATAATTCATCTGACAGCCAAAAGTTTTCATCCAAACTTTACGGGGAGGAAATTCAAGACCGCCCAATTTAACTACTTTTTCACCTGTGGCCTCATCTACGTAGGCGACCTCTCCTGTTTGTCTTCTTTGTCCTAAACCAGCCATTACCAACACCCTCAAGTTTTACTTTTACCACCCAATTTTGACGCGTAAACTACCAACATATTAAATTTTTGTAAATAGAACAGTTCTCAAGAAAATATTAAATAGCTATAAACTATTGAAATCATGTCATCATATCAATTTTTAAGAACTTTTATTTTCAATAGATGAGTCATTTTTGAGTGCTCATTAGAAATAATTAAAAAAAGAGCAAAAAAAAACGGCCCTCAAAAAGGGCCGTTCTTCAAAATAAAAATCATTTTTTAAGCTTATTTTTTCTTTGCGGCTTTCTTCGCAGTCTTTTTCTTCGCAGTCTTTTTCTTAGCTACTTTCTTTTTTGTAGCTTTCTTGGCTGTTTTTTTCTTAGCCGTTTTCTTTTTTGTCGCTTTTTTAGCTACTTTTTTCTTAGCTACTTTTTTCTTAGCTGTCTTTTTCTTAGCTACTTTCTTTTTTGCAGCTTTCTTAGCTACTTTTTTCTTAGCTACTTTCTTTTTTGTAGCTTTCTTGGCTGTTTTTTTCTTAGCTGTTTTTTTCTTAGCTGCTTTCTTTTTTGTTGCCATTTCTAGTTCCTCCTGGTTTTCAGTAAATGATTTTTTTTAGGATAAACATAAAATTGTTTTAACGCAATTAAAAAACCTACTTTTCCTAATTTTCAAGTCCTTTTTTTTTTTTTTATTTTTCCTTTTTCTTCTTTATTTATTTTTTTTATAAAAAAATAAATGAAGCCCCCTTCATTAAAGGCTTCTTTATTTCAGTCTTAAATTTGTTATCGAATCAAATCAAAAAAAAATTAAGAAGATTTTTTTTTTTTATTTTCAAGAAAGATTCTTTTGAGGGTGATAATGAAAAAAATGCCTAGAACCTACAATAATTTGTGGCAGTTTGAAGTTATAGATCTAATCATTCTCAAAAATAAAACCTATTTCGCTTTCATCATTCATAGTAATTTTCACTTTACCTCCTTTTTCCAAGACACCAAAAAGAACTTCCTTAGAAAGAGGTCTCTTTATCTTCTCATCAATAAGCCTAGCTATAGGCCTTGCGCCCATTTTGGGATTATATCCTTCCTTTGCCAACCAAGACTTCACTTTCTCCTCCACAACTAGATCAATCCCTTTTTCAATCAACTTCCCCTCAACCTCTAAAAGAAATTTGTCGACGATCTTAATGATGTAATCGAAGCTTAACTTGTTGAAATGGATAATTTTATCCAAACGATTCCTAAATTCAGGAGAAAAAAAGTTTTTAATGGCCTTATCCCTTTTAGGGGAAATATCCAATGTCTTTCCATTACCTAGACCAATTGTTCCGGCCTCCATATCCTTGGCCCCAGCATTAGTCGTCATAACCAATATAACATTCCTGAAGTCAGTTGATCGACCTTGAGCGTCCGTCAAAACGCCCCGATCCATAACCTGAAGTAAAATATTAAACAAGTCCGGATGAGACTTTTCAATTTCATCCAATAATAAAACACAGTGTGGATTTTTATGGATGGCATCCGTGAGAAGGCCTCCTCGATCATATCCAACATAACCTGGAGGTGCCCCAATAAGTTTTGCAACTGAGTGTTTTTCCATATATTCAGACATATCAAAACACTCAAAGTGAATTCCCAAATTCAAAGCTAATTGTTTACAAAGTTCAGTTTTCCCTACTCCTGTAGGCCCCGCAAATAAGAAAGAACCCATTGGTCTTTCCATATTTCCTAACCCAGATCTAGATAATAAAATCGAATCTGTAATATTATCAACAGCTTTGTCCTGCCCATAGATTAGTAGTTTAATATTTGAGTTCAAGCGACGAAGCTTATCCTTATCATCTCCTGCAACTGACTTTTTAGGTACCCTTGCCAGGGAAGAAACTGTATTTTCAACATCATTGATTGTTATATTGACCCTTTTTCTCTTTTTATCTAAGAGTTGTATGGCCGCCCCAGCTTCATCTATAACATCTATGGCCTTATCAGGTAATTTTCTGTCAGCAATGAACTTTTCTGAAAGGTCGACTGCCGTTTTTAGAACTGAGTTAGAGTATTTAACCCCATGATGCGCCTCAAATCTCCCTTTAAGGCCTTGGAGAATTTTTAATGTCTCCTCGCCTGAAGGTTCATGAATATCAACTTTTTGAAATCTTCTGGTAAATGCATGATCTTTTTCAACAAATTTTCTATATTCTTCGAAAGTTGTACTTCCCATACAACGTAGCTTGCCAGAGTTAAGAGCAGGTTTTAGAAGATTTGAAGCATCCATACTCCCTCCACCTGTTGATCCGGCCCCCATTACAGTATGAACCTCATCAATAAACAAAATAGTATCTTCAGAGTTTTCTTCTTTTCTTTTCTCTAGACTTTCAATGACACCTTTTAGTCTCTCTTCAAAATCACCGCGAAACTTTGCTCCTGCAAGCAAGGATCCCATATCAAGTGAATAAATCACTGTATTTTCTAGGGCCTTAGGAACCTTCCCTTGAACAATTGACCAGGCCAATCCCTCTGCAATAGCAGTTTTACCAACGCCAGCTTCACCTACCAGAATAGGATTATTTTTCCTCCTTCTACATAAAATTTGTGAAATTCTAAGAATTTCTTCTCTTCTACCAATAATGGGATCTATTTTATTATCTTTGGCCATATTATTTAAATTGAAAGTAAACTTTTCAAGGAAGCTTTTTTCACTTTTATCCCCACCTGCCACCTCCTGCTTATCCTCTTGATGTCCATCGTTAACAGGTCCATCTCCACCATGAGCTATAACTTTGACAACATTGAAACGTGTGATTCCCTGTTTTTGAATAGAATAAAGAGCAAAACTTTCTTTTTCTTGAAATAAGGACACAAAAACATTTATGGCCTTTATTGTATCCTTTTGAGAGGACTGGACATGAATGGCGGCCCTTTGGAATACTCTATGAATCGAGAGGCTTATTTCTGGTTGGTATTTTATGCCTCTACTTTCAGCGGCTTCTTTAAGTTCCTTAGTGTTAAATTGTTTAGCGCCCAATTCTTCAATTTGCAGTTCAGATAATATGCTGAAGTTTTCCTCATTGGACAAAAATTCTTCCAAATCACCTTTCACTTCATCAATATTTCCCCCACACTCTATTAAAATGTCTTTCACATCTAAGTCATCAAGGAGAGACAAGAGAAGTACCTCTAGATTTAAATATTCATGCTTTAAATCGTTTGCCTTTTTTACGGCCTTATTAAAAATTTCTTCAAGTTTTTGACTCATCATAAATTTATTCCGGTTCGAAAGTGCATTTTAAAGGGTGACCACCTTCCTTGGCCATTTGTTGAACTCTTGCTGTTTTAGTCTCAGCTATTTCAAAAGTATATACTCCGCAAATTCCAATTCCTTCATTATGGACTTTAAGCATAATATCTTGTGCCTCATCCAAAGTTTTTGAAAAACAATTTTGTAAGATAAAAACCACAAACTCCATAGTCGTGTAATCGTCGTTATGAAGAAGAACCTTAAAAAGTTTTGGTTTTTTTGGTTTAATCTTAGTGGGACTTTTTGTAATAACGCCATCTTGCTCATCTTCATCCCGCTCCCCATCTCTAGGAAACGATCCACTGGTCATTTGGTAATTATCTAAAAACAAGTCCATTATAAAAACCTCAAACATTATTAGTGACTAAGTCTTATTTTTCTATAATATTATCTAAAATAAATTCTGAAAAGATTAGAGATTGTAAAATCCTAAATACTTATTATTAATGAGGTTCTTTTATGGCATTTTGGGACATTTTTAAAGAAAAAAAATCTGAAACGACAAATTTAAGCACTATCCACACAAAAGTTATAAAACTTCTTCCAAACGAAGAAGAAGACAAATTGATAAAAATGGCCTGCATTTCTGGGCTTTTGGCCAGAGTGGCCTATATAGATTTTGAAGTTCACCAAAATGAAGTTAAAGAAATGGTGAATTCCCTCATAAATTGGGGGAACCTCTCAGAAAAAGATTCACAGAGTGTCGTAAAAATGGCCGTTGAAGAAATCAAGGAGTTATCTGGCCTTGAAAACCATAAATATTGTCAACCACTTACTTCTCTTATGAAACCTGAAGAAAGGTATTCATTACTAAAGGCGCTATTTTCGATTGCAGCGAGCGATGGACAGGTCGAGGAAAAAGAGTCTGAAGAAATAAGAATTATTTCTAAAGGACTCCGGCTCCAGCACCAAGACTTTATATCGGCCAGGGCCAGTGTCCTTAGTAAAATTAAGTCACTTATGAAAGAAACCTAATTATCTTCTCAACTGGCCTTTTCAAACTCTTCTTGAGTTTGATAATTGTCCTCATCATAATCTGTCCAAGCATGTTCTGGATCTAAAATGACGGGTTTATTATTTTTTTGGTGTATTCTATTTTTCATTTTGGCCTTTTTCTTCTTGAGTTGTGTTTCAAGTTTATGTATGGCCTTATCCAAGGATTTATAGAGACTATCGGATGAACCACTGGAGTGGTACTCAAAAGTTGGTCCAATAAGCTCAATATCTGCATAATGGCTTTGGTTTTTCACATAGCAAGTCCACTTTACCTGACATTTTCCGCCTAGATACTTTTCTAACTTTTTTGACTTTTCCCTTATCCTTTCATCAAGAGCTGGAGTGTGTTGTAAATGCTTAAAAGAAATTTTTATTCTCATCTTTTTTACTCCTATTAAAAAAGTTTTTAATGTAATTTAAAACCCTCCCTAAATATTACTTCATTTTTCTCTTGGAAGAAGACAAATAACCCATCATTTCTCTATATTTTGCTACAGTCCTCCTCGCAACCTTTACGCCCTCCCGGTCAAGAAGTTCCCCTATCTTTTGATCAGAGAGAGGACGTTTTGGGTTTTCATTATCCAGGAGGTTTTTTATCTTTATTTTTAAAACCTCGCTTGAAACATCTGATCCCCCATTTTTTCCTCCCCCAAGTCCTGCATTGAAGAAAAACTTGAGTTCAAATACCCCTATCGGAGAATGTAAATATTTATTTGAGGTTACACGAGAAACAGTTGATTCATGCATACCAATTTCTTCAGCAATATTTTTTAAAATCATAGGCTTAAGATGCTTTGGCCCCTTTCGAAAAAAATCTTGTTGTTTTTTTACAATGGCCTGTCCAACTTTTGTTATTGTATTTTGCCTATTCTGAATAGACTTAATTAACCAAACAGCTGACTTTAACTTTTCTTCTACATATTCTTTGGCCTTAGAGGTCTCAGCACTTTCTTTTTTGGTAAGCATTTCTTTGTAATGCCTTGAAATCCTTAACCTAGGTATTCCCTCATCATTAACAACCACTGAAAATTTACCACTTACCTCTTCAACAAATATGTCCGGTACCACATATTGAGTATCCTGCGAAGAAACAAGTCTTCCTGGTTTTGGGTAAAACTGTTTGAGAATCGTAGACGTTTCAATCACTAACTCTTCCAAAACACCGGTTAATTTTGCAATTTTGGAAAAATTTCTATTTTGGAGGTCATTCAAGTGAGTTTTAATAATTTTTTCCAATAAGGGAGACCTCTCCTCCATTATAATGGCTTGAGCAAGTAAACAGTCCTTTAAATCTCTCGAGCCACAGCCTATCGGATCAAAACGCTGAACCATCAGAAGTAAATCCTCCGCTTCCTCTAGAGAAAGATTAGACTGCTCAACAATCTCATCAAAGGACGCAGACAAATAGCCATCATCATTTATATTACCGATAATTAAAGAAGATAGTTCAAATTCCTCATCCGTAAGGCTCTCCATTCGGAGCTGCCACATAAGGTGGTCTGCAAGACTTTGGGTCCCTGATACAAAATTTTCATAGTTGGGCGCTTCTTCATCGTAAGAGCTTGCCCCAAGAGAACTGCCCGACTTATTACTCTCAAAGGACTCGACGTAAGTTCCCCAATCAAAATGATCTTCACTAGAGGCCATAATTGGCCTTTCATCATAGTCCTCCGACTTCATTTCTTTATTTTGTTTCTCAATATTATCAGATACATAGTCAGATGAATCACCATTTTCATTTACTAACTCTCCGCTATACTCTTCTAGTAAAGGGTTTTCCACCATTTCCTCAGATATAGCATTTTTCATTTCCATGTGATTGAGAGTCAATAATTTTATGGCCTGCTGAAGCTGAGGAGTCATCATCAGACTTTGGGATTGCTTTAAGCTTTGACTTATTTTTATAACCATCTTTTTAAGTTACCTTTTCCACCCATTTTTTCATTACATTGTAAATTCATCACCTAAGTAAAACTTTCGAGCGATTTCACTTTCAATAATCTCGTCAGGTATTCCGCTTAGAAGGATTTCCCCATTATTTAAAATGTAGGCACGATCCACAATTCCAAGAGTTTCTCTTACATTATGGTCGGTAATTAAAATACCTATATGCCTCTTTTTTAAACCTCGAATAATTTTTTGAATTTCAATCACTGCCAAGGGGTCAACACCTGCAAAAGGTTCGTCTAACAAAATAAATTTTGGTTGCAAAGCAAGTACTCTTGCTATTTCAACCCTCCTCCTCTCTCCTCCAGAAAGAGTTCTTCCCTTTTCTTTTCTAATGTGTTCTAGACCAAACTCTCTGATCAGTCGCTCTAAAAAATCTCTTTTTTTCGAACCTGAAAAACTTCTTAACTCTAAAACTGAATAAATATTTGCTTCTACAGTAAGTTCTCGGAAAATCGAGGCTTCCTGAGGTAAATAACCAATTCCTCTCATGGCCCTTTTGTGAATGGGGTCTACCGTTATTTCTTCCTCTCCATAAAAAATGCGTCCTTCATCGGCCTTAACTAGGCCAACCATCATATAAAAACAAGTTGTTTTCCCAGCACCATTAGGACCTAAAAGGCCGACGACTTCACCTTCTGAAAGAGATATTCCCACATCATTCACAACACTTCTTCCAGAATAGATTTTTTTTAAATGAGAGGACTTAAAACAAATTTTGGACATTTTTCAAAAACCTATTTTTTTACTTTCAAGTTCGAGTTAGCATCTATAATCTCAAGAACTTCATTATTCCACCTTAAAATAATTTTATTTCCAACGATGGTATCATCTGCCTGAATAACCTTAGGATAACCTGTTAATATAGCTTTAGAATTTCCCGGAAAACCTTCCAATTTTTCAGAAAAGGCTTTCCGAATTACGTCCTTACCTCGCAAACTTAAAACTTCCTTGACTTTCACATCATCGTACAGGGCAAAGTACTTAAGGTTGTTATTATAGTTTTCTAGAAAAATCTCTCCCTTTTGTGCCCATGCCTTGAACTTTTTATACTCAAAAACGACCTTGCCCTCTAAGTGAGCCTTTAATTTTTTTTTGTTAAAGTTAAGATTATTCGAATTAAAATGCACACTTTCTTCGTAAACTCTTTTTCTTTTTATTGTTCCTTTCACTTTTCCTGAATAAATATATATTTCTTTTTTCTCCCCTAAAGAAACTAATTTTGAAGACTTAATAAAAACCTTATCGCCTGTTTTTTTAGAAGATGTTCGAGTTCGTACATTCCCCAAGGCAACCAATTTCATCTTTGGAAAGTTGTAACGGAGTTTTTTTGATTTCAATACAGAGCTTCCCATATTAACACTTACTTTCTTATCCAGAAAAAGAACATCTTGTTTTTGGTCTAAATGACCTCCATCGGCTTGATAAAAAACTCTCTCTCCCTTTTTTTCGTAAATCGTACCTCTGGGCATTACAAAAGATATCTCTTTATTTTTAGGATTCATCACAATATTTTTTGCCCTTAGGAAAAAAGGTCTCTCACCTTTATTTTTTACGTAGTAGTAGGAATCTTTAAAAAAACTTTTTTCATCAAATTGACCCGATGAAGAATTTTTCTTTATAGACATCAATTTATCAGCTCTTATTTTTTTTTTTATTCCAGCCATTGTAATGCCTAAAAGCATTAAAACAAAGCCAATTAAAATCGATTTATTCTTCAAGTCCATCATGAGTGATTAAATACCTTGCATTACGTGAATAACAATAACTTGAGCATTTTTTAAACCATACTTTACTTATAAAATTTGTTTATGATAGTGTCTTCTACCAATGTTTGAAAATCAATATATATTATTTTTGAGCACTCTTCCTCTAGCCCATTAAAGGGGTTAGAAGGATTTTATAATAAAGGAAGTCCACCTTGTCCTCTTTAAAATTACTTCAAAATATAATTGATAATGGTGGTAAATTGACTCCAATGATGGATCAATATTTTTCGATAAAAAAGAACTATCCTGAGACTCTCCTTTTTTTTAGAATGGGTGATTTTTATGAACTATTTTTTGATGACGCTGTAGATGCATCAAAAATTCTCAATATTACCCTTACCCATCGTGGCAAAGTTGGAGATACAAAGATCCCAATGGCGGGTATCCCCCATCATGCAGCAAGTAATTACATAGAACGAATTACTGCACAAGGCTTAAAAGTGGCCATTTGTGAGCAAACTCAAGAAGCAAAAGATGCAGTTGGAATAGTAAAAAGGGCAGTGACACAAGTAGCAAGCCCCGCTCTCCCCTATGACCTTGATAAAACAATGGGTAGAGAAAATAATTTTATTTCATCAGCTCATAAAGTTGGAAATAACTTCTATCTAGCTTCAATAGACTTTACTAGTGGGGCTTTTGTTGGCTCCATTTTCAAGAATTTCGAAGAACTAGTTGAAAAAATTCAAAAAATTTCACCGAAAGAATTTATTACTTATATGGGCCAGTGGGAAAGCTTTCCTCTTCTTGAAGAGCTTTTAGAAAAGTTAGGCATTCTAAAAACATCCTTAAGCAAGGAATATTTCCAGGTAAAGCATTCTTCTCTCTACATTGAGAAACTAATTCCTGGCTTCACCACGGATAAAACTTTAAACCTTGATAAAAATATTCTGTCTCCACTTGGTTCCTTATCATATTATATCTCATCAACACAAACCCAAGAAACATTTATTCACCTTCGTCCTTTTAGGCTTGAAAGTGATAATAAAAATATGAGAGTTACTTTAACGACTCTTAGGGGTTTAGAAATTTTTCCTAGATCGAAAGAAAGCTATAAAGATTCACTGCTAGGATTTTTCGACAAGACACAAACCTCTTTAGGGTCCAGAAGGCTTAAACATTTTTTCCTTAATCCCTCTACAGAAATAAAAGAAATTCAAACAAGACAAAAAATTGTTTCTTATTTTTTAGAAAAAGAAAATCTTTTAACAGAAGTTAGAGACGAGTTGGGTAACATAAGAGACCTTGAAAGGATTCTCGCAAAGGTATCAACAAAGAAAGTTAATGCTGGGGACTTTCTCAATGTTTCTTTAGGAATTAGTACCTTTGATAATCTCAAAGCAAAACTTAAGGATATCCCCGGGCATATATTAAATTCTTTAGGCAAGAAAGATCTAGACAATTTAAAAAAACTTGCTTTGCATATTAGTCAAACTATAAATGATGAAATCGGAGCTTCTCTCGAGAAGGGTAACCTTATTAAAAAGGGTCGTCACAAAGAGCGAGACAAACTAGCAAAACTTGCTAACAACTCAACTGATATACTTCTTGCTTTAGAAAATAAATATAGAGAAAAAACAGGTATCTCAAAACTCAAACTAAAAACAAATAATATTGCGGGCTATTTCATTGAAGTCTCAAAAAGCCATGTCAATAAGGTTCCTAAAAGCTTTCAACGCCGTCAAACGCTTGTTAATTCAGAAAGGTATACAACAGACGAATTAACCGAACTCGAAAAAGATATGATAACGGCAAAAGAAAAACTTGAAAGACTTGAAAGGGAAATTTTTAAAGAAATTGTTCAAGAGATTTCCAATAACTCTCAGTTGATCTTGAATTTAGCAAAGGTCATAAGTGAAATAGATGTTTTCCAAAGTTTTGCTTGGATTGCTTTTCAAGAAGGTTTTATTGCCCCCACCATCAAAACGAAAAAAGTACTTCAAGTAAAAGGCGGTTGGCACCCTCTCATAAAATCTCAACTTAAAGAAGAATTCATTGCTCATGACCTTACTCTTGATGCCCGTCAATATTTTGGACTTATCACTGGCCCTAATATGGCGGGAAAGACAACTGTAATGAGAGAAGCTGCCATTATTCAACTCCTGGCTCAAATAGGTAGCTTTGTACCTGCAACAGAAGCAACAGTCGGAATTTGTGATTATATTTTTAGCCGGCTTGGGGCCAGCGATGATATTTTGAAAGGACAATCAACTTTTATGGTTGAAATGTCCGAAACATCTGAAATTCTAAGGCATGCCACTGAGAGATCTCTCATTATTTTAGATGAAATTGGACGTGGAACATCTACTTACGACGGACTGAGTATCGCCTGGGCCCTAGTAGAACACTTTATAAAAGAAACAAAGGCCTTAACTCTCTTTGCCACACATTATCACGAGCTTATCGAAGTTGTTGATAATTTAGATGGTGGAAAAAACCTTACCGTAGAAACTCTCAATCATGATGGAGAAGTTCAGTTTCTTTATAGGCTTATAGAAGGTGCTGCTGCCCAAAGTTATGGTATTTATGTGGCCAAACTTGCAGGTCTTCCTAAAAAAATTCTTGGAAGATCCTCCAAACTCCTGAGCTCATTTGAGGAAGTCACTCCGGCAGTCAGTTCTGAAAAAATACCTTCTGGCCAAACACCCAAACCTGGAACACAGTTGTGTTTCTTTGCAGATGATTCTAACCCAGGGCCCAAGATCCCAAAACATCTTTCAAAAATAGAAGAAGAAATAAAGAAAATTGATATTCTTACCCTTACTCCCCTTGATGCTTTTCAAAAACTCCATAAATTGAAATCATTTACAACTCTTCAGTAAAACCTTTCTTTTTTAATCAAGTAAATCTGCACCTTCTCCGACAATTACTAAATGAAGGGAAAAGACAATAAATCATTCAATAACCTTTTGAAGAAAAGAACCTTTTCTTTCCTTATAGACCTCTTGGCAATCCACTATATTAACAAAGGATTCATCCTTTCTTATGAACGTTTTTTAAAAAGCTTTTTTTTGTTACCCTTATCAATATCTCAAGA
This sequence comes from Bacteriovoracales bacterium, assembly GCA_028346125.1. Classification (GTDB taxonomy): domain Bacteria; phylum Bdellovibrionota; class Bacteriovoracia; order Bacteriovoracales; family Bacteriovoracaceae; genus UBA7317. The sequence goes on along the minus strand of JAOMEV010000021.1, from coordinate 30,888 downwards.
AATCTCTGAAAACTTAGGAAAACTCAGCCTTGCAACTTTACCATTCATTTTTTTAGCTTACTTTACCATGATGTACTATCTAGGCGATGGACAAACAATTGGAAAATTTCTTCTTAACCTTAAAATAAAAGAAACAAAAAATAACAGGCTAACACTACTTAACTGCTTAATGAGAAGCCTTGGCTATTTCTTTTGTTATTTTATAGGTCTTTTCCTTTTTTTAATTCCCTTTATTACAAAAGATGCAAAGGGCATCCAAGACTGGATATCAGGAACAGAAGTACAGGATAAAACTACCGCCAAAAGAAAAACTGAAAATGACGACCAACTTGATTTATTTAGAGCATCTTAAGTAAGTCATTTTTTAATCCAGTTAAAATGTAATTCTTTTATTTGATTTTCCGAGGGAGCAGAAGGCGAGTTTGCCATCATGTCCGATGCCGAGGTTGTTTTCGGAAAGGCAATAACATCACGTATGCTATCGGTTCCCGCGAGAAGCATAATAATACGATCAAAACCAAAAGCAATTCCTCCATGTGGTGGTGTACCATATTGAAGTGCCTCAATAAAAAATCCAAATTGTTTTATGGCCTCTTCCTCCGAAAAGCCAAGGACCTTAAACATATCACTTTGAATTACTTGATCATGAATTCTTATAGAACCTCCTCCTAATTCGTAACCATTGCAAACGACATCGTAAGCTTCAGCAAGGATGTCTTTAAGAGGACTGTTTGGATCATCGATAGGGCTTTTTTTAAGTGTTTCCCAATATTCCTTTTTGGGTAAGGTAAATGGATGGTGCATAGAAGTGAATCTTTTCAATTTAGGATTCCACTCTAAGAGAGGAAAGTCATGAACCCAAAGAAAGCTATAAATAGACTTCATAAGGTCAAACTTATTCCCCAAAAACCTTCGAACGACATCTGCACAAGCGTGTACAACATTTTCATTTCCATCAGCAAAAAAGAGCCAGGTTCCATCACCACTTTCACATCTATCTAAAGAAGAAAAAAGTGCATCATCGATAAACTTGGAAATTCCTCCACTTCGATTTCCTCCTTGGACTTTAAAAAAGGCGACACCTTTTCCTCCAAATGGCCGGACTTGTTCAGAAAGACCATCAAGATCCTTTCTTGATAAGTTACCCAAATTGCCTGGTACAAATATGGCCTTAATCAACCCTTTTTCATTCGCCACTTTTTTGAAAGTACCAAATTCACTCTCCTCAAAAAGGGACGTAACATTGTGGTGAAGAAGTCCAAATCTATTATCTGGCTTATCACACCCATACTTCTCCATCGCATCTTTATACGTAATAGACTCTAACTTAAATCCATCTGGCATTTTGAATAGTCTTTTCATCAATTTTTCTGCTAGGCCCTTAATCGATTCAGTTGTTACAAAAGAAGCCTCTATGTCAATTTGAGTGAATTCGGGCTGTCTATCTGCACGTAAATCTTCATCTCGGAAACATCTAGACATTTGAAAGTACTTATCAGTACCACCTATCATCAAAAGTTGTTTTAAGGTTTGAGGGGATTGAGGAAGTGCATAGACTTCTCCTGGATGAACTCTACTTGGCACAACATAGTCCCTGGCACCCTCAGGAGTCGATTTATAAAGAATAGGAGTTTCAACTTCCACGAAGCCTTCACTAAATAACTCTTCACGGACCTCCAAAGACTTTTTTGATCTTAAAGACAAAATACTTTGAAGTTTCGGGTTTCTCAAATCCAAGTATCTATATCTTAATCGAAGGTCCTCTGTTGCCTCTTTTGCACCCAAAGGCAAAAAGGGGAGCTTATCTTTATCTGAAGTTGAAAGGACTTTAAATTCGGAAACTTGGACTTCAATAAGCCCTGTATCCATTTTTTTGTTTAAAGCTGAATCAGGTCGAGGACGAACCAGGCCTTTTGCATAAACAACAGACTCAAGGGAAAGGTCTTTGAGCATTTTTAAGTCTCCCTTAAATTCTGCAAAACCAAGTTGGGTAATACCATACTTATCTCTGACATCAATAAAGTGGAGACCTCCCAAATTTCTATACTTATTAATCCAGCCGCATAAAACGACTTCTTGATCAATATTTTCTTCTCTCAACTGCCCGCAGTTATGTGTTCTTAAAAGTCCAGGTAAGTTATCCATTGCCATCCCTTAAAAGTGTGGGTTACATTGCTGTTATGCGTATTTATATACAACAAATATTAAAAAAGCTCATTAAAAAACGACTTCTCTTTTTCATTCCTCTACTCCTTACAACATCATGCAAAAACGACGCCCCCAACCCCCAAGGTAATCAAAAACATTTTGAGAACACCCAAATAAAAATCCCCACAGGGGATCTCATTAAAATCAAATTTGCAATTACCGAAAAGGAGCAAATTCAAGGCCTTAGTGGTATCACGAAAAACCAATTTAAGAGAAATGAAGGTCTGCTTTTCTTTTACCTCGAAACGGGAATAAGAAAGTTTTGGATGCCCAATACATTTTTCAATTTAGATATATTCTATCTCGATAAAAAATTAAAAGTCTTGGATATTGTCCGTAACCTTCCTGCCCATCCAGGTTATGATGAGCCCCCCTTAATTCCTAGAGCAAAGGCGGTCATTTCACATCATGTCTTGGAAATGAGAAGTGACTCCCCTCTTTCAAAAAAAATTAATACTGGAGATCAGCTTGAACTTATATCTCACTTTTCCCTTTCTGAAATAGAATCAAAAATTCGTCTTTAGAGATAAAACCTAAATGGTCCCTTACAAGCTTTTTTTGATGGGCCTTATTTTTTCTTATAAGCCGAATATTTGTTTTTAATTCTTTTTTTTCGTCCTTAAGAACAACAAGGCCTTTTACTTTTTTGTCTAAACTCTTTTTTTGGGAATAATAATCGGCCACACCTCTATCAGAAGAAATAAGGTGGAAAAATAAAACAAAGCAACCGCACCAGGAAAGTTTTTGAAAACGCTCAATCCATTTTTCTTTTGGACCTAACCACATTCCCAAACGTTCTAAAGCTCTTTCAACAAACGCAGGCCGTTTTTTTCTTACTCCAACACTTGAAGGGCGACTCCTTGGAGGTGGCGCGCTCTGTCTTCTTTGAGGTGGTGCTTGTGGGGGACTTCTTCTTGGAGGCGTAGAACTTCTCGGTTGAGCCGGTTGCTGCTCTCCAACGTCTCTCCTTGGAGGTCGAGTATTTCTTGCTTGGGCCGGTTGCGGTTGCCTAGCCGCCCTTCCTTCAAATCTATTTGAGCCTTGAGGTGGCGGCCGTCTCCTTTGAGGCAAAGGTGCCTGTACATACTCTTCCTCTTCCTCATCCTCTTCATCTATTTCATCAATTTCTTCTTCATCAAAATCTTCTTCTATTTCTTGTGGCCTTTGAGCGAAACGGCGTGAACGTGGAGGGCCTCCTCTTACATGAGAGCCGCGTCCTTGTCTCTGAGGTGGTGGAGCACCTTGAGCTGGCCTTGAAGGTGGTGGAGCCACCATAGCAGGGTCATTGACCGGAGGACCTTTTTTTGTCCTCTTGGCCTTATTTCTTTCTATGGCCTTTCTTAATCGATCTGAGCTCGGGGAGCTGCCCTGATCCGGCCTTCCTTGCGCATGGGACCTTAATGACTGTTCCAAAAATTACTTCCTGCAAATTTTTCAACTTCCTGTCTTTATTTATTTTACATTGATAATTTTTTTTAACAAAGAAAAAATCATTTTTTGTTGGTTAGAATAACGATGAAACCATTTGCAAAAGAACCATAACAACAAGAGGCGACAAATCAAAAGGCATGTCCTGGGGCATAAAACTTCTTATTGGTTTACAAGTATAATCGGCCAATTTTTTTATGAATACTCTCCACTCAGCGTTATTAAACTGGGGAAGATAACTTAAAACAACGTCGGCCAAAATAACCATTATATAGGCCTCTACAATTAACCTAACCAACACTTTTAAATCCCCTTATCTAAATAAGTTTTTTTTACAAATCTTGTTGTTAACTTAGAAGTTTAATCAAGACACAACGTATAATTAAATACCCTTCACGTCTACCCAAGAGACTTGACTAAAAAGAAGTTTTTTATCAGAATGTGGTTCTTGGTCCCATAGTTAAATCGGATATAACGGAGCTTTCCTAAAGCTCAATCAGGGGTTCGAATCCCTTTGGGACCACCATTTATTTTGGTATCGTAGGCAAGATAATTTTAAAATCACTTCCCTTGCTAATCTCACTTTCGACAGTAACTCTTCCATCATGGGCCAATATAATTTCTTTGGTGATGTTTAACCCAAGTCCAAGTCCAGGCTTCTCATGATGTTCATTTTCTATTCTATTAAAATGTTCAAAGATATATTCTAATTTATCCTTTTCTATACCTATTCCAGAATCACTGACTGTTATAACAGCTTCACCATTAACCAACTCACTCCTAATTTTTATAAAACCTTTATCAGTAAATTTGATGGAATTGTTGATAAGACTAATTACACATTTTTTAAATCTAGATTCATCAATAAAAAGCATGGCGTCTTCTTCACAAGGCTCAAAAAGATAATCAATATCTGGGTATTCCTTTAAAATAGGGACCATAATTTGATAAGTGCTCCTTAAAATCTCTTTTAAACTCTTTTCTTCTTTATGAAGAATAAATTGTTTTCTTCTTAGTTCAACGGCCGTTATTAAATCTTGAACTAATGACTGCATTAGTCTGGCATTTTTTCCAATTATTGTTAGAAACTCATTTCCCTCCTCTGATAAATCTTCCATCTCTTCAATAAGTTGATGAAAGCCCAGTATTGAAGAAAGTGGAGTTTTTAATTCATGGGAAACATTCGAAATGAAGTTATCCTTAATAGAGTTATTATAATATTTTTCAGTTAAGTTTCTTGCCAATTGGATGATTTCATAACGGTGAAAAGGCTTCTTTAGATAAAGAAACTTTTCAGGCTCCCCAACTGTTTTCAAAATATTTCCAATACTTTCATCGAAATGGGCCGTAACAATTACTATTTCTACCTTAGAATCAAAATCATGAATTTTTTTAATTGTTTCTAGTCCACTAAGACCAGGCATTCTCATATCAACAAAGCAAACATTTATATTATCACCTTCTCCCTTTTTCTTTTTGACGATTTCAATTCCATCCTCTCCACTTATGGCCGTATGAATAGTAAATTGATCCCTTTGATAGATATCTGGTCCTTCTCTTTTATTCGTATTTTTTATGGATTCCATATGCTCCTTAAAAAGGGCCATATAGTTTTTTAAGATATCATTTTCATCATCTATAAAAAGAAGATTATTGCTCACAATTCTCTCCCAAGACCTAGACTTTTTTTAATTAAGAACAACCATTCAATTATAACTTTGGATAAAATTAAAACAACTTATTTAAATTGGTGTTAGGTAATTTTTGTAACTGACTTATAAGAACTCTTAACGATTACCTTTCTCAAGAAGCTTTCTTTACGAGTCTATAACCTTCAGAGTAAACAGATTTGATAGATAATTCGGATCTCTTTATTTTTTTTCTTATGGTACTTATATGAGTATCAACAATTCTTTCATTAACTTCATGACCTTCAAACTTAATCAATTCAAGCATTTTGTTTCTCTTAACAACTTCGCCCTGATTCTGTGCAAGAGTCATTAAAATTTTAAATTCACTTGTAGTTAGAGAAATGACACTTCCTTCAACCTTAACCTCTTGCCTTGAGAGGTCGATATGAAGATCCTCTAATGAGATAACCTCACCTCTTTCATTATTTAGATTCGAAAAAACACCGTCAACAATAACTAAAAGTTCGTAGGGTTCAAAAGGTTTTTCGACATAGTTAATGGCCCCTAATTTATAACCAATTGAACGAGATGAACTTCCAACCTTTGCGGAGAGCATAATAATAGGAATACTTTTTGACTTTTCTTTTAATTTTAATTCTGAAGCAATGTTATAACCGTCCATATCAGGTAACATAATGTCTAATATAATGAGGTCAGGGGAAAAACTTTGAACCTCAAAAAGACATTCTTTGCCCGTCCCCACTAATTTTAGGTCGTAGCTTTTCTTCAATGTCTCATGGACTAAACGTCTCATATCAGGATTATCATCAACAACAAGAATTTTTTTCATAAAAACATTATAAAGTGAACAGAAATAACTTCAACGACTTTTTTAAGAAACCTTTAACATCTCAAAAGGATTCGTTTAAAGTGATAAAATTTTGTTTTGATAAAGCTCCAAAGTTTCGTCATCAAAACAACAAAAGGTTATTCCCTCAAGTATTTGATAATTATGGTTAATTAGAAAGCCAAAGACTGTTTCAACTGCTAGAAAAGTCGCTTCTTTTTTTGGATAGCCGTAAATTCCTGTACTAATTGCAGGAAAGGCCAAAGACTTTAAATTATATTGATAGGCCAAATTCAAAACAGAAGTATAACATTGTTTTAAGAGAGACGCTTCTCCACTTCCTCCCCCTTTCCATATTGGCCCAACCGTATGAATAACGTATTTTGCTTTCAAAGAATAACCCTTAGTTATTTTCGCCATTCCAGTTTGACAACCACCTAGCCCTTTGCATTCTTCTAAAAGCTCTCTTCCAGCTGCTCTATGTATGGCACCGTCCACTCCACCCCCTCCTAGCAAAGTATGATTTGCTGCATTGACGATCCCATCCACTCCCAACGTAGTTATATCGGCCCTTTTTGCCTTTAATTTTTCTTTCAAGCTCTTCTCCTTTGTAGAGCTATTTTAATCTAAAACCTTGCTTTTGGTCGTTTGCTATCCAATAAAAAAAGAAGTACGTTAGCTCCCTAGGGAGACAGTTATGATTCGTCACAACATAAAGGCTTTTTCACTTATTGGAATAATAAGTGCAATAGCAATTATTTTTCTCTTTTGGCTTATTTATTTTTCAAACCCAAGTACAGATCCAAAAATGAATTTTGTTGGTTTTTTACCTTACACTAATGCATTTTTTAATACATGTAGTGCTTTTTGCATCTTCTTTGGTGTCCAAGCGATTAAAAAAGGGGAAAGGGACAAACATATTAGGTTGATGATTACATCTTTTATTTTTTCTTCAATTTTTCTTGTAAGCTATATTCTCTACCACCACTTTCATGGCGATACCAAATTCCTTGGGACTGGACCTATTAGACCTATTTACTTTTTTATACTCATTTCTCATATTATTTTATCTATCGCAGCTCTTCCAATGGTTTTAAGTACATTTTATTTAGCATGGAAAGAAAAATGGCCATCTCATAAAAAGCTGGCCAAGTTAACTTATCCAATTTGGCTTTATGTATCTGTGACTGGTGTTTTAGTGGTTTTTATCCTAAAAATTTTTGGAGCTTAAATTCTCTCTTCAAACCATTTGGTGAGCTCTCCATTTTCCACAAGATCAAACATCTTAGAAACATCTTGAATATTTGATCCCCCACCTTGGGCAAAGAAAGGTTTTCCACCACCTTTTCCTTCTATTGGCTTAAGGATTTTCTTTAGAAGATCAGAAGCATTTACTTTTTTGGAAAGCTCTTTTTTAACCCACACAAAAGTTCTTACAGAGCTTTCCTCAACACCGACTAATGTCAAAATATCCTGCTCACCTTTATCAATTATTTGGTCGCCAAGAGTTTTTAAAGAATCTCTATCTTTATCCAACCTGGCCATCATAAACTTGGCCCTATTATTAAGAGTTAAATTTCTATTTTCGAGGTATTGAACGTCTGAGGAAGAAACCGCTTCAGTTGATTTCTTTTTTTCTTTCGATTTTTTCTTCAATTGAGAGATACTCTCAACCAATTCCTCCGGTTTCGAGGCCAAGAGCATTGACGCTTTTTTTAAAATTCGAGATCGCTTTTGGATAAGATTAAAAGCTGCAGCACCTGTTACTGCTTCTATTCTCCTTATTCCTTTTGCAACGCTGCTCTCTGCTGTAATAACAAATAGGCCAATCTCACCGGTAGAAGAGACATGGGTCCCTCCACAAAGTTCGACAGAATTTTTTCCAAACTTAACAACCCTTACCTTTTCTTCGTAGTTTTCACCAAAAAGGGCCAAGGCCCCTGATTTTATGGCCTCATTGTATTCAACTTCCTCAATTTCTCCACCAGAATTATCTCTAATCCATTGGTTAACCAAGTTTTCAATATTTTCAATTTGTTCTTCAGTTAGTGCTGAATTATTTTGGAAATCGAAACGCAACCTTTCATGATTGACTGCCGAGCCTTTCTGAAGAGCATGCTTACCAACAACGGCATGAAGTGCTGAATGCAGAAGGTGAGTTGCAGAATGATTATTTCTTGTTTGAACCCTGAGAGACTTTTCAACAATAAGCTCTGCCTCTTGATTCGACTTTATCGAACCAGTTAAAACTTTGGCCTTATGGAGGTGAATTTTACCAAACTTCATTGTATCTAAAACTTCTGCTTTTCCAGTAGAAGTTGTCACATGTCCTTTGTCTCCCGACTGTCCTCCAGACTCAGCATAGAAAGGCGTCTGATCACAAGCGAACAAAAATTCCTCATTGTTTTTCACCTCTTCAATTTCCTCTCCTCTATGAAAGGTTTTCAGGATAGTTCCCTTATCTTCCATTTTTTCGTAACCAGAAAACTTTGTTAGAGCAATCCCTTTAAGGGCCTCTTCAATTTTTTCATCGCTTGCTCCACCTTCTCCTGTCGCAGACTTAACCACTCTAGAAACAGACCTGTGTTTGGCATACGCTTTTTCATAATCCTCTTCATGCAAAGATACGTTTCTCGATTGAAGCTCTGATTTTATTACATCCAAAGGAAGCCCAAAAGTTGTAACAAGATCAAAGGCAACTTCGCCTGGAAAAATATCTCCTTTAAGCTCTTTAATTGACTGATCAATCTTTTCCAAACCCTTTTTCACAATGGGCATAAAGTCAGATATTTCTGTATTTATTTGATGAAAGATAAACTCACTATTAGATTTTAATTGAGGGTAAATTGGCGACAAAATTTCAATGGTTTTTTCTAAAACAGGACTGAAATCAACCTTGTCAATTTTACCCTTTACAAGAGCAGCAATACATTTTCTTAAAAGCCTTCTTGGGATATAGCCCTGACCTTCATTACTAGGACCGACTCCTTCAGAAATAATAAAAGCTGCGGCCCTCAAATGGTCAGTAAGCATCCGACTCGTTTGCATATCGAGTTTATAAAGCTTCAAACAAAGGTCTAACAGTGGTTTTAAAAGGTCTGTTTCATAAACACTTTCAAGACCATTCATTATCATCGCCATTCTTTCAAGACCCGAGCCAGTGTCGACGCTCTTAAGAGGTAAAGAAGAGAAAGTTCCATCTGCATTTTTATTAAGTTCCATAAAAACGCCAGCATTCCATATTTCTATGTAGCGTTTCGTTGTATCAAACTCATCACCTGGTTTCCAAGCAGGCCCAAAATCGTCTCCACAGTCGTAAAAAACTTCAGTACATGGACCACATGGACCAGTCTCTCCAGCTGGTCCCCAGAAGTTATCTTCTCCTAAATGAATAATATGAGAAGGATCAATTCCCACTCGCTCCCAGGCCTTCGCGGAAATATTGTCTGGGTCCAAATTCAACTCTTTACTACCCTCATAAACAGTGACGTAAAGACTATTCTTATCAAAACCCAAACGATCCACTAAAAGTTCATAAGCTAGTTCAACGGCCTTTTCTTTATAATAGTCCCCGATAGACCAGCTCCCTAGCATCTCAAAAATAGTAAGGTGATGTCGGTCACCTACGTCATCGATATCTTTAGTTCTTATACAGGGCTGAAAGTTAACAAGTCTTGGGTGCGGAGGTTCCTCTTTTGCTAAAAAGTATTTTTTTAGGGGGGCCATACCTGAATTGATAAAAAGTAGTGTGGGATCATTTTTTGGAACGACCGATGACCCACTTATCTTTAAGTGTTCTTTCTCTTGAAAAAACTCAATAAACCTGTTTCTTATTTCCAAACTTGTCAGCTTCTGCATTCCCTACCCTTTCTACATATTTCTCAAATTTTTCCGTAAAATCTTACCTATATTTGTTTTCGGAATGGCCTTGATAAATTCAATATATTTCGGCGTTTTATAGCCGGTTAAGTGTGTTTCGCAATATAATCTAAGCTCTCCCTCAGTCAAAGAAAAATCGTTTTTCACAGCAAAAATTTTAATCACCTGACCTTTTTTGACGTCCTTTACCCCTATGGCGGCCACCTCCTCCACTTTTGGATGGGCCAAAATAACCTCTTCAATCTCATTCGGATAAACGTAGAGCCCCGATACCAGTATCATATCTTTTTTGCGATCGACAATTTTTACGACCCCCTTTTCGTCCATTATCCCTAAATCACCTGTCAAAAAGAAACCATCCTCTGTAAAATTCCCTTTCTGTCTCTGCCAATAGCCCTTCGTAACCTGAGGCCCCTTTAGCGAGACCTCCCCAATATCCCCAATAGGAACTTCCTCCCCATTTTCATTCTTTATTTCAATCACAGTTGAGCTTGGAGGAATCCCTATCCCTTCGCCATATTCAGTTGTATTTATGGGGTTTATGGCCCCGAAAGAAGTGGCCTCAGTTAGAGAGTAGACTTCTAAAAGGGGTTTGCCAGTTAGGGATTTCCATATCTCAAAAGTTCCTTTTTCAAGAGGCATTCCCCCAGCGACAGACACCTTGAGCGATGAAAAATCAACTTTCTTGGCCCTCTTGTCTTCTGCTATTGCATTAAAAAGTGAGCTCACTCCAAAAAAGGTGCTGATTTTCCACTTTTTTAGTAATTTTACAAGCTCAGAAATGCTCCTAGGGAAGGCCACAAGAATGTTAAGAGCACCCATGTGGGTTAAAAAAAGAAAATTCATCACAGAAAAAATATGATGCATGGGGAGAATTACTATGTTGATTTCCTTTCCCTCCTCGAGGGTCGGGCCAAACCAGGCTTTATTTTGCATGAGGCAATAAAGCAAATTACTGTGTGTCAACTCTACGGCTTTAGCACTTCCTGTAGTTCCTCCGGTGTATTGTAGAAAGACAATGTCATCGAGGTTAGTCTCTGGTCTTTTATAAAGCCCTTCATCCGCTTTTTCTAATTCATCACTTAAATTGAGAGCTATAGGTATATTGTTCGCAGCTGAAGTTCTTTTCCCTTTATAATGCAATAGATTAGTAAAAAATGATTTTGGAAAGTTTAGGTAATCCCCTAAATGAGTAAAAAGAATTCTCTCAAGAGAAGTTCCTTCATAACACTTTTCAATGATATTTGAAAAACTATCTAAGGCCACAATTACTTTTGACTCTGAATCAATCAAAGCACGTTTTAAATCTCTGGCGTTATAGAGAAGACTTATATTAACGACAATAAGACCGGCCCTTATTGCTCCAAAAAGACAGATGGGGTACTGAAGAATATTAGGTATCATTAAAGCAATTCGATCTCCCTTATTCAGGCCCAAATCATTTTGCAAAAATGACGAAAACTTTTTACTTTGAAGGTCTACATCCTGGTAAGTCATTCCCCTATCAAAACTACTTAAAAAATCTTTTTGAGAATAATTACTAAAACTTTCATCTAATATATCAAGGAGGGAAGAATGAGTTAGGGGATCGATTTCTTTGGGAGTTTCCTCATGATAGAGACCGTGCCACCTTTTTTCCATGATTTCATCCTTAAAATTCGTTGGGAAGATCTACTATAAATTTAATGCATCAAGAGGAGCATTACAATAAGATTTTTCCTTACTCAAGCTTGTCTTGAACACTTTTTATTTTCTCATCAATCGTTTGAATTCTATCTGTTCGGGTTCCAAAACGAAGAGATGAAGAGATTCGCATAGCGCCCATATCATGGACTTTTTCATGACATTTCTTTATCGCTCTAAAAACATGGTCCCATTCTCCTTCAATATTTGTTCCATAACCGTGCAACAATATTTTCACGTCAAATGATTTCAATATCTTTTCACATTCTGCAATGTACGGAGAAACAGAAACTCCGACACCAAGAGGTACAAGACAAAAATCTGCAATTACTTTCATAAATTCCTCGAAATGGCCTTCTGCCAATGAAGAGTTCTTTCCTCAGGATTTTTTGAAAGGGTTATATCCCTTACAACTGAAACGATATCCGGATTGGCCTTCATAACCTCAGGAAGACGGTCCAGATTTATTCCACCAATGGCCACCACGGGACATGAAAATAATTTTTTCCAAGTTTTGAACGCCTCAACCCCCTGTGGGGCGAAGTCCATCGCCTTTAACTGAGTAAAGTAGATAGGACCTAAGGCCACATAACTTGGATAAATACCCTTGGCAATCGCACCTTCTTCATAAGAATGGGAGCTTAAACCCAATTTCAGGCCCTTTTCCTTAATTTTTTTTAAGTGAGCATTTTCTAAATCCTCTTGCCCTAAATGAACTCCATAGGCATTGTATTTTAAAGCAAGTTCCCAAAAATCATTGATAAAAAGTTTGATCTGAAATTTTTTTGAAAGCTCTATGGCCTTTTTTATTTCTTTCTCAAGACTTTCTCCTTCAAGATCTTTAATTCTTAACTGAAGAATGTTTACTTTATAGGGCGCCAAGCGAGTAATCCAACTGGCCCGGTCGACAATAGGGTAAAGCCATGGAAAAGAATCATCGTTCTCCATAGAGCTAAAAGAAAAGGTTTCTGATTCTATCCAAGGGAAGTCTTCTGATTCAAAATTATCAACACTTGTTACACTAAGAATAAAAGTCTCTCCTTCCTTTTCCGCCCTTCTAATAGAAGAGTTCAAAAGTGTCCTTCCTAAAAGGACACTGTCTATAATATTAAGGCCTAAAGATTTTGCTCCTGTAATTGCTGAAGCAAGAAAACAACCTGTCCCCCTAATTGTTTCACCTTTAAAGCTTTTTATTCTTGGGCCTTTAATCCAATATTTTTTTTCCTTGGAACAAAAGTAATCCAAAAGAAAATTACCTTTAAAAAAATGACCTCCCTTTATGAGAACAGATTGAACCCCCATGTTTAAAAAGTCCTCTCCCATTTTTTCAATATCGTTTAATGAAGAGGCCTTTTTACCCAAAATTTTTTCTGCTTCCGGTAAGTTTGGAGTTAGAAGAGATGTCTTCGGAAAAATAACTTTTTTATAAAACTCTAGGGCCTCATCTTCCATAAGAGGAGCTCCCGAACTTGATAGATAAACTGGGTCACAAACAATTGAAGCTTTAACTTTAGATAAGGCAATATTAATTTGTTCTAATATCCCTTTTGTGCCTACCATTCCAAGCTTAACCAAAAATGGGCCATCGTTTGATAAGACAGAGTTTAGCTGGGCCAAAAGGCTTTCTTTTGCAACAGGTTCAATATGAGAGACCTGTCCATGAGTTTGGGCAGTCACATAAGTAGTAACACATTTTGCATTTATACCTAAAGAGTGTTGGGCCTTAAGGTCTGTAGAAAGACCGGCTCCCCCACTAGAGTCAACCCCTCCAATCAAAACAACTCTCGAGGTATCTTTAGAAATATTAGGGTGTCTATTCATGTTTTTCCCCATGCCAAAAAGGTGTACCAACAACAGGAGTTGAAGGTCTCGCACTCTCTCTCACTTCCATCAATCCAGATTCGTAACCTTGACGTCCGGCCCCAACGGCCGAAGAAAAAGCACAGGCCATACCAACAGGATCAAGTGCCTGAGAAACGGCAGAATTGAGCAAACAACCATCATAACCCATCTCCATAGCCTGGGCCGCCTGTGAAGGTTTTCCAAGACCAGCATCAACGATAAGCTGAATACCTGGGAGTCTTTTTCTTAAGGTATTTAAAGAAAAGGGGTTTAATATACCCTGCCCCGAACCTATCGGTGAGGCCCAAGGCATTAGAATTTTGCATCCAACAGCAACCAATTTTTCAGCAAGAACAAGGTCATCAGTCATATAGGGAAAAACTTCAAACCCTTCTTCATTAAGTATTTTGGCCCCTTCTAAAAGAGCAAAAGGATCTGGCTGAAGATTATAATCATCTCCAATAATTTCTAATTTTATCCAGTTAGTTTGAAAAATTTCACGGGCCATATGGGCAGTTGTCACCGCTTCTTTAACTGAATGGCAACCTGCTGTATTGGGCAAAAAGTGAAGTGGAAGACCTTTCAACATATTCCAAAACCCACTTCCTTCTTTAGGTCCAGTTCTTCTTAGGGAAACCGTTACAATTTCAACCCCTGACTCCACAATAGACCTTTTTAAGACATCAGGGGAAGGGTACTGGGAGGTTCCTAAAAGAAGCCTCTTATTTATTTTTTTGTCTAACAAAGTCCACATCATTAACCTCCAGGATGAGGTGTTACAACTTCTAAAAAATCACCTTCTTGAATCTCTTGACTTTTGTAACAAGATTTAGGAACAAAACTCTTGTTTAGCGCGACAGCAACATGAGCTTCCATTTGATCAAGACATGAAAGAACCTCAGAAAGAAACCATTGATCTCCTACCAACTCTTTTTCTTTTCCATTCAAAAAAAATTTCACTGTATCTCCTCAACAAAATCTTCGTACTTTCCCTTTTTAGAGTCTTCTATCTTATTCAACAAAACGTCAGATAGTTTTGGGGAAATCAAGTATCCGTGTCTATAGAGCCCATTTGCCCTAATAAGACCTTCTTCTCTGTGGATAATAATTTTTGGGTTATTATCTGGGAAGGCCGGCCGGCATTGAACATTCATCTCTATTATTCTTGCCTCAGAAAAAGAACTATTTACTGAATAGCAAGCAGAAAGAAGCTCTAAGGCGGAACGAACAGAAATTGGCGAAAAGTCTTCACTCTCTAAATTAGTGGCCCCAATCAAATAGTGATTATTTTCTCTTGGAACAATGTAAATACAATAGCGAGGATGCATAAGCCGAATTGGCCTGGATAAATTTATTTCAGGGGCATGAATTTTTATTATTTCTCCCCTGACTCCTCTGAGTTGAGACTGGTCTTTTTTACCCTCAAGTCCACGGCAGTCTATTATCCAATCGTATTCAAAATTTTTCTGGGCAGTTGTTATTTTATGGTTGCCCATTTTTAAAACAGGAGTTTCAAAAAAAGAATCCTCACATTGAGGAAGAATCATTTTATTAAAACATCTGTAAAAACTCCAAGGGTCTACCTGTCCTTCATTTTCAAAAAAAAGAGCTCTTGAAAACTTTTGCCTAAGTTCAGGCCCCACAGAATTCAACTGATCACCAACCAATTCTTTATAAGAAAATTCAAGGTTATATTTTTCAATAATATTTTTTAATTTACTTATTTCCTTTTGATCTTCCGGATGCGCCAAGACAAGCCCACCTTCATTCTGGAAAAATAACTCCTTTCCCATCAGCTGAGAAATTTCCTTCCAAAGAGGAAGGGAGTCAATACCCAATTGGGAAATTCTAAAATCCGCTTTTTCCAATTCACAATAGGGAGAAAGCATTCCTGCAGCAACAAGGCTGCAGGGTAAGTTTGCCTCTGGAAGAGAAGGCCCTTGATCAAAAAGAGAAACCTTCATTCCCCTTTTAAGGGCCAAAAGACAGACCATTCGGCCCATTATTCCAGCACCAACTATTCCGATTTTCATAAAAAAACCCTTATAATTGGTTAACCTTCACGAATTTTTTTACCTCCTCACTAATTTTCATGGAGCAAAATTTTGGCCCACACATCGAACAAAACTCTGCTTCCTTGGCCGCTTCGTTGGGAAGTGTTTCATCGTGATATTCCATGGCCCTTTCTGGATCTAATGATAAGTTAAATTGATCCCTCCATCTAAACTCATAGCGGGCCTTTGAAAGCTCATCATCTCTTCTTCTCGCCCCAGGATGCCCTTTGGCCAAATCAGCAGCATGGGCAGCAATCTTATAGGTGATAAGACCCTCTCTCACATCATTTTTATTGGGAAGCCCTAAATGTTCTTTCGGTGTAACATAACAAAGCATTGCTGTTCCATACCATCCAATCATGGCCGCTCCAATCCCACTTGTAATATGGTCGTAACCTGGAGCAATATCAGTTGTTAAAGGCCCTAGTGTATAGAATGGAGCTTCATCACAATACTCAAGCTGTTTGTCCATATTATCTTTTATGAGATGCATAGGTACATGCCCAGGGCCTTCAATCATTGTTTGAACATCATGCCTCCAAGCAACTTTTGTTAATTCCCCTAAAGTTTTGAGTTCAGAGAATTGGGCCTCATCGTTAGCATCAGCAACTGACCCCGGCCTTAGGCCATCACCTAGAGAAAAAGTCACATCATAGGTTTTCATGATTTCACAAATTTCATCAAAGTGAGTATATAAAAAGTTTTCTTTATTATGATGCATACACCATTTGGCCATAATCGCACCGCCACGGGAAACAATTCCCGTGACTCTTTTTGCTGTAAGAGGAATATAATCTTTTCTCACTCCTGCATGAAGGGTAAAGTAATCTACTCCTTGCTCGGCCTGTTCAATGAGTACTTTTCTAAAAACCTCCCAAGTCAGGTCTTCTGCAACACCCTTAACTTCCTCAAGCGCCTGATAAATAGGTACTGTTCCTACTGGGATAGGAGAATTTCTTATAATCCATTCCCTCGTTTCATAAATATTTTTTCCAGTTGAAAGATCCATCAGAGTATCTGAACCCCATTTTGTAGACCAAACTAATTTTTCGACCTCTTCTTCTATAGAGGATGTGACTGCAGAGTTTCCAATATTTGCATTGACCTTGACCAGAAAGTTCCTCCCAATAATCATGGGCTCACTTTCTGGGTGATTGATATTAGCAGGTATGACGGCCCTTCCCCTGGCCACTTCATCTCTAACAAATTCAGGGGTAATGACTTCTGGAATTTGGGCCCCTAGAGGTTGACCCTTTAGCCTTTTCTCTCTATCTGAATCGTTTTTCAATTCTTCTCTAAGAAGGTTTTCCCTTATTGCAATGTACTCCATCTCAGGAGTAATAATACCTCTTCTTGCATAATATAATTGGGTAACATTCTTTCCTTTTTGCCCTTTTTTTATTTCCTTTTCTTTTTCGGTAAAACAATCAACACTTCCTCTTTCTTCTATCCAACTTTTTCTAATTTTCGGAATTCCTTTCAAAATATCAACATTAATGGAAGTATCAGAAAAAGGACCTGAGGAGTCATAAAGGAGAAAACTCCCTCCTGATTCTAGATTTACTTCTCTCATAGAAACTTCGATAGAGGAATGAAGGGTTCCCCTCACTTTTACCTTACGAGAATTTGGGTAAGAGTAATTAATACATTTGTTTTTGATTCCATCAAAAAGGCTCGTCTCACTACGCATAAAATCTCCACTACTGTTGGAACTTAACTAGAAAATATAAATAGAAGGCGATTGTACATCTTAAAAGGCCTCCCTACGCTAGTTCCAACTAGATCAGGTTCAAAGGGTTTAGTAGATCAACTACAATCTCAGCCAAAAAGGCTCCCCTGGAAAAATATCAAATTTTTTTACAAAGAAATTTTAGCTTTGTCACTATAAAAGGGAGGGGCCTAGCTTCCTGTCAGGTTTCTAGGTATCTTAAGAACAAAGCGAGTATTTTCACATTCACCATCAACTTCAAGACTACCATTATGCTGCTTTTCAACAATACCTACAGCAATACTAAGTCCAAGTCCTTGACCATCACCTAACTGCTTTGTTGTAAAAAAGGGCTCAAAGATCCTGTCTCTATCTTCAAAAGGAATCCCATCGCCAGAGTCGGTTATTTTGAAAATAAACTCAGCATCTTTTTTTTCAACTGAAATATTAATCCATTTGTCATCCATATCTTTTATGAAGTCATAGGCATTAGTGAGAATATTAACAATGACTTGAGTCAAAGGAACTTTACTACAAACAAGCTTTTCTTCTTTAAGATCCTCTATTTCAAGTTTTAAATTAATCCCACTACTAGTCATTTTTTCTCTAATAAGAAAAACAGATTCTTCAACTATTTCCTGAATGGTATATTCCTGATGAGGGTCATTGGAAGCATCCCTAGAAAATCCTTTCAGATTTGCAATGATAGATGCCATTCGATCAACAGTTTGATCGATTCTTACCAAAAATTTTTCTACACGTTCATCTGAAAATTTCTTTTTAGAAAGAGATTTTTTTATAGATTTTCCACTGTGCTTTATGATCGTAAGAGGGTTATTAATTTCATGCGCCATATTCCCGGCCATTTCACCTAGCGAGGCCATCCTTGCGTTACTAACCATTGAACCCTGAAGATTTTTTAGTTCATTCATTGCATTTTCTAAATCAACTGTTCTCTGCCTTACTTTTTCTTCAAGGTTTTTGTTAGCATCAACAAGCTTTTCTTGAATGATTCGAACATCCGTAACGTCCCTTCCAACAGCAAGATAGGTATCAACACTACGATCTTGAAATGAAGTTAAAAATGAAATATCCCAACTAAATATTTTAAGACTTGTATCACCCTCAATTGTTAACTTTGTTTCAAAGTTGCGACTTCCACCAAGTTCCTTAATATTTTCGAGATTTTTAAAAAAGAGCTTGTAATTTTCTTCGCGCAAAATATCAGATAAACTTTTCGAGTGGAGTTCATCGGCGTTACAACGAAGGATCTCAGCAAGATAATTATTTCCTTTTAAAACCCTTCCCTCACCAGAAATAATCATTGTCACACCCGGAATCTTAGTAAAGACTTCCTCAGACTTAAGTTTGGATTTCTCCAAAATCTTAAGAATCTTGAATGTGGCATTCATATCCAGTTGAAACATATCTAAATTTTAATTTTTTTTTTTTTTGATTACAATGAGGTGCAATATATCCCTAATTATAAAGAAGAAATAAACAAAAGTGGTCAAGCAATTAAAGTAATTTTTTCTCCCGTTAAAAATTTTCAAACTCATGATTAAATAAAAGCTAAGTTTCTAGAATCTGGAAAGGTAAAATGGATAACCTTTTAATCAACCATGAAAGCTACAAGACCTTTTTTGAAACGTGCACTGATCTTTCAAAAAGGGTTTTCCAAGACTACACCAGCTGTGATGCTAATATTGAGGACATCGAAAGAGAATTAATTATTAAGTCCGTTTTAAAAAACCAAATGAGTTTTATTTTACTCTCCTGCTCAGACTATAATATTATCTTCAAATCCATGTTTTCTATATCGGCCTTAAAGGATAAACTTTCGCAATTTATGAGTCTTCCGCTCGACAAAGTTTCAAATTCTCTCGTTAATGACTATATGAACGAATACTGTAACCTTTTTGCCGGAAACCTAAAAAAAATACTTCAATACAATTTTAAATCTGACGTCGGTATTAGCATTCCACTTATTTCATCGGGTTTTGAGGCCTTTTATTTTGGGATAAGTAAAAGAAATACAATATATTTTTATTGGAAAATAAAAGAAGAAAGTTTCGATATTATATGCTCACTTGAATTTGAAAGCCTAAAGGGATTCAAGCTCGAACAACTAAATGAACTAAACACAGAGATTGAGAAAAAAGAAAGTGACTTCTTTGACTTCTGATTTAGTTGCTAATCCTTAATAGAAACAAATTCAAACTTTGTAACATCAACAAGCCCTCTGTCGGTTATCTTTAGTGTTGGAATCACTGGCAATGCCAAAAAGGCCATTTGAAGAAAAGGCTCTTTAAGAACGACACCATTTTTTTTGAAGGCCGCTCTTAAATCCTCGATACTTTTTGTTATGGTTTCCGCAGATTCTAAACTCAATAGGCCTGCAATTGGTAATGGAAGACACGATAAAACTTCATCCCCCTCAGTTACACAAAAGCCTCCCCCTTTTTCAATAAGAGTATTGACAGCGAAGGCCATATCTTCTGCCGTTTTTCCAATCACGATTATATTATGTGAATCATGGGCCACAGAAGAGGCAATGGCCCCTTTTTTTAGTCCTGTTCCTTTAACGAGACCCAAGGATGGTTCAAGACCCTTCCCATATCTTTCGACGACAGCTATTTGGAGGATATCACTTTGGTCAAATTGACTACCATCATAATCAACTTTTAAATGATTTGTTATAATTTCTTCGGGAATAATTTCTATAACATTATAAGTCCCAGGAACAAGAATTAGATTTACTTCCGAAGGACTAATCGGTCCCCTTTTGATTGTATTTTCCCGAGGTGGTAGGCTCTTTTCCAACTTTTCTGACATATCCTTTTTAAGATCCAACTCTTTAACACTTTTTCCAGAAATAAAAACATCGAGAATATCTACTTTTTCTATATCCTTTAGGAAGACAATATCTGCTTGTTTCCCTGGAGCAATAAGACCTAGCCTTTTAAGTCCAAAATGCTTGGCCGCCGAAAATGAAGATAACCTGTATGCTATATGAGGTGCCACACCTAAAGAGTTAATCATCTCTTTGATTAAATAATTTATATGACCTTCTTTAAAAATTTCGTAGGGGTTTCTATCATCTGTACAAAGAAAGCATTGAGGTGAATTAAATTCAGTAACCAAAGGAGTGAGTGTTTTCAAATTTTTGGCCACAGATCCTTCACGAATAATAAGTCCCATTCCTTTTTGAAGTTTTTCCTTACCTTCCTCTAATGTCACTGTCTCGTGACAATTTTGAATACCTGCTGCCAAATAAGCATTGAGGGCCTTCCCACGAAGCAATGGACAGTGCCCATCAATATTCATTCCTTCAAAGGCCTCAAGTTTATCTAAAATTTTATCGTCACCGTTAATGACTCCTGGAAAGTTCATCATTTCCGCAAGGCCCATCACACTCGGATGCTCTCTAAACTTTTTCATCTCCTCGACTTCAAACTGTCCTCCATTAGTTTCAAAACCTGGAAGTGAAGGAACACATGAACTCACTTGAACAAACAAGTTTTGCTTCATTAGCTCAGAGCATCTTAAAAACCAGGAAAAACCTCTTTCTCCCATAACATTGGTAATTTCATGAGGATCACAAATGGCCGTCGTTGTTCCTAAAGGTAAGGTTAATCTCTCAAATTCAAAAGGATGCATCATGGATGATTCAACATGAAGGTGCCCATCAATAAACCCGGGAACCGCGGTTGCTCCTTTGGCATCCCATACTTTTTTTGCTTTCTCCTCTTCATATTCTTTCCCTACACCAGCAATATGGCGGCCAGAAAGAACAATAGAAGAATCAATAACCTCTCCACAGACAAGGTCAAGTATTTTAACATTTTTTATGAGAAGATCAGCATCCTGATCTCCCCTTGCGACAGCAAGTAAATTCTTCAACTCGCTTCTTGAAAGATCCTCTGTTTTTTTCTTGCCCATGGACTCCCCTAATATTTTAAAAAATGCCAATTTAATATTTTTATCATGGATATATAATTTTATTCAAGAATATTAAGTAAAACCTTTAACTTGATCCGACTTAAAACTCTTAGCAATAGTACTAGATTAAGGTATTATTTGATTTAAATCATTTAGAATGAGCTTCCACCTCAATTTTTTTAGTCTATTGTATTCACCATAATGTCTTTTTTTTAAGGACATCATAGCTTGCCGCGACGAACTTAATATGTTCAAATATTAGTATGAAATATATAATTATTTTTATTTTTTTCTTGATAAGTATAACTCGAAATCACGCCACAGAAACGTCTTTCCCTTCAACAATTAAAGTTTTAAATAAAACATATAAACTCATTGGATCTGGATTATTAGAATATTCTATTTTTAAAATTGATGTCTATAAAATCGCATTTTACAAGTCCCTTAAAAGCGATTGTTCACTTTTAAAAATTATTTATGAGATGGATATAGAGAAAAATATTTCGAATGAAGGATGGAAGGAAGGGCTCAAAAAAAATTTAAAAAAAGAATATGACCTTTATAAAAAAGAACTCAAGTGGATAAAAGAAAAAACTCCAAACCTTAAAGAAAAAGATCAACTTATCATCCTTAGAAAGAATAATATGGGCCTTTTTATTGTGAATAAAAAAATTATAGCAAAAACAAAGGAAAAGAATATTTCAAAGCTTCTTCATCTCCCATGGTTAGGCCCTAACCCTATTGATGAAGACCTTAAAAAAAGCCTTCTAGGTCAATAATCTACAGTTATTTCAATTTTAAAAAGTAATTTTCTTTGAATGTCTCGGATCAAATTATGAGTCATGAAAATATCTCAATTCCACTATTTATAACCTTTGAAGAAAAGTTCATACTTAAACGAGTACTTTTTTGGCCAAAAATAATATCTAAGGCACAGTTTTAGACCATTATTTAGAAAATTTTTTCTAAATAAAAAAAATAAATAAAATTTATTGCTAAAACGGATTATGAATTGTTTTTGAATCTTTTTTGGCTCCAAACTCGAGGTGTAATATTAATATAAGGCAACTAAAGGTCCAAGATATGATAAGTGACCCTTCAGATAATGTGCTATTTACTGACATACAGAGTGAGTTTCTGGCCACGTTTTCTCAACACAGATATCATGCTGTTTTGGCCACTCTATTTGAGCAATCTCAAAAGGCCAGGGGTAGTTACAAAGAAAAAATGAAGGGTAAACTCCAATTCAATACAGAAGAGGAAGAAAGAAAATACTTTGAGGACCTCACCGACCACCATGAAAAAAAGGCCAAACATTTTTGGAGTCATGCTCAGAAAAACTATCCAGTTCCTTTTAGAAAATTCTCCGATTATGTTTGTAACGAACATGTCTTCATAGGTGACAAGTTTATCGATTGGGTTGTTAATTCCTTCCACAATAAACAGGCCCCCTCATTTTATTGGGAGAAGTATATCCCCCCAAGCCTTTTTGAAGAAATAGAGCTTTAGGTTTCATCAAATCATGAGTTTTGGCCTACAAATGAAATAAATTTCATTTAATTATTTGAATCCTATATGAACTGCCTAATATGTTGAAGTTTCAACTACAATGTAAATTGAGAGGCTATGTAATGAGAAGCGACACTTCCGAAGGCAACCTGTTTACTGACAGTCAGTGTGAATTTCTGGAAACTTTTTCCCAGCACAGATATCATTCTGTTTTGGCGACCCTTTTTGACCAAGCCCAAAAAGGCAGCAGAAATTACAATAAAAATATAAGACTCAAACTCCCTAAGGCCATTATAGACCTTGAATTCAAGACTGAAGAGGAAGAGAAAAAATACTTTAGGAATCTTAAAAATCATCATGAACAAAGGGCCACACATTTTTGGAATCACGCTCAAAAAAATTACTCGCTTCCTTTTAGAAAGTTTTCAGAACATATTTGTAATGAGCATATCTCCATAGGAGACAAGTTTATCGATTGGGTTGTTAATTCCTTCTCAAATAACCAGCCCCCCATATTCTATTGGGAAAAGTATATTCGCCCAAGCCTTTTTGAAGAAATTGAGCTTTAGCGTTCTGTTAGAAAGTTTCCTAAGGAAATGATGTCATGACTACAATGCTTTCCACTTAAAGGCCTCCAGTTGATTTCTACGCCCTTCCTTTTTGAAATATTTTTAAAAAGTAAAGAACCTTCATAAAATCCATAGTCGTCCTCGAGAGAGGCCGAAAGGTAGATGGGACTTGACTCCTCCCCTAAGACTTTATCCGCAAGAATGAGAGGAGAGGTTTTTTTCCAAAAGCCAAGATCAGGTATAAACATTCTTGAAAGCCGAATGAGATCACTCACTTTATCAGGGCTCGCCTTGGTTCTTTTAATGTAATCAGAAACTTCTTCATCACTTGCAAAAGGTGAAAGTTGACCTATTGCTGGGCAAATGAAGGCCGCTTTATCAAAACGAAGAGAGTCTTCCAAATACAATTGCATGGCATTGAATCCGCCCATCGATTGTCCCAAGAGGATTCGTTTACCTTCATTTCCAAAACGAGAATTCAGCTCAGGCAAAATTTTTCTGGAAACGAGCTCAAGAAGGCCACCAGTGAGTGTCCCATTACTCTTCACAAGCAACCATATTGGCCCAAAAGAAACTGAGACAACTGTTGGAGCATCGATATTGTTTTCTTGCCAATAGTCTCTAAGCATCCCCGTCACTGAATAGTTTTCAAGCCAAGTTTTTTCATCCCCATCCTTTCCATGGAAATAGTAGATCACATCTTTACTTTTGCTCCCCTTGGTTTTTATTATGCAAGTATCCCAAGTCAAGGTATCTGCATCTGTTTCTTCACAGGTAGACTCTAAAACAGGTTTTTCTGATGAAGCGAATGTATGAAAAGAAAAAACAAAAAGTAAAAATAAAACCTTCACGGCAACTCCTAGAAATTAAATAAACTAATTTTATTTATCACAGGTTGTGACTTTTTTCACTACTCAAAAACTTCTTGAATTTTGGGTTTTAAGCAGTTAGTCAAAAAGAATGAAATGTATAATCTTTTTTTTAATCTTTCTCTCTATGTCCACAACTCAATCTGCCATACCAGAAACAGGGCAAAACATAAACTGCTCTCATGGACTTAAAAAAGTAAAAATGAGCTACGCCAAAGGGCTTGAGATATACTCTTCTCGTACAACAACCCTTCTTAAAATAAAAGGCCCACCAGAACAAAACATTCTTATATCAAAAAGTATTACTCCCTATAATTGCAAAAACCTTATCCACTTAAAGGAGCCAATTAAATCATTGGCCTCCATTTCTACTACACATATTCCCTTTTTAGAGGCGTTAAATTCTTTAAATAAACTTAAAGGATTTAGCGGAGTCAAATATATCTCTTCAAAAAAAGCCAGGGAACTTCTCAAATCTAAAAAAGTTACTAATCTTGGTTACCCCCTCCAAGTCGAAAAAGTTCTTAAACTCAGACCAAATATTGTCATGGCCTACCCAGCATCTTCATTAAATGGAATTGATAAGCTCATTGATATGGGACAAAAAGTAGTCTTCAATAGTGAGTTCAGAGAGGCCCACCCCTTAGGAAGGTTTGAATGGATCAAATTTGTTGGGGCCCTTGTTGGAAAACTTCCAAAAGCAAAACTTATCTTTGAGCAAGGTAAAAAAAATTATCTTTCTCTAAAAAAGAAAACAAAAAACCTAAAACCCCATCTCGTACTTACAGGAAGAAATTATCAAGGATCCTGGTCTATTCCAGGTGAAAATACCTATTTTTCAAAACTTCTTCAGGATGCGGGAGCGAAGCTTCCTTGGAATTCTAAACGCTCTCTGCCATTTAGCTTTGAGGCCATTTTAAAAAAATCAACTCAGATCAAATTTTGGCTTCCTCAGTCTCCTTGGCATACCAAAGAGGATATTCTGAATGAAGACAATAAATATAAGCTCTTAAGGCCCTATCATGAAGGACTTATTTACAATAATAACAACAAAACAAATCCTTGGGGGGGTAACGATTACTGGGAAGGAGCGCTAGTAAAGCCCCATCTCTTACTTGCTGACCTCATTAAAATTTTTCACCCGGAACTCTTACCCGGCCACACACTACGTTGGTATAAAAAGCTGAAATAAATGGTAAAACTTCGTAATAAAAGAACATTACTCTTTGCCCTTTTTGGAATAATTTTCCTATGCCTCTCTTTATGCGTTCTTTTAAGAGGGCCCATAAAAATAAGTCTTCACCAACTTTTTTCCCATTTTTTTAATAATCTTTCTGAACCTCTTATTACAGATGTTATTCGAGAAATCAGAGTCCCTAAAACACTTACTGCTATTTTTGCAGGTGCTTCTCTTGCAACCAGCGGCCTTCTGATGCAGACATTTTTCCAAAATCCTCTTGCCGGCCCCTTCATTTTAGGAATTCAAAGTGGTTCATCCTTGGGCGTTGCCCTTTGGGTACTGGGATTAAAATTTCTACCTTTTGAATTGACCTCGATATTTCATAAATTTGGAATAACCTTCTCTGCCATGAGTGGTGGCCTTTTGATTTTAATTATTCTTTTTCTTTTCAGTCTAAAAATAAAAGGAAAGCTCATCCTACTGATTTTTGGCCTACTTTTTAGCTACATTTCAAGCGGACTCATCAATATTTTAAGCCTCCTAAGTGAAGCGAATGAGCTGAAAAACTTTTTCCTATGGTCTCAGGGAAGCTTCCAAAGAGTTAGTTTTAATGAGCTTCCAATGTTTTGCACTATTTCTCTTTTTGGACTTTTGAGTTCTCTTACCTTGATAAGGCCCTTAAACCTAATGCTTTTGGGCGATAACTATGCTCGTAGTTCAGGCCTTTCTCCTGAAAAAATGAAATTTCTCCTCATTATTTTAACCGCCATTTTGGCAGGGCTCGTCACTTCATTTTGTGGGCCTGTAGCATTTTTAGGAGTCTTAGTTCCTCATATGGCCAGAAAAATTTTTGGAACAGGAGATCACAAGGTTTTGATTCCATCAGTTATGCTTATAGGCGCCTCTCTGGCCCTTTTCTCAGAATTAATATCTTCATTAAGTGACCAGGTGACACTGCCACTAAATGCTATCTTAGGACTTATTGGCATTCCCGTTCTTTTTGTATTTTTATGGCGAGGAAGAAAAAGTGAGGCTTTTCAATGAAAAGAGGAATCCTTTTTCAAGTCAAAAACCTTTCAGTAGGTTACTTTGAAAATATTATCGCCAAAGACATTAGTTTCAATCTTTTTCCTGGTGAAATTGTCTCTCTTATGGGGCCCAACGGTAGTGGAAAATCAACTCTTTTAAAAACATTATCTGGACTTCTTCCCCTTATAAAAGGAGATATTCTTCTATTGGGAAAAAATATTAAGAGTTATTCAAAAAAAGACCTTTCAAAAATGATATCTCTTGTTTTGACAGAAAGACCTCCTCTTCAATACCTCTCCGTAAAAGAAGTGATT
Source organism: Bacteriovoracales bacterium (assembly GCA_028346125.1). Lineage (GTDB taxonomy): Bacteria > Bdellovibrionota > Bacteriovoracia > Bacteriovoracales > Bacteriovoracaceae > UBA7317. The sequence continues at coordinate 4,196 of JAOMEV010000021.1, read as the reverse complement.
GCTTTAGGCCGATATCCCCACACATCCTTCTGGGGAACTCTCAAAAAAGAAGATAGTGACTACATTGACGATACGATATCACTTCTCAAATTAGACTCTTTAAAGGACCGATTTTTTGAAGAACTTAGTGATGGCCAAAAACAAAAAGTCCTTATTGCAAGGGCCGTTGTTCAGGATACTCCTCTTATTTTTTTAGATGAGCCAACCTCTTTCCTTGATATCCCTGGAAAAATCGAGTTTTTTCATTTTTTAAAGATATTTTCAAAGCAAAAAAAGAAAACAATAATCTTTAGCTCACATGACTGGGAACTTTGTTTAAAGTATTCACACACCCTTCTTTTTTTTGAAAAAGGAAAAAGCGTAAAGATGGCCACTCCAGAGGACTTTCTCCTCTCTAAAGAGCATCATTCTCTATTGGTAAGAGAAAACTTTTTACCTGAAAAAATAAAACAATCCTCCGATGTTTATCCCAATATTAATTTACAAATAGGTGATCTCAGGGAAAAAAATTGGGTTATACAGGCACTGAAAAAAAGAGACTTTTTTCCTAATAAGAAAAGTTTTGAAATAAAAAAAGATGGGGACTTCACTCTTCATTCTGAAGGTAAACTTCTTATAGAATCTCCTACACTTGATAAAATTTTTGAAAAGCTAGAGGAGTCTTAACTGCTCACTTCTTAAAACTTCTTTTTCACCAAACCTAACTCCTATTCCCATAAGCCTTATTTTTTTTGAGGATTTTTCCAAGGACATTTTTAAAAGTTCAAATAAATGGTTTTTTAAATCAATTGGTAACTCTCCTTCAATCCATAAAGGTTCATAAAATGGATAAGTGTTTGTTTTTTCGAGAGTTGTCTTTTGAAAGTCTTCATATTTTAGTTTCACATAGGCCTTGGAAATATAAAGGTTCTTAGGATCTTTTTTCTTTTTCCACCCAAAAAGCCTTTCCCTTAAATCAAAAATAAACTGTTCGAACTTTTCAAGACATTCCACCCCTTGCAAATCCTGATTGAAAGTTCTCTCAAGACTTAATGATTTCCTAGGGTAATCAGTAATGACGCTCCTATCATCTCGTCCAAAAGACCTTTCCATAAGAGTTTTTCCAAACTTGCCAAAATGTTCTTCCAAAAAATTGAGGCCTTTTTCCTGAATATCTCTGCAATAATAAATCCCCATATCCTTTAATTTTTTTTCAGTTACCCTTCCTACTCCTGGAATTTTTTGTATAGGAAGTGGGCCAATAAATTGAGGTACTACTTTTGGAGTCAGAATAAAAAGGCCATTTGGTTTTTTCCAGTCGCTTGCAATTTTGGCCAAAAACTTATTTGGGGCAACTCCAGCTGAAGCAGTTAAACCTGTTTTTTCAAGGATTTTAGACCTTATTTCTTCTGCCATTAAGGTTGCTACTCCACCGCATTTATCCACTCCAGTCACATCGAGATAGGCCTCATCTAGGGAAAGAGGTTCCACAAGGGGCGTATATTCAAAAAATATTTCCCGGATCTTGTATGATTCTTTCATGTAACTTTTCATTCTGCCTGGAATGATCTTTAGGTGTGGACAAAGCTTAAGGGCCTTTGCTGATGACATGGCCGAGTGGATACCAAATTTTCTTGCTTCATAATTACAAGTTGCCACAACACCCCTTTTTTCGGCACTTCCTCCTACTGCTAGAGGAATTCCTCTTAAATTAGGATTATCTCTCATTTCAACGGCCGCGTAAAAGCAGTCCATATCAACATGAATAATTTTTTTTTGGGGCATTACTTGAGAGGGGAGGTAGAACAACCCTTACAAAGTCCATAAAACTCTAAATGGTGGGAAACAGGCATAAATCCATGCTTTTTAATGGCCTCGTCAAAAAGCTTCTCAACCTGACAAAGATTAAGGCAATCCATTTTTTTGCATTTAATGCAAACAATATGGTGATGGTGGCCTTTCTTAAACTCAAATCTGGCAATACCATCGTTAAGAGTAAATGATTGAATGATTTCTGCTTCTAAGAATTTTTGAAGGTTTCTGTATACAGTAGATTCATTGTGGCACAATCCTTCAAATTCCAACTTTTTGAAAACTTCAGAAGCCGATAAAGGCGCTTGATCTCCAATAAGAATCTCAAGTATTCTTTTCCTAGGACCCGTATTGGAAAGGCCTTTTTCTTTCAAAATATCTAGTGCATTTATTTTCATAATAATCTCTGAAGTTTTATTCTATATAGCAAAAACGCCTATTTATGTCATGAAATCAAAAAAAAAAATCAAACATCTGAACTTTTTGCACATTTCTTGCAAATTAATTTTCTTTTCGCTATAAGCCTAAGTTGAAAGGACATTAGAATATGAGTTTATCAACAAGAGTTTCAACATTTCTATCGCTTGGCTGCGCAATACACTGCATCATAGTTCCTCTGGCAATCACAGTGATCCCTCTTTTAGGGGAAGTTGCACACCACTGGTGGCATACTTACTTAGAGCCTTTCGAGGCCCCAACTCTCATTCTTGTAGTATTTTTGACAGGACGACAGGTCCTTCCAAACTGGTCACCTAAAAAACTTACATCCCTTATTCTCCTCATTCTAGGTGCTATTTTTGTAGGGATCGGAAATCAGGGTTTTGATGTCCACTCACCCTATCATCCACTTTTTACGGTTTTAGGAATTATTGGTCTTATGATCGCTCAATTTAAATCCCACAAAATTAACCATCTTAATGTTTGTCAGCACAAGCATTAAGGCCTTAAATACTTAAGGTACTGTCTGTGGCCTTTCATCTTAGCAAGGTCATAAGCTGTTCTTTTCAAATGATCTCTAGCACTCCTATTAGCGCCCGCTCTTAAAAGGGCCTTAATCACATCTAAATACCCGGCCTTCAAAGCAGCGAACATAAGTGGAGTCTTAAAATAATTGGTTTCAGCGTTAACATCGGCCAAATACCTTGGATGTACAACCTCGATTCCCTTTTTTCTGAGGTAATTTTTATCTCCTATGAGCATCATCGCAACATCTTTTTTCCGTAATCTTATTGCTTCCATTAAAGGAGTTAATCCGCTCCGGCGCCTTACATTTACATTTATTTTTTTAATGTCATAACCAGGATATTTTTTAAACAAACTAACTATGCCCTTGAGGTTATTCCTTCCAATATAATCCATGTAACTTTTTTCTTCAGCATTATTGGCATCCCATTCTTTCCATGTAGATATTTCTTTAACTTCTTTGGGATTTAACTTTCTTCCCAATCTCTTTTCCATATTTCTATTAGGGTTTGATTTTTTATCTAGCATCTTAGAGATTTTATCATCGCCAAGTTCATCAGCGAGTTCCTTAATACTCTTCCCATCCTTATCAACAAACCGAGTACTTGAACCATTGTTTATAAGATCTTCTACAGCTTTTCTGTTTCCTTTTTTAATGGCCTTTGCTAATGGAATTTCTCCATTATTATCTTTTCCATTTACATTACCGCCCTTTTCCAAAAATGTATCAACTGATCCTCCACGATCCACATTCTTTTGTACCTTTTTATTTTCATTCCTTTCTTTTTCGTCTCCTTGCAAATGGTCTAGAACTTTTCTATTTCCAGATTTTTTTGCAATATCGATAGGAGTATTCCCACTATCATCTTTTATATTAGGGTCAGCGCCTTTATCTATAAGGGTTTCAACCATTTTTGGTTGTCCCTTTTCAGCGGCTTTATGAAGGGGGGTTTTTCCATTTTCATCTTTAAAATTTGGATCTATATCACCATCACGAAGGTTCTTTTCAACGGCCCTAACATTATTCTTCTCTATATTTTTAACCATCTCGGCCTGTTTTTTCTTTACATAACTATTCCATCTTCGAGCTGCTGCTGTCATTTTTACAAATTTGCTGGCCTTGCCCCATCGTTTTCTTGCTTTTTGCCTTTTCTTCTCGGCCAATCTTAAATCTTCATTTACTTTTTCAATATTTTTAAGGAACTCTTTTCTATCATTTTCTGTTATTATTTTTTTTGACTTTTCCTCGGCCTCTTTTAATTTCTTATGGGCATTTTCAATATCCCTGAGAAAGTTCAATCTATCATTATTTTTTTTAATGGTTTTTGACTTCTCTTTTGCTAGTTTAATTTTCTTATTGGCCGCCTCAATTTCTTTTAGAAAATCTAGTCTCTTCTTACTCTTTTCTTTTTTTCTGGCCTCTTCTTCAGCTAATTTTAGAT
>JAOMEV010000020.1 GCA_028346125.1 Bacteriovoracales bacterium | reverse complement strand
ATAAAACTTTTTAAAATAGCTTTCATCCAAGTCCATTTTTTTCAAATCACTTACAAGTTCTCTGTATAACTGAAAGTTTAGTGTTTTTATCGAAAAATAACTTTGATTACCCTCAAGCAGAACCTGCTTTTTTGGAACCTTTAACTCCCACCTTAAATTCTTTTTCATTTTTTCTTGTAATATCAGCTTGGCGCTTATACTAGAATTAAATGATATAGAAATTAAAAGCGTCAAAATTTTGAATGTTTTCGCCGCCATGGTAACTGAAACTTCCTGTTTCATTTTTTAAACATATAACAAAATCCATCCTGGACTTCATACCTAGGAATAATTTTACCTTTTTTTGTTTTTTTTAAAAGGAAATTTTTTCTAAAGGAAAATTTTCCCACCTATATTTTTTGACACTTTATAAAAATATTTTTGAACTATATGATTTGGTTATTTTAAAAGAGAGGTTTTTTCACATTTATTAATTGGGGAATTTATTCTCGATATTTCTTTTCTTCATTTTTTCAATTAAAGTTGTCCGATTTATTTTTAATAACTTAGATGCTTGGTTTTTATTCCCGTCTGTTTTGATTAGCGCCTGTTCAATAATTGATTTTTCTATTTCTTTTATTACTTCGCTTAAGCAAAAGCCCTCTTGGCCTATATCAATATAGGGGATTCTTTTTCTAGGTAATTCATTTCTAATCAAATCAAATGGTAAATCTTCAAGTAAAATTTTATCTTTATCAAAAGTAACGGATAATTTTTCAATCAAGTTTTCTAATTCTGTTATATTTCCAGGCCAATCATAATTTAATAAAGAATCGAGAGCGTCTTCACTAAAAAAAAAATACCTCCTATTTATTTTCTTATATTTTTCTACAAAAAAATTTATAAAGGTCTCTAAATCTTCTCTTCTATTTTTTAACAAACTCTGCCTTATGATATTGTTTTTTAATTTTTCTCTTATTTCCAAACATAGCTTTTCCATTATTTCTTCTTGATTGTCTCGAGATATTATAAAAATGTTTAAATCTAACTTATTTTCTCTTATATAGAAGTCTATCTTTTCCTGAGTTATTAAATCTATGTTTTCAAAATAGTCTACACAAAGACTTCCTTTATTTGAGGTTTGAATTATTCCCCTCTTTTTAATTGATAAATTTCCAAAGATCGTTTCATTTAATATACTTTTTGGTACTGCATTTATATTTAAATGACTAATAGGCCCTTCAAAAAAGGTTGACTCATTATGTAGTAATTCAACTAACTTTTTTTTCCCTACGCCTTTTTCTCCCAAGATTAAAAAATAATTAACTCCACAATTACCTTCAATTGATTTGAAATGCTCAATTAAAAATTTATCCTTCCCTATAACTCCATTAAATTTTTTCTTTTGGTTCTCTTCTTTTATATAATCTTTTTCTTCACTTTCTTTTAACTTTTTTGAAATAATGCCAAGAATGAGATTTATAAAATCTTTTTCTTTAAAAGAGGGTTCAATAAATTGATAAATTCCTTTTTTCATTCCATATGCAATTTCTTGTATTGAATAATCTCTGTTAATCACAATAAGATCTAACTTCATATTGGACTTAATCAAAGTTTTTAATTTATTAATCTGATTTTTAAAATCTTTTTTTGGACAATCTAAAATAATAATTAATAATTCATTTGGTAAACTTATTTCTAAAAAACTTTCTACATCATCATAGTGAAAGTAGCTTAGACTCCAATTTCCAACAATTTTAAAGTTTCTTTTTTCTAGCCTTTGTTTTTTTTCACCAATAAAAAATAAATTAATATTTCTTTTTTCATTTTCCTTGGTTGACCTCTTATTTAACAAAAATTTTGGATTAGTTTCTGAATTAAATGAGTTATGCAAAAAATTAAAATCATCCATGATCTCTTTTCCTTTACCAACTTATCTATTGTTAGATTATTAAAATCGTACCAGTATAAATTTTTGTGTCAATTTACTTCATTTGAAATGAACTTATGAAATCGTAGAAAAACTGAACTGACTTTATAGGTCCTCCTGTCCATAAATAAAAACCTATAAGAAAAACACAGATGAATGCTAAGAAGAAAAAAGTAAAAGCGACTAAATTCAGACCCTTTAACTTGTACAATAATCCAAATTGAAGTCCAATTATAGAAACTGGTACACACCAAAAAGGAATATACTTTATCATAAAAAAAGTTAAATCCATTATTTAAAACTCTAGACTACCTTAAATGAAAACACCCTAAAATGGGAAAAGTAGTTTTCCTATTTTAGGGTGCACTATTTAAAGATTTATTTCAAGCGATTAGAACAAAGACTTTAATTTTTCCAAATAGTCCAGCTTCTCCCATTTAAAGCCATCATCCAAAACCCTACCAAAATGACCATAAGCAGATGTAGGTCCGTAGATTGGTTTTAGTAAGTCTAGTCTCTCTATAATTGACTTAGGCCTCATATCAAAAATTTCAGAGATTGAAGAGTTTATTTTTTCAATGTTCACCTTTTCCGTTCCAAAAGTTTCAACAAGGAAGGACATAGGCTTAGCAACACCTATAGCATAGGCGACTTGGACAAGAACCTTATCGGCTAAACCAGCTGCTACAATATGTTTTGCGACTTGCCTAGATGCATACGCAGCGGAGCGATCTACCTTCGAGGGATCTTTCCCAGAAAAAGCTCCCCCTCCATGTGCCCCATGGCCACCATACGTATCTACAATAATCTTTCTCCCAGTCAACCCGCAATCTCCCATAGGTCCGCCGATAACAAACTTACCTGTAGGGTTTATAAAGATCTTAGTTTTTTCATCAATTAAATTTTGAGGCACTGTTTTTTTAATTACTTCTTCCCTTATAGATTCTTCTACTTGCTTAAGTGAAAAATTATCCGAATGCTGAGAAGAAACGACAATGGCCTCAATTCTTTTCAACTTCCCATTTTCGTATTGTGCTGAAACCTGTGTTTTTCCATCAGGTCTAAGCTCAGGAATAACGCCCTCTTTTCTAGCATCCGTAAGCTTCTTAGCAAGTTTGTGAGACAAATCGATTGTGAGTGGCATATAGTTGTTTGTTTCATTAATTGCATAGCCAAACATTAACCCTTGGTCTCCCGCACCTTGCTCCTTATAAGACCCCTCCCCCTGATTAACGCCTTGAGCGATATCTGGTGACTGCTTATCAAGGCTCACAAGAACAGAACATGTATTACCATCAAAGCCTTTTGCTGAATCATCATACCCTATATCCAAAATTTTCTTACGCACTACGCCTTGAAAGTCAACATTTGATTTTGAGGTTATTTCTCCGGCCAAGACAACCATTCCCGTTGTAATCATCGTCTCACACGCAACTCTAGAATCAGGATCTTGTTCAAGCATGGCATCAAGGACAGCATCACTTATTCCATCGGCCATTTTATCAGGATGACCTTCCGTAACAGACTCAGAAGTGAAAATATAATCTTTAATCATGTTGCTTCTCCATAAGAGTAGTTTTTGGTAAAACGAAGTAGCTGACTATACCTCTTTTAACATGCCTGTTCAATGACTTTTTGCAAAATGACTTTTTCTTAGAGGAAAGAAATTAAGGCCTAATAGAATGAGCAAAGTCTGACTCCCAAAGTCCTAAGAATTGACCATTCGAGAGAAACAAAACAACTCTTTCCTCATTGGCCTCTTTTTCTATTTTTTCTTTTAATTCAGAAATTTTACTTACCAAATAAGCATTTTTATTCTTAATTCTGAGGTCCCTTATGAGCTTTTTGCAATCTAAGTCAGTACAATTTTTTACTGTCGTTGCATTTTGAGGTTCAACTAGAATAACAGTATTTACATCAGATAAAACCTCCACATATGCTTCTTGAAAAATTGAGCTTCTTGAAGTGGAGGAACTTGGCTCCAAAGCGACAACAACGTCCTTATTTAAATACTTTTTTTTAATTGAATCAATTGTATACTTAATTGCCCTAGGGTGGTGAGCAAAATCATCTATAATTCTTGCCCCCTGAAAAAAGCCTTTTTCTTCTTGCCTTTTCTTAACCATTTTTAAATTTAAAATAGAAGTTTTAATTTTTTCATAAGAAAATTTTTCTTTAAAAGCATACAATATAACTGATGAGAGGTTTAAAATATTTTGAACACCCGTCAAATTGGTCTCAAATTTATAATCTTTCCCATCTATTTCTAAAGAAAAAGTTGTCATTTTATTTTCCCCAATAGAAATATTTTTAATTTTTGGGGAGTTATTAATTGAATAAAAAATCCAATCACAACGTTTTGGGAACTCTTGATAAATTTCTCTAGTGGCCTGATAATCATTGTCAGCAATAATAGAGCTTTTATCTAAACTTAAAATAAGCTTTCTAAACTGTTCTTTAATCTCATCTATACTATTGTAAATATCAGCATGATCAAACTCTAAAGATGTCAAGATGAGATCATTAATCTCATAATTCAAAAATTTTGAGAATTTTTCAAAATACGCACAATCATATTCATCGGCTTCGATGAAAAAATAATCATTTTCCCCTAAGGATGCAGAAGGTCTATTTTCAATAACTCCACCAATAAAATAACCTACATTAAATCCAAGTTTTTCAAACACTTGGACCATTAGGTATGTCGTCGTTGTTTTTCCATGAGTTCCTGAAACTCCTACAACTTTTTTATTTTTTAAAATAAAGGCACCTATAGCCGCAGGAAAAGAGCAGAAGTCTACATTTAAACTTTCGATTAAATGAGCATCCTGTCCTTTTTTTGAAACGACATTTCCCACAACAATTAAATCAAACGTTTTGAGATAATCTAAATCTATATCCTTCAAATTGTGCAATGGGATTTTAGTGGACTCAAGATAATCGCTCATAGGAGGCCTAAAATTTATATCTCCACCTTCTACTTCAAAGCCGGCTTCTTTGAGCAATATAGCAGCAGCACCCATTCCCGTACCACATATCCTATAAAAAAAAATTTTCTTTATTTTATTTGATTTCGTTATGAGGTCTGATTTATCTAGATATTTCATTAGAATATTCCTCTTTAATTTAACAAAATAATTTTAACAACACCTTTTTTAAACGTATATGGAATTATTAAATTTTTTAGAAGACTTAAAGATAGGTAATATGGGACCAAACATACCGACCTATTTGTTTTCTCAAATTGTTGAGTCGGATTCTATCATGCCAAAAATCTCTCGTGGCATTCGTTAAAATAATAAACCCAATCTTTTTTTCAATATCTACCCAGATGGACGTCCCGGTAAAACCTAAGTGTCCGAAAGTTGAACGACTACACCCCTTGCCTGCAAGAGACTCCTTTCCATCATTGATATCAACAGTGTCCCAGCCATTGATAAATCGATCTTCATTTTTTCTTTTTTGAAAACCTTTCTCCATATGCTCCAAAAGACAAAATTGCTTATCCAAATTAATAAGAGTTCTACAAAGTCCTCCAATGGTGCTAAAAAGTCCTGCGTGAGTGCAAAATTCATTAATTACGAAAGCATTATCATCATGAACGACTCCCCTTAGAGAGTCCCCGTTACGATGTCCCGTTTTGGGGTATATATTTTTTTGGGATAAGTTTTTCCAAAATAACGTTTCTTTATCCCAAAACTTTGATAGAACATTTTCAAATTTTGAATCAAGTGCTTTTTCTATTTCAAGCATAAGCCTTAATGCGGAAAAGTCAGAATATTTTGTTATTGATGAGAGGACTTCATAGGACATTATCTGCTTTTTCCAAGAACATCTTTTCAGACGTCCCCAGGCCGGCAGTCCTGCTTTATGGTTAAGAAGAAGCTCCCAATCCTTGTTTTCACTAAAGATGTCAGGTCTCTGAGAACAAAAAGACCCTAAGGTTAAAGGTTTAGTAAGACTTGCCAAATCAAAATAATTTTTCCCATTTTCGGCAAGTTTTTTATCAAAAATATTTTCTAAGCAATTATAATTAGAGGATTTAAAATCAATAACACCAACAGATAAGCAATCAAAGTTCTGTCCTTTTAACAACTTTGTTGCCAAGCGCTTTATATCGCTCTTCATTTTTTTTCTTGTAATGATGATTGAGCCGCTGCTAGCCTCGCGATTGGTACTCTGAAAGGTGAGCAGCTTACATAATCCAGGCCAATATTGTGACAAAACTGTATCGATTTGGGGTCTCCCCCATGCTCTCCACAAATTCCTAAATGGATTTCTGGTTTTGCAATTCTGCCTTCTTTTACGGCATGAGAGACAAGAAAGCCTACACCTTCTTTGTCCAAGGAAACAAAAGGATCCTCTTTAAAAACATTTTGCCCTAAGTAATCTGGCAAAAACCTACCTGAGTCATCCCTTGATAGGCCATAGGTTGTCTGGGTTAAGTCGTTCGTTCCAAAAGAAAAAAATGATGCTTCTTCTGCTATTTCCCTGGCCATAATAGCTGCGCGTGGAAGTTCTATCATCGTTCCAATTTGAAAAGAAATTTTCTCTCCTTTTTCTTCAAAAATATCTTCTGTTTCCTTTAATATCTCACTTTTTATTTTCTTTAATTCCTTATAATCTGAGACTAAAGGAACCATGATTTCAATATTGGGAGAAAAACCCAAAAGTTTACTTTCAATACCTGCCTCAATAATGGCCCTCACCTGCATTTTATATATTTCAGGAAAACTAATGGCCAATCGGCACCCTCTATGCCCAAGCATTGGGTTAAATTCTTCCAAGTTTTTTTGAATATCCCTTATTTTTTCTAAAGCGACTCCTAAATGGATAGATAAGTCTTTTTGTTCATTCTCTGAGTGAGGAAGAAACTCGTGCAGAGGAGGATCAAGGAGTCTAATATTAACTGGTCGACTCTCCATGAGTTTAAAAATTTTTGAAAAGTCTTCTCTTTGAAAAGGAAGAATCTTCTTAAGCGCCAAGTTTCTTTTTTCTGAATTTTCCGCAAAAATCATTTCTCTAACAGCAAGAATTCTTTCAGGGTCAAAAAACATATGCTCTGTTCGACAAAGTCCGATGCCCTCTGCACCTAGCTTCAGGGCCATTTGTACATCTTGGGGATTATCTGCATTCGTTCTTACTTCTAATTTTTTAAGGGTATCAGCCCATTTCATAAAAACAGCAAAATCCTCTGTCACTTCAGCTGAAATGGTAGGTACAGTACCGGCCATAACCAGACCTTCGCTTCCCTCAATAGTTAAAAAATCTCCTTCCTTATAAGTTTTTCCTGATAAGATGAGTTTTTTATTAGCACTATCAATAATAATATTACTGCATCCCGCAACACATGGCTTCCCCATACCTCTGGCCACTACTGCAGCATGGGAAGTCATTCCACCTCTCGCAGTCAAGATACCTTCAGAAGCGATCATTCCTGAAATATCCTCAGGGCTTGTCTCTTGTCGAATTAAAATAGTGCTCCTGCCCCTTTCTTTAAAAGAAATTGCGTCTTCAGAAGAAAATACAATCTCTCCCGAAGCTGCTCCTGGAGAAGCTGGTAAACCTCTTCCAATAATATCTTTTACGGTATTGGGGTCCAACCTGGGGTGAAGAAGCTGTCCAATTTGATCTGTAGAAACCTTAAAAATGGCCTCCTCTTTGGAGATGATTCCTTCTTGAACCATATCAACAGCAATTTTTACTGCACTTGAAGCGGTTCTTTTTCCACTTCTTGTCTGAAGTATGAAAAGCTGCCCTCTTTCAATAGTAAACTCTATATCCTGCATATCCCTGTAATGGGATTCCAATTTTTTATAAAATACTTCTAACTGGCCATAAACTTCAGGCATCAACTCTTTAAGAGTTTTAAAAGATTTGTTTCTCTCATTTTTGGATTCATCGTTAATAGGGCCAGGAACTCTAATTCCAGCTACAACATCTTCTCCTTGGGCATTAAGCAGAAATTCTCCAAAAAATTTTCTTTCACCTGTCGACGGGTCTCTTGTAAAGCAGACTCCTGTCCCCGAATCATTTCCTCTATTGCCAAAAACCATTGATTGAATATTAACTGCAGTTCCCCAGTTATGAGAAAAATTGTTTAGCTCCCTATACTTAAATGCCCTATCGTTATTCCAAGATTGAAAAACAGAAGCAATAGACTGCCATAACTGCTCCCAAGGATCACTCGGAAAAATTTGGCCTTTATTCTCCAAGATGATTTGTTTATAAAACTCAATTAGCCTTTTCAAATCATCAACTTCTAAAAGGCTATCTTCCTCTACGTTTCTCGCTTCTTTCAAATCTTCAAGAGTAGACTCAAAAAGAGAGGAATTGAGTCCCATAACAACATTAGCAAACATTTGAACAAAACGCCTGTAGGAGTCCCAAGCAAACCACGAGTTCCCAGTTTGCTTTTCTAAACCCAAGACGGTTTCATCGTTCAGACCTAAATTGAGGACAGTATCCATCATACCAGGCATCGAAACCTTGGCCCCAGACCTTATTGAAAACAATAAAGGATTGTCTGTATCTCCAAATTTTTTCCCTGTTAATTTTTCTACTTTTTGTAATGATTTTAAAATTTGATCTTTGACTTCAGGTCGCATTTTACCCTGATTATTGAAAAAGTCTAAGGATGCTTCCGTCGTCAAGGTAAAACCTGGAGGGACAGGAAGTCCCAATGCAGACATTTCTGCAAGATTTGCCCCTTTTCCACCAAGGAGATCTTTCATCCCCCTATGCCCTTCAGTAAATGATGCACTAAATTCGTAGACCCATTTTAACTCTGACATGGCGTACCCTCTCAAAATTTTTATTATCAAGTTTTAAAAATCAAACTTATCCTTTAAATAATCAATAATATTTTCTATAGAGATTCTTTCCTGTTTCATCGTATCTCTGTCTCTTACTGTTAAGGCCTGATCTTCCAAAGAGTCGTAATCTACTGTTAAACAGAAAGGTGTCCCAATTTCATCTTGCCTTCGATACCTTTTTCCAATAGATCCAGCAACATCGTACTCTGCTTTATAATATTTTTGAACATCTGAAAAAACTTTTCTCGCAACTTCTTCCAGGTTACCCTTTTTCATCAAAGGCATAACAGCGACTTTGATTGGAGAAAGATTTGGATTCATTTTTAAAACAGTTCTTTCATTTTCCTTATCACCTTCATTTTCCAAACGATAAGAATCACAAAGAATAGCAAGAAGGGAACGATCACAACCAACACTAGTCTCGATAACATAAGGTATGTATTTTTTATTTCCATCTGATTGATCAACGTATTGAAGGTTCTTCCCTGAAAATTCCTGATGTTGGGCAAGGTCAAAGTCAGTTCGTGAATGAATTCCTTCCATTTCTCCCCACCCATTAGGGAATAGGTATTCAATATCCGTGGCCGCATCAGAATAATGAGCAAGTTTATCAGCTTCATGGGGTTCCCATCTCAGCATTTCTTCCCTGATTCCATTTTCCAAATGCCAATTCCACCTTACTTCCTTCCATGTCTCCATAAAGTCCTTTTGGGAGCCAGGCTTTACAAAATACTGCATTTCCATCTGTTCAAATTCTCTGGTTCTAAAAATAAAATTACCAGGTGTTATTTCATTTCTAAACGCTTTTCCAATTTGAGCGATTCCAAAGGGAAGCTTTTTTCTCATCGTCGACTGGACATTCAAAAAGTTGACAAAAATACCTTGAGCAGTCTCTGGTCTCAAGTAGACAGTTGAAGAAGCATCTTCCATTGCCCCTATCTGAGTTTTAAACATTAAATTGAAATCTCTAGATTCTGTAAAACTATCCTTTGTCCCACAATTAGGACAAGGGGCCTTTGGATCGATATGGTCCTCTCGAAATCGTGCCTTACAATTCTTACAATCAACCAAGGGGTCTGAAAAACCATCAATATGCCCAGAAGCTTTCCAGACTTTTGGATGCATTAAAATAGACCCATCAACGCCAACGACATCTTCTCTGTAGGTCATGGATTTCCACCAACTTGCCTTGACATTATTTTTTAGTTCAACTCCTAAAGCGCCATAATCCCAACAGCCAGATAGGCCGCCATAAACTTCTGAACTTTGAAATATAAAGCCTCTTCGCTTACAGAGACTTACTAAATCACTCATAGCTTTTAAGTTTCTTTCCACCACTGCTCTTCCCCCTACCCTCTTTCTTGCCACAGCTTTAACGCCACAATAATCAGGTGGATCATAGCTTAATCCCTTCCATTTTAATAGCAATAACTATCATAATTAGAAGCTTAGATCCTCATTTAAAGTTGCTTAATTTAAGTGTTTTAGGGACTTAAAGGATTCTGGTCTCAATTGATATTGATAACAGAAATAATGAAAAAGAGACTGTGAAATTGAAGCATTGAAGCTCTCAGAAAAGTGAAAATTCTTGTATTCAATTTCTACAACGTCCCCCAGAAAGCAATGCATCACAACCCCCTCATGTTCAATATCTCTATCGACCTTCTCAGATCGATCAAAACAAAGAACACAAGAAAAGCCTCCATGATCAGGTACGAGGAAAAGGGCGTTACCCTCTGAGAAAGGACGCCCACAGAAGCAACAAATATCTCTCCTTGGAAACAATCCTTGATGCAAAAGAAGCTTTCCCAAGAAAAGAACCATCTGCCCTCTGGCTTCTCTATTTTCTAAAAAGTAAAGGGCATTACTTAAAACTCTAAAGATTCCTTGGGAAGATAAATCAGAAAAATCCTCATCTTCAAAATCATGGCAAGGAGCGATTTTATCTACGACTTCCATAAAGAAACAGAGTAAAAAGAAAAGCTTTATGGAAGACCTCACTTTGTGGGGTGCCCAAACTAAAGACCATTCCTTACTTTTTACCATCGAAGAATCCCTTTTATAGGGTGCCACCTCAACTTTAATCATATGACCCAAGTCTAAATAAGATGACTTCTTCTTCAGGCTTCCTCGTCCTCCATAGAAAAGAACCGTGGCCCGCTTCCCATTTCTTAAAATGAGTTTTCCAATAATATGCTTTTCTTGAAAAGGGATTTTCGAAATAAGGATCCCCTCTATTCTGTTTATCATTTATTCACCAAAAGCTCGAAACATAAATATAGAAGTCGTAAAGAGCTGCCTTAACAATTACCAAGAATCGTGCTTTTTTCCCCAAGAATGAATTGTAACCATAAAACTCAAAATCCTCCCCTCTTCTACCCGCCCTTCCGACCATTTGAAACCACAAATCTCTATTTTCAACAGGATAGCTAAAAAAAACCTTCGAAATATTTAAGAGGTTAACGCCATGACTCAGCGCGCTTGTTGTAAAAATGCACCGAATATTTTTGACTTCTCTGTACTCTTCTAAAAAAGCATTAACTTCTCCACCCTTACAGCCAATCACTTTATGGCCTCGTTCTTTTAAGTATTGAACCCAATAATCAACCTCACTCCTAAACCGGCAAAAAACCAAAATTGCACCTGTCCTTTCTTTTTTTATTTGGTAAAGAAGCCTTCTTTTAAAGCTATTTTTGAAGAAAAAAAGGCATTTAGGTGGAAATAAAATTACTCTTTTTGGGTATTTTCTTAACCTCTGATTTCCGATATTAATGAAAATAAGATCTTCAACTCCAAAAAAGGTATCGTAATCTGTCTTCAAAGACTCAATTAAGCTTTCATCGAAAGTTGCGGAAAGGCCCAAAATAGGTTGCCCTGAATTAACAACTCCCATAAAATTTTCCCATAAGGCTGGTCTAAAATTGAGCCCCCAATAATAAAATAAATGTAACTCATCCAGAACAATAAGAACTTTTTCCTTAACTATACCAACCTCATGAAGGATACCTGAATTCATAATTTCTGGGGTAATAATCAAAAGAGACTTTTTTGCTGTTATGAACCTTTTGAATAAACTTCTTTTTTCTCCCATTTTTTTTATAAGATAACAGTCTTCTAGACCCTCATCCACAAGCCTAAAATAAAACTCATTTGCCAAGGCCCTTAGTGGTGAAACGAACAAAATTTTAATAGAATTGTCCCTATAAATATCCAAGATAAGCCCTGTTTTCCCCCAACTTGGAGGAGCAATAAATACTGTTAAAACAGAATGCCTAAAACAAATATCTTTTAAGTTGCTAGGTTTCATTACACTTCTAGTGCAAAATATATTTTATTTATGAATCCTAGAAACCCTTATAAATTTTGGAAAAAACTCTAACAAAAATGAAATTTTTGTCCTATAGAAGACAAGAACCTAAAATAATAGTTGATTTAAATGAATACTCTCTTAATATCCTCTCGCGACCTTATTGATGATAACCTTTACGAAATAAAGGATAGTCTTCGCTTCGGCCACCTGAAAAATATTTTAAAATTAAAAGAAGGTGACCCTATTAAAGTTTGTTTTATAAACAGAGGCATTGAAAAAGGGTGCATTACTTCCATTCAAAAAGATCATTTCAAAATAAGCACAAAGGGCTCTCCTTTTATTAAAAAGATTGAACCCTGGTGCGACCTTATTGTTGGTTTATCAAGGCCTCAAACATGCAAAAAAGTTCTTGAGCTTGGAACAAGTTTAGGTGTCAATAGCTTTGAATTTGTAAAAGCTGAACTTTCTGAAAAAAGCTATGGAGACTCAAAGCTCTTCCAAAATAAAGCCTATGAGGAATTTATTTTAAACGGCCTTTCTCAATCTGCAATTTTTTATAAGAAACCTTCTTTCACTTTAAGTTCAAACATTAATTTAGAAAACCATAAAGACAAAGCTCAAAAGATTGTATTATCTCCTTATACAAACAAGTCACTAAACGATGTTAAACTAAATTTTGATGAACCCCTAACCGTCGCTATTGGGCCTGAAAGAGGATGGACAAAGGGTGAATTGGACCATTTTATAAATAATGACTTTTTTGAAGTTTCACTCTCTCCCTCTATTCTTAGGGTAGAAACGGCCACTGTGGCCATCCTTTCTCAATTGGAACTTCTTAAAAATGAAAACTGTGGTAGAATAAACACCGAAGAGGTAAAATAAAAATGAGAAGAAAAATTGATAATTTGCTAGAAGAACAAGTTAGACCAAGCCTGGCCGCCCACGGTGGTAATGTTGAGGTCGTTGATGTTGACAACAACCAAGTTTATCTTAAACTTTCAGGCGGGTGCCAAGGTTGTTCTTCTTCTAACGCGACTTTAAAGCAAGGTATCGAAAAAATTATAAAGCAACATTTTCCTGAAATTGAGGATGTTATTGACCTAACTGACCACACAAACGGAGAAAACCCCTATATGTAGTCTCTTTTTTCTGTGACATAAGTAAATAAAAGTTATTTAATTGTGTCCTATGAAAAAAATTAACATAAAAAAATATGGTGGCTACGATAAATTACTTTTCGAAGACCATCCAACCCCAAAAGTTCAAAGCAAGCACGTTCTTGTAAAAACGAAAGCAATAGGTGTCAATTATGCCGACATTTGTGTCAGATGGGGGATCTATGAATCGGCCAAACAACTTGTTGGACTTCCCATTACTCCAGGTTTCGAATTTTCAGGGGAAATTGTTGAAACAGACTCAGAGGTAAAAAATTTTAAAAAAGGTGATAGAGTTTTTGGCCTCACTTTTTTTGGTGGCTACTCAGAATTTGTTTCGGCGCCAGAATCACAAATATTTCCAATTCCAGATGAAGTCTCCTTTGAAGAAGCTGCAGGTTTCCCTGTTGCTTTTTTAACAGCATACCACGCACTTTTCCAAAACATAATTTTAAAAAGAAATATGAAAATCCTTGTCCACTCTGCAGCTGGTGGAGTCGGAGGAGCTCTTGTTCAGCTTGGCAAAATCAAAGGTTGTCATGTGACAGGAATAGTTGGGACAACTAAAAAAATTGAAACTGTAAAAAGTTTAGGAGCCGATCACATCATAGACAAATCAAAAGAAGACCTTTGGTCAAAAGCCAAAAAGATTTCTCCAGAAGGGTTCGATGTCATTTTAGATGCCAATGGATTCTCGACACTCAGAAAAAGTTATCTTCACCTTGCACCTACAGGAAAGCTAATTTCTTACGGCTTCCACTCAATGCTTCCGAAGAAGGGAGGAAAACTAAATTACTTCAGGTTACTTATAAACTATTTAAAAACACCCCGCTTTAACCCTATAAATATGAGTTCTTCAAACAAAAGTATAATTACTTTCAACCTTTCATTTCTTTTCAATAGACAGGACCTCCTCCAAGAGGCCATGTCTGATTTAATATCATGGATAGAAAATAAAAAAATAATATTTCCTCCAATTCAACCCTTTCCTTTAAACAAAGTAGATTTGGCCCATAAAAACCTTGAATCAGGTGAGACAGTGGGAAAAATTATCCTTCTTCCTTAACTTTTTTTTAAAAAAAAGCCGATGGAGGATTAAACTAGTTTAGGTGGTAAAAATGAGAATTTTAGTTGTTGATGATGAAGAGGATGTAAGAGAGGCCATTTGTGACTTCATTGAGGAGCTTTTCATTATAGAAATAACCCAAGCATCGAGTGGTGCTGAAGCAATAAAAGTCATTGATCAAGATGAAAGTATCGGGCTCATTATTGCGGACTATAATATGCCTATTGAAAACGACACTGATGTTAATGGTGGTGGTCTTTATCAACACAACCTTAATAAAAATAATATTCCTTTCTTTCTTTTTTCTATCGAAAAAATTGAAGACCACAAAGAGCTAAAGAATTTTTTCACAGACAATCCTTTGAACATCGCCATTGGAAAGCCTTACGATGAAGAATATACAAAAAATGCTATCAAGAATGTTATTATCCATTCCCAGAAAGAGAAAACTTAAAATACCTTAATTGAATCCCGAACTTTTTGTATTTTCGAAAGGTCGAGTCGACATACACTCAAAGACTCTCCCTCTTGAGCATCACAAAGTACTTCACCCCAAGGATCAACGACAAGAGAATGGCCATAGGTACTAATTTTGTCATTGTGTTTACCCCATTGAGCTGGCGCCACAACGAAACACTGGTTTTCAATGGCCCTAGCACGAACTAATGTATGCCAATGGGCCTTTCCAGAGGGTACAGTAAATGCAGATCCAATTGTAAGAACATTGGCACCTTTTAAAGCATACTCTCTAAACATATTGGGAAAACGCAGATCAAAACAAATTGAAAGTCCAATTTTCAAATCTTCAGCTTCAATTAAATTGAGGCTTTTTCCAGGAGAATAAATATCCCCCTCATTAATTACTTTTGTCTCATCTCCTTTTTTCAAAGCACAAGAAAAAAGATTAATTTTGTCATAAATTCCAAGGTCTTGTCCCGAAGGAGAAAAATTATAACACCTGTTAACAATGTTTCCCCCTTCATCCAAAGAAGCTGCAGACCCTCCTAGAATAAAAATACTGTTTTTTAAAGCGAGGTTTTTAATATTTTCGTAATGGTCGTTACCTTCATTTATAAGATATGGGGTAGGCTTCCTTCCATCACTCATTGAATAAAAACACTCAGGAAGAAAAATGGCCTGGACCCTCTTATCTATGGCCTCATCAATAAAACCTTGAATTTTACCAAGGTTTTCTTTGTACTCTAGTGAGGAACATAACTGAATAACACCAATTTTCACGATCACTTCTCCCCTGCGTTTTTCCCTATAGAAAAATAATCCAACCCCATTTCTAAAACTTCAGATGTTGAAAATAAATTTCTCGCATCAAAAACAACAGGAACTTTTAGAAGACTTTTTATTTTAGACAAATTTGGAAATTTGAATTCACCCCATTCAGTCATAACAACCAAACCGTGGCTATTCTTTAAAGTCTCATACTTCTCATCACAAACATTAATTTTGGAAACAAGGCCTGGCTTAATAGAACTCATTAACGACATAAAGTTCTTAGAACCTTCAGGGTCATAAACATTTATCTTAGCACCCTCTTCTAGCAAAAGACTGGCCATAACAATCGTGGAAGATTCCCTTACATCGTCGGTATTTGCTTTAAAAGAAAGTCCCCAAAAAGAAAATGTCTTCCCCTCTAAAGATCCCTTAAAATAATCTTTTAACTTATAAAACATAACCTTCTTTTGTCTTTCATTAACTCTTTCTGTTGCCTTAATAAGTTCTAGATCAAGGTCATTTTCCCTTCCTGTCTCAATGAGGGCCCTAACATCTTTAGGAAAACAGCTCCCTCCATAACCCGGCCCAGGGTAAAGAAAATGGTCTCCGATTCTAATATCTGAGGCCATCCCATCTCGCACTTCTTCAACATCAGCACCCGTCATGTCACAAAGCCTAGAAATTTCATTAATAAAAGAAATTTTAGTGGCCAGAAAACAGTTAGATGCATACTTACTCATTTCAGCGGAGAGGTTAGACATCTTGAGATACTTTGAGGACGGTCTTAAAAGCGGAGAGAAAAGTTCTTTAAGAGTTTCTTCAGCAAAAGAATCTTCTAGCCCTACAATCACTCTATCGGGCTCCAAAAAATCCTTCACCGCACTTCCTTCCCTTAAAAACTCAGGGTTATTAACAACAGCATAAGTTTTGTCAGTTACCTCTGAAAGAACACTCTTAACTTTTCTATGGGTTCCCACCGGAACCGTAGATTTTATAACAACAATCGTGCCTTCCCTCATTTTTTTTCCAACTGATTTCGATGCTTCAAGAAGATAGTTAAGGTTTGCACTCCCATCTCTCTGAGAAGGAGTTCCCACTGCCAAAAATACAATCTTGGCCTTTTCTACAGGGTCATAAGTTGAAGAAAAATTCAACTTTTTTAGATCTCTATTTTTTCTAACAAGCTCTTCTAATCCAGGCTCATATATAGGAATATTTCCTTCATTTATAAAGTTTATTTTTTTTTCATCAATATCAATACAAGTTACATTGTTTCCAATCTCTGCCAGACAAGTGCCTGCAACAAGACCTACATAACCAGTTCCAATAACGCAAATATTCATAAAATGACCTCTTTTAAACGGATAATTTTGAAAAACAACCCAAAAACGAGTAGCATAACATTTACCAAAGATTAAGAAAATAAGCTAAAACGAGATAGTGATAATGCTTAAGGTTATTTTAAAATTTTCATGTTCTCTTTGTATTATTATATGGCTATTAAAAAGTGGCGAGCTTGACTTTTCTTTAAGTAGGTTATTTTTAAAAGACTATAAAAGTACAATTGCCATTTTCATTTTTTCCTACTTAATCACTACACTTCTCATTTCGTTGCGATGGAAAATACTCCTTCAATCAGGGGAACAAAAAAACCTTTCTTTCAAAAGTATTTTCAAAATTAGCTGGATTGGACTTTTTTTTAACTCAGTATTACCTGGGGCAGTAACAGGAGATCTCATCAAGTTGGCCTATGTTAAAGACCTTGGAAAAAATATAACTAAAACTTTTATGTTAAGCACAGTGTTCATCGACCGAATAATTGGACTTTTAGGCCTACTCTGTCTATCCGGAGTTTTTTCACTTTATAACTACACTGAAATTGTAAGTATTTCTCCTTCACTAAAATCCTTGGTCCATCTCAATTTTCTTCTTTTTATAAGTGCCATTATTTTTATACTAACCCTCTTTTTATCTAAAAATTGGCAAAAAGTGATCCTTTATCCCGTGGGCTCTATACCCATTTTAGGAAAAAAAATTAAAGGCCTTCTCGAAGAAGTATGGCTTATTGGAAATAGAAAGGACATTTTCTTTAAGTGCCTCTTTATAAGCATAATTGTACAAGTCATATCTGTTTGCCTCTTTTGGAAAATCATAACGCCCTTTACATCAGTACCTCTTTCTATAGGCCACGCCTTTATTTTTATTCCCCTAGGCTTCATCGCGATGGCCATTCCAATTGCTCCTTCAGGCCTTGGAGTGGGTCATGCCATTTTTGGAACCTTATTTTCATTCTTTGGTATTCAAAAAGGTGCTTCCCTTTTCAACCTTTATTTTCTTTGTGTTGTATTTTGTAATCTGACGGGGTGTATCCCTTACATTCTGGCAGGTAAAAAGTATTCAGAGCAGCAATTGGAGCAGGCGTCCGCTGTTTAGCGGTCAAAAGAAAATATCTTGTCTGGCTTAATATGCCCGTAACGGACCCATTTGGTTTTTAAAGACTCCACCTTAAGAAGAAACTCGGTTTCTTTTTTTGGATCTTGGAGTTTCCTTACCTTCTTCGACTCTTTTTTTAGCTTACCCTTAACCTCTTTCGGTAAAATACAAAGACCAGGTAAAAGATAGTAATTGTCGTTAAAGTTCAAAGATCTACCTATAAAAATATCATCTTTAAGAAGGCCAGGTAAACTTCCCTCTTTTGACAAATTAAACTTAAAGTTGTGCAGTACGTCCTTAAAACTACTGTGGCCTCTGAAAGTCTTTCCACAAAATTCAAATAGTGAGTAATTAATTTTGACTAGGCAATCTCCAAGACTCTTTTCTAAAGAATTTTCAAAAATATAGTCATTGATGGCGGTCGTTTCAGAGCTTGTTGAAACAAACTGAAAAATATACCAATCATTAAAGGATTTCATTCTTAATTCATAGTCTTCATCATCTTCATTAACCTGGCCTGTCAAATTAAAATATTCGTTCCTAGCCTCTATGAGCCTCTCATAATGAAGGCCTGAAGTATAATGAGTCAGAGCTTTTTCAAGGTGTGTTTTTAATTCTTCTTTCATATAAATTAAAGTATGACCGTTAAAAAAAAATCTGGCCAGTCACAACACAATATCGACGTTAATAGTTAGTTATTCCTCAACTTTTAAAACTGCAAGGAAGGCTTCCTGAGGAACTTCTACACTTCCAACCATTTTCATTCTCTTTTTACCCTTTTTTTGCTTCTCCAAAAGCTTTCTCTTTCTAGAAATGTCCCCGCCATAACACTTTGCAAGAACATTTTTTCTCAAGGCCTTAATAGTTTCACGTGCTAAGATTTTAGCTCCAATGGCAGCTTGAATCGCTATATCAAACTGTTGACGATTAATTAGCTTTTGTAATCTGGATGTAAGGGCCCTACCTTTAAACTGAGCACTTGACCTATGGGTAATAAGAGAGAGGGCGTCAACACTATCCCCATTGAGAAGTATATCAAGCTTAACCAAATCTGAACTTTGATAGCCAATAACCTCATAATCCATACTTGCATAGCCTTTACTTAAGCCTTTAAGCTTATCATAAAAATCAAAAACCATTTCGCTTAAAGGCAAGTTATAGATGAGCTGGACCCTTTCCGTCGTAATATACTTTATTTGCTTTTGTTCGCCCCTTCTTTCTGTACAAAGTTTAATTATTTTTCCTACAAACTCATTTGGCAAATGAATAGAAATTTCAACCATAGGTTCACTGATCGATTCAATTAAACTTAAATCTGGGAGCTCAGAAGGGTTGTCAACAAGAAGCTCTCCCTCACTTGTTTGAACTTTATAGCTACATGACGGAGCCGTGGAGATGAGGTTAAGTTCAAATTCCCTCTCTAACCTTTCTTGAATAATATTCATGTGAAGAAGTCCAAGAAAACCACATCGAAACCCTAGACCAAGCGCTGTTGAGTTTTCTGGCTCATAGCTGAAGGAGGAGTCATTGAGGGCCAATTTTTCCAATGAATCTTTAAGAAGTTCATAATCGGTAGAGTCCACTGGAAAAACGCCACAAAAAACCATCTGTTTAACTTCTTTAAAACCTTTTAAAGCAGGGCTAGTGTCCCTATTTTTTAGATGAATGATAGTGTCACCAACTTTTACATCTCTTATAGTTTTGATCCCACAAATAATCATGCCAACTTCGCCTGCCCCCAATTCCTTAACTTCGCTAAAAAAAGGATTATTAACTGCAAGCTTAAGAACTTCATAACTCTGCTCTGAATGTTTAAAATAAATTTTATCTTTGAGTTTAATCCTTCCTTCAAAAACTCTCACCAAGACAATGACCCCTTGATACGAGTCAAACCACGAGTCAAAAATTAGGGCCTGGAGGGAATTATCGATAGAGCCCTGAGGCGCAGGGACTTTTTCAACAATGTTCTCTAGGAGACCTTCAATACCAAGGCCTGACTTTGCAGAAACTTCAGCTGCATCAGCAGCATCAATACCAATAATTTCTTCTATTTCATCTTTAACCCGGGGAGCATCTGCGTGAGGAAGGTCAATCTTGTTTAAAACAGGTATCACTTCAACATCGTTATCAATTGCCATATAAACATTCGCTAAGGTTTGGGCCTCCACACCCTGTGAAGCATCCACAACAAGAAGGGCTCCGTCACAAGAAGCAAGCGAGCGGCTCACCTCGTAAGAGAAGTCGACATGACCTGGCGTATCAAGAAGGTTCAAATAGAATGTTTCCCCACTTTTTGCCTTGTAAGTAATCCGAACCGTTTGAGCCTTAATAGTAATACCACGTTCTCTCTCAATATCCATATTATCTAGAAGGCGATCCTCTGACTCTCTTTGGGAAACGGTATTCGTTTTCTCCATAAGGCGGTCTGCTAGTGTGGATTTGCCGTGGTCAATATGGGCTATAATAGAAAAATTTCTTATTTTTGTGATATCCATAACTCGATGTCCAATAGCTTTATTTAAAAAAGAACGTTCTGGTAAATGCTCTAAACAAACATTTCGGAGGAAAGTATCATAAGGTAATAATCAAGGGAACTCTCTTTTCCACGAATTGGAATAACATTTGCGTAACCTGCAAAAACAACCTCTTGTAGCTCTATTTCTTTTTCTTGGCCGTCTTTTTCAACCTCTACCTCAACAATATCCACGCTTTGCTCTTCACTCGCCTCACCATCCACTTTTGGTTTTGCTGGAATAATTATTTTCATGTTCTCAATTTTTGAACGCCTCTTAATCGCCATTTTGTAGCAATCGATAATGCTTTTCGGAACTAACGTTTCATTCATTGACTTTCCAATTACATCCTCAGATTGCACCCTCATAAGATTATAAAGCTGACCGTTCATATAGATAATCTTGTTGTCTGCACTGGCGACCAAAACGGGCTTTTTTGACATATTAGCCAGAGCATCAAACTTTCTGTTCTCCAGGGAAATTCTATTCATTCTTAATTCTTCGAAGACTTTAAAGCTATGAATCATTTTATTCATTTCTCTGGCTATTTCACCAATTTCATCATCTTGGTTATAAAAAATAGAAACATCAAAATTACAGTCTTGTAATTCCCTCAAAGCATCTTTTATTTTTTTGAAAGGCAGAGCTATTTTTCCTGGAACAATGAAGCCCAAAAGAATCGTCGCAAAAAAGCCTATTATAAGGGTAAACATCATTTTCTTTTTCGTTACCTTTATAATTTCTCTTATCTGCTCATCTCTCTTTATGGTTTGTGTATCTTGCAACTCCTGAAGTTTTGTAAAAACATTAAGAATATTCTCGAAAAAGCTTCCAATACTTTTCCGGAAACCCACAGGATCTTTATGAAAAGCTGATGATTTCTTTAAGACAATTTCCAAGGATGTTATATAGGCCAACAGTTCAGTTATTTCCCTCTGGCCTTGGGAGTTTTTGTTTAAAAGCTCCAATTGTTGGATCTGAGTTTTAAGAATTTTTAACTTATTCCGAAGCCTATTAATCGTATCTACTGGTGGCCTTCTATTTACGAGTATAATCCCTTGGGTTTTTAAAATTTGAAGAGTTGAGATTCTCACCTCGTGAGTTAGAGAAGAAATTCTTATTGATTTAGTTGTTACAGATTCAATATTTTTATTGAGGTTATGTAAGAAGTGGAAGACAACAAAGGAAAGTACCAATACGGCAACATTAGCAATAATAAAACTAATGGCTATCCTTTTTTTCAAAGATAAATTCAACTTCTATCTCCTGCTTCGCTAAGCCTCTTCCAAGTCTCCAAAAAGACGATTAAAATTTTTCTCAGAGCCAACTAAAACAACAACGTCATTTGGCTCAATTATATCCATTGGCATTGGACAATCATTTATTTCTACCTTAAAAGCAGATTTACCTTCATCAGTTATGTAAGGTTTCTTCTTTTGCAAAGCAACTATATTTAAATTGTAATTCTGTCGGATTTTACTCTCAACTAGAGATCTTCCCTCGAACTTTTTTCCCAGCCGAACTTCAACAATTGAGTAACCTGCTGCAAAGTTATACCGCTGAAGTACGTGAGGGGCAATAATTTGAGAGGCAATAATTTCCCCCATCTCTTCTTCAACCATAATAATGTCACTTGCCCCAATTTCTTCTAATACGTGTTGGTGGAGAGCACTCGTCGCACGAGCAAGGACACGGCCAACACCAAGTTTCCTTAACATGGCCACGGCCATTACACTCATTTCTACATTATCTCCAATACCAACAATGGCCACGTCGACATCTGAAATATTAACTGACCTTAGAGATCGTTCATCTGTAACGTTGAGACAAACAGCATGGGTCACCCTATCCTTGATCTTATCAACAAGCAGGTCATTCTTATCAATAGCAATAACTTCAGCACCCTTTTCGTAAAGTCGCACGGCAGTTTTTGCCCCAAAAGTTCCCAAACCAATCACCGCAACAATCATTCCTTTTATCTCCCTAATTTTTTATACGGGCGCATTAACCCATCATTATTTTTCCATCAGGATATTCAAACTCTCCGAGTAACTTCTCTCTTTGGGCCACGGCCAAAATAAGTGTTAAAGGTCCAATTCGCCCAATGAGCATAAGTACCCCTATCAAAGCTTTCCCTAAAAGGGAGAGCCCCGGCGTTACTCCCAAACTTAGCCCAACTGTCGCTGAAGCACTTACTACTTCAAAAAATATAGGGAGATAAGACCCCGTCTCAGATTCTACAAGCATAAGAATTAAAACAAAGGCGCTAGCAATAAGAATTCCAATAAAAAATAACGCTGTCGCCCTCACAACAATTGGTGAGGCGATGACACGATCAAAAAGTCCGACCTTTTTCCTTCCAAGTAATGTAGATCTAACCCCAGCATATAAAATTGCCAAGGTAGTCGTTTTAATTCCTCCACCGGTACTACCAGGGCTTGCTCCAATAAACATAATGAGCGCCATGCCATAAATGGTAAAAGGATGAAAGTTTGTCAGAGATATTGTACTAAAGCCCGCTGTCCTAAGAGTCACCGAGTGGAAGAAAGAAATTTGAATTTTTTCCCACAAAGAATAAGCATCCAGTGACCTTAAAAACTCGCTGAAAAAAATAAAAAGCATTCCCCCAAAAGTTAAAACAAAAGAGACAATGAGAACAATTTTAGTATGGAGGGAAAACCTCACAAAACTTTTCCTTTGAACCACAAACTCTTTAATCTCCTTAAGAACAATAAAGCCTAGTCCACCCAAAATAACCAATATTGAAACAGTCCCATGAACAACAGGGTTAACAGAATAATTTTCTAAAGAGCTCTCAAACAAAGAAAAACCTGCATTGCAAAAAGCGGAAATACTATGAAAAATTCCGTAGTAAAGCGCTTTCCCAAAATCAAAGCCTTCGTAAGAGAATGCCAGAGTTAAAACAATCGCTCCCCACAGCTCTATAAAAAAAGTGTATTTTACAATATTTCCAACCATGGCCAACAAGTCTTCCAAACTAGAAATATCGAGAAGGTCTTGCATAATAACTCGATCTTTAACACCAATTGACCTTCCAAGTAAAATGGCCATTGAAGAATAGAGAGTCATAATACTAAGGCCTCCAATTTGAATCAAAAATAGAATTACAATTTGACCAAAAAAACTGAAGTTTTCTTCTAGAGATAAAGTTGTAAGTCCCGTAACACATGTCGCAGATGTAGACATAAATAGTCCGTCGATCATTGATAAATTAATTCCTTCTTTTTGAGAAACGGGTAAAAGAAGGAGAAAAGCTCCTAAAAAAATCACCGAAAGAAAAGAGAGAAGAACAAGTTGAGCAGGCCTTAACCTAAAATTTTGAAAAAGGTTATGTTTCTCCCTCCTCCCATTCAGCCCGTCACTCGGAGTATCATCATAAATTGTCAAAATTGATGAGAGGAGATGAGCTGCGGAGAGCCAAAAAGCGAATTCGATATCCCCCCACGTAATAACCAGCGGAACAAAAATAACTAAAGAAAATATATATCTCCTAACGAACTCTTCAATATCACCTGCTTCAAAATAGTTTGTTAATACTACGACAGCTATGACAATCGGAATGAAGTAGGCTCCCCCTTCAATAAAGTAATCGAGATTAGCTCCCTGGAATTGGAAAGGAACCTTATCTGCGCCTCTTAATGAATAAAGAAGAATGAACGAGCCGTTAAAAAAAAGCTCTATTAGGAAAGGTAATTTTTTAAAAACTTGAACCATACCTTCATCTTAATAGCATTTAATTTTTTTTTAATCTAGGTATCTTCTTTACCCACCAAAAGAAACACCGCGATATAAAAGTATCTGATGATAAGTTTTGATTTAATTCAGGAAAATCGGTAAAATATTGGGGTTAATTATAATAATTTTTATCCCCTGAATATCAATGAGAAAAGTTTTAATAAAAAATAACAGTCTTAAAATCCTAATCCTTCTCCTTGCTATTTTTTCTTGCTCCCTTGCAGACAGGAGTGAGAACAAATCCAATAAAGAAAAGAAAGCTGATATTTATTATTCACATGGTACTTCAAAGCTTATTTCTAAAGAATACACTCAAGCTTTGAGACACCTTCTCAAAGCAAAGGCCCTAAGGCCCAATGACTCAAAAATTTTAAATAATTTGGGAATGACTTACTTCTTCAAAAAGAATTACAAACGGAGCAGAGTTCACCTTGAAAAGGCCATCCGTTCGAATCCAAAAAACTCAGACGCAAGAAATAACTTGGCCTCACTCTATTTTAAGTTAGGTAAATTAAATAAAGCTAAAAATGAGTACGAAACAGTTCTAAAAGACTTGATATATTCTCACCAGTACAGAGTTTTATATAATTTAGCATTAATCGATTTGGAAAAAGGGATGAGAAGCACTGCATTGGACAAACTTGAGCTATCTATCTCAAATAAAAAAGATTACTGCCCAGCTAAATACTTGTTAGGACAAATTCAATTTTCCCAAAAAGCCTATAAAAAAGCGCTTGAAAGCTACAAGAGTGCGTCAAAAGGCGTCTGTTACGGTGAAGCCGCGCCTCATTTCATGCAAGGGCTAACCTTCGAAAAGTTAGGTCTTTTAAAAAGTGCGAGGGAAAAGTATCAATTCATTATCGAAAAGCACCCTCAATCAAAATATGCTAGACTTTCAAATAAGAGGGCCCTTCGGAGCCCCTATAAAAATACTGATACAAAAAAAGTTCATTTTTTAAAAAATGATAGCGAAGATGAAAGAAAAGTTATTATGGGCTCACCCAACTTTTAAATGAGCAAAAAAAAGGTAGAAAACAATGGATCACCAAAAAGAAAATTGTAAAAGCCCTAATCCAACCAATAAGCCCCTTACAATTGGTGCTTTTTTAAAAGGGGAAAGAGAAAAGCAAGAAATTTCTATCAAAATTATTTCAAGAACAACGAAAATTAGCACCACATTGCTCGAGTATCTGGAAAAAGACGCTCTTGACCAGTTACCTAACAAAGCCTACGTAACCGGATTTATAAAATCATATTGTAAGTCCCTAGGGATTAGTGAGGATGAAAGTCTCGGCCTACTGGACCAAACCTATCTCTCACTTTTTCCTAATAGAAAAAATGATGGCCTAAACAAAAACTTTTCTCCAAATCCTTCTTCCCAAAAATCTCCAAAACCTGTGGCCATTTTCATCATTCTGGCAGTTGGCACATTGACAACATATTTTTTTAATGGGGAGAAAGTTTCTCAGAAAGAAAACACTTTGGAACAAATCTCCCACCAATCTTTAAATATCAAGACACCTCTCCACGAAACACAGGACGAGGTAAAGCTGGCCCAAGACTCAATCAGCAAAAAAGAACTTCCTCCAAGCCCAAAACCAGAGGAAATAAAAAAAATTCAAAAAAGTGAAAAGGTCGACTCTTTAACAGAAAAAGAGAAGAAGAAATTTAACTTTCTTCCTATTAAAGGGCCTCTCTTCACATACAAAGTTAACCCATCAGTTGAGGAACTAAAGTTTCTACCAAAAAATGTGAAAGAAGAAGCTGGCCCTCAAAAAGTTTATATTAAGGCCCATAATGGAGAAACCTGGATTACCTTTAAAACAGATAAAAATCCAATTAAGCAACTCCTTCTAAGAAAAGACAAAAGCCTTTTCATTAAAGGAAGAGAAATTAGGCTTTTCCTTGGAAATATAAATGCGACCAAGATCTTTGTTAATGACAGACCTATCACTTATTCATCACGAACTGGAGTAAAAAGCCTCGTCGTACCAGAAGGAAATAATGGAAAATACCATCTACCTCTCTTTGTTTTCGAAAAAAGTGGTAAGGCCAGAACTTCGGAAGAAGTCATGAAAAAACTTAATTGACCCAATCAAGCCTTTTCATCCAAACAAGGGAAAAGAGAAGTATTAGGAGTGACGGCGAAAGAATGGCCACCATAGGCTCTAAGCTTCCCTTTTTTACGATACTTAATAGTAAGAAAAATAGGCCATAGTATCCAATTATGGATAAAAACAATGGCCCACTAAAGCTCCTTTTCTTAAAACGATTGTGGCCAAAGGAAAGACAAAAACCAAGGAAAACGAAAACAATACACTGAACAGAATTGTTGATCCTCTGCCAATATTCGATCTCAACATTAATTAGTCTATTCTTTATACTTAAATAATTGGCCTCCGTTTTCTTTGTTTCATTATATTCTTTTCTTAGTTGCTTTCTAAGTAAAATGAGCTCTTTATTGGGTCTCATTCCATCTCTTGTCACAAAACCAATCTTTATATCCCCGGACATAATGGGAAATTCATATTCTTTAAATAAAATTTTCTCTACAGAACCTTTTATCTTATTTACTTTGGAAATATTCCCTTCAAAAAGAAGTAGTCTTAAAGAAGGCACATCACGCGACTCAATGTTAATTTTTTTTAAATGTCCTCTCTTTGCTAAAATAGTTCGTTCATGTTCTTCATTTTGAAACTTAAGATGGATAAAAACATTTTCTAGAAGAGTCCCCTTATTGAAAACTTTTTCTGCATAAATTGTTGCCTTAGGTATTTCTGAATAAAATTGTCCCGACCTAATATTTTTTAAAACACCTTTCGATGTCAGTTTTATAACTGTATTTTTAAAAATCGTTTTAGAGTAGGGGATAATATTTAAATTAAGAGAGTAAAGAGTAGCACCAACGCAAATGCCCATAGCTAGAAAAGGAAAAAAAACTTTTGTCTTGGAAAGTCCAAAAGAACGCATGGCCACGACTTCACAATCTTCGGATAGCTTATTCAAAGTAAACATTGTTGCAAAAAGAGTAGAAATAGGGATAGCAAGAGGAAGGAAGCTCATACAAATTTGCCAAAAAAGACCCGCTGCTTCATTTAGTGAGACATCTTTATAAAGAAAAACTTTCACCAGATTAAAAAGTTGAAATGTTAAAAGAAAAATTACAAAAAATAAGGTACTTAGAACAAATGGCCCCAAAAAACTTATGGCCATATACCTCTGCATAATTCGTATCATCTTTTTTACTTTGTTATTGCTAAAAGACTATTTATTTATTTTAGACATAATTCAACTTCTCGTGCTAGCTTAGCCTGTTCGCGGAAACTTTTAAACCCAAAAATATAAAATAAAAACTATTGATACCTCAAGGAAAGCTTATGAAATTTTCAATGTCGGTTAATTCTAAAAATAAAAAAGGGCAAGAACTAATAATTATCCCAGCTCACAAAACAAAAAACAAAAAAGTTGTCTCAAATACTAACTGGCCAGAAGAATATAGAAATTCTTTCTCAAAAATAAAGGCATCAAAATCTTTTGATGGCTCTAAAGGCAAAACTTTTCTTTTCCCACTGGAAAATGGATCCACGATTATGGCAATTGGCCTCGGAGAAAAAGAATCTCTTAACTTCGAATCACTAAGATGCGAAATGGCAAATGTTTTTAAAAAAATACAACATGACCACTCTGAAGCTATCATTAAAATCGAACAATTTATTTTGGAAGACGATATTGAAAAGTCTCTAGCTTCTATTGTTCAGGGGCTTATGCTTGCTGCCTACAAGTTTGAAAGACACCTAACAACTAAATCTGAAACGGCATTAAAAAAGATAATACTCGAACTCGACAACAAAAATCCAAAAAATGAAAAGTTAACGAAAAAGGCCATCCATGAAAACTCTATAGTATGTGAATCGGTCAATTTCTGTAGAGATCTTGTTAATGAGCCACCAAACATTTTAAATTCAGAATATTATGCAAAGCTTGTTGAGAAAGACTCTAAAACGCTTAATAGGGTCAAAGTAAAAGTTCTCGGCAAGGACCAACTGAAAAAAGAAAAAATGGGCATGTTTCTTTCTGTCAATGCAGGCTCAGCTTATGCCCCAAGGTTAGTACACCTTACATACACGCCAAAAAAAGTTACCAAAAAAACAAAACACATTGCTTTGGTTGGAAAAGGCTTAACATTTGATACTGGTGGGTATTCTCTTAAGCCATCAGGCTCCATGATGAACATGAAGTTTGATATGGCCGGCTCATCCACCGTATACGGAGCGTTTAGAGCAGCTTCCCTTCTCAATTCTGATGTAAAAATCACTTGCCTCTTGGGAATTACAGATAATGCAGTCAATGAAAAGGCCACAATGCCAGACTCTATTGTCAAAGCAAGAAACGGGAAAACAGTCGAAATCTTGAACACAGATGCTGAGGGAAGACTCGTCCTTGGTGACGTTTTAAGTTATGCCAGTGACCTCAAGCCCGATGCTATTATTGATGCAGCAACTTTGACAGGAGCAGTTCTTGTTTCACTCGGCAATGAAATCTGCGGATTAATGTCGAATAACGATAACCTTGTAGAGAAAATTCTTTCTTCTGCCAAAGAGGCAGATGAATATATGTGGCAACTACCAATTATAGAGCCCTTTAGAAAAGATATGAAATCAAATATTGCAGATCTCAAAAATATGGGCGGCTCAAGATTTGGCGGTACATCTAAAGCCGCAGCTTTCCTCGAAAACTTTGTAGATCCCAAAATCCCATGGGCCCACTTAGATATTGCTGGTGTTGGAGATTCTCAATCACACTTGCCTTACTGCCCAACAAAAGGAGCATCTGGCTCTATTGTCAGAACACTAACAAACTATTTGCTAAATCAATGATCAAAAAAAGCTTTAATATCGTTTTGTTTTCGCCCGATATTCCAGGAAATACTGGATCCATCGGGCGAACATGTGTTGCACTTGATATAAACCTCATTTTAATAAGGCCCTATGGATTTGATCTTTCAGAGAAGTCAGTGAGGAGAGCAGGTCTGGATTATTGGAAATACGTAAAATTAAAAGAGTATGAAAACTGGGATCATTTCATAGAAATTGAGTCGCCAAAAAAGGAAGAGCTGATTTTATTTAGTAAAACTGGGGCCAAAAGTTTTTATAAGGCCCCATTCAAAGAAAGTTGTTATCTTGTTTTTGGCTCTGAAACAAAAGGACTCCCTCAAGAGACTCTCAAAAAGTTTCCTCAAAACATTTACCAGCTTCCAATGTTTAGTGAGCATGTAAGATCCCTTAATCTTGCCAATGCAGCTACTGTTGCTAGTTATGAATGTCTACGGCAACTGAATCTTTAGAAAACTGCTTACAAGAGAGCACTCCTCTAAGAAAATGAGACGCTCCTTCTCCTTCGGATAGTGGTGCACTTTCCCCTATAAAAGAAAGACCGGGAAGCATACTTTTTCCACAAAATTTGCTTTCAAAACCAAATTGAGGAATATTTTCATTAACCGAAATAAACTCTTTTTGAATTGCCCCTGCAAATTGAGGATATATTTTCTCTAAACTTCTTTTCAAAAGCTTAATTCTCTTGGAAATCCCTTCCTCGTTAACATCATCAGGATCGAAATAATTAACTAACTCTAAAAAACAATGATTATATTTATAAAACTCCCCAATAAAATGCCCCCAATCATGTGTCAAACTTAGAGGAATAAAAAAAGTTTCTTTTTGATTTGACAAGAGTTCACTCAGTTGGAATTTTACAGTAAGACAATAAGAACCTTTTGTACTTTCACAATACTCAATAAAGTTGTTTTCAAAGAGAGCTTTGTTTTCAACAAGTTTCAAAAACTTCCAAGGTGGCAATCCCCAAACTAAGTGTTCAACCTTAAAAAGATCTCCATTAAAAAACTCAACACTCCACTTATGTTCATCCGTTATAAAGTCAATGGATTTAAGTTGATTTTGTTGAAAACTCTCAGCGTACCTTTCCCAAAAAGAAGAATCTTTTAAAAAGGGAAAGGCTTCATATAAATTAAAATCGACACTTTCTTGTGTATAAAACTCTTCATTCAACAGTAGTTTTTCACTCTTACTACGACCACCAAAAGGCCTAAATTTATTTTCCTTATAAAAGGTAGGTCTTAATGATTCATTTTCAATACTAGCGTTTGGAAAAATTTGTCTACAACGTTCTATATTTTCCGTACCTCTCACGCGCTGAAAACTTTTTCCTACAATACTTTCTTTCTCTATTTTTTTAAGGACAACTAGTCTTGTTTCTTGATCACCAAAAGCAGACAAGTAGTGAAGAGTGTGAAAGTCGTCACCAACAATAAGCTTTTTTACCTCAATATGTTTTTTAGTTTTAATTGTTTCTTTTTTTAAATTTTTTAAGATACCCATTCTATTCCTACTAAAGATTAGCGAATAATAAGTCGGTCCCCTTCACGAATTTTCCTATTCTTTATAATACTGAGGTTCGATAGAATTAAGGTATCAAGCGAGGTCCCTGTTCGATTTGATATATTCCAAAGGTTATCCCCCTTTCTTACCCGATAAAACCTCGAAGGGTTTTTAATCTTTTTTCCTCTTCTCTTCGCTATATTTATCCGTCTTCGTAGGCCTCGACTCCTTACCTTTCTTCTTCGTTTCCTTTCATAAAGATCTACATACATACGATCTTTACGACTCTGCCCGATTCTAAAAGGTAAGATAACCTGTCCTCCAACGTTCAGTTTCCGATAGACCCCATATCCATTCAAAAGCTTCAAAAGCTTCGGGTCCAATCGAAAAACTCTGGCAACATCTCTAAGAGTAGAGTTTTTCCTCCTTACCTTATAAACTTGGTAACTGGTCGCCAAAAGTTCTCTACCAGAACAACAGTCTTCCCACAATTTCTTTTTTCCTAGAGGCAACCTCAGAGGGTACATTTTTTCTCTTAAAGGCGTCTGCCACCTTAGAAGCTCTGGGTTATACTCTTTCAAAACCTTCAAAGGTAGATTTAGTTCTCTCGCTAAGAGAAACAAGTCTGTATTCGGTAAAGCTTTAATTTCTTTGAAGTCAAAGGGGCTTAGGAAGTCCATCCTCTTGAAACCAAAGGATTTTAGATTTTTTCCAATTATAGCTAATGCCATTATTTTTGGGACATAGTTTTTTGTTTCTCTCTTTAAATAGCGTCCTTTTGCAATTGTCCAAAAGTTTTTCGTTTTGTATCTCCTCAAGGCCCTTGAAACTTTTCCTTCGCCGGCATTATAAGCAGCTGCTGCAAGCTCCCATGAGCCAAACCGCTTGTACAAATACGTCAGGTATCGACACGCTGCAATTGTAGCTTTTATAGGGTCTCTTCTTTCATCAACAAACCAATCTATCTTTAGTCCAAACCTTTTTGCGGTATGTGGCATAAACTGCCAGATCCCAACGGCTTTGGCCCTGGATGTTGCGGTATTCCTAAAGCCTGACTCTGCCATGGCCAAAAAGATCAAATCCTTTGGTAACCCAAAGCTTTTTATAATTTCAATTATCAATGGACCAAATTGGCCGGCCCTTTGACTATATCTCTCAAAAAAACCTCGTCCTCTTGTTAAAAAGTAGTTAAGCCAAATCTCAACTTTTTTATTGTAAACAACAGGAATATCAAAGGCATTGTTTTGAAGACCGAGATGATCTGCCCCTTTCAGTGTAAAGGTTGGCCCCCAAAAATTTTCGCTCAGGGGAAAATTATTATCTATAATGCTTTCTTGGACATCATTTTTCTGAGAGCTCAACTCCTTTAAAGGGTCGAGATTAATCGGTTTTATCTCACTCTTTAGCACCTCTTTCTTATGATTTGTTGAAGAGCAAGAAAAGAGACTCAAAATAATCAGTATAATTAATTTGTTTTTTATTTTTTTTTCCATTAATTGATCAAATTTTAAAGGAATTCTCCATTAATACTTAAACATAAGGGCCTTCCCGTCAAACCTTCCTGCATAAATGCTTTATTTCCTGGAATAAGACGAGTCCACTAAAATTGCTACCACCATATCACCAAAGATATTTAGCGAATTTCTAAACATTCCCAACATTTTATCAAAAAGTAAAATTGAGGCCATTCCTTCTAAAGGTAACCCTAGTAAACTTAATACAAAGCCCAGTGCATATATTCCTGAATTGCTTGCGCCCCCAGTCATAAGAATGCCAAAAAAAGTCAAACCAAGGACCAATAGACTATCTACTAAATTAAGCGGCACACCATAGACTTGAGCAATAAAAATGGCGCCTATGGAAACACAAACTGCTGTACCGTTCATATTTACAAGAGTTCCTAAAGAAAGTGCAAAGCGTGAAATTCTTTTATCAATTTTAAAATGCTCTTCTAAATTAAGCATTGCCATAGGCATTGATAATCTCGATGATGAATTAAAGGCCAATATAAGAACAGGAAAAGACTTTTTTATAATAAACCAAGGCCCTTTTTTTAAAACAAGACAACTCATCATTAACAGAAGGGTAAAGTGAGCAAATAAACCACCTATCACTGTTAAAAAGTAGGACGACGATTCAAAAATAAAGCCAAGTCCTTGCTTTGAAGTTAAGGTCAACGCCATAAAAAAAACACCCAGAGGCACAAATTTAACTACCCATTGAATAAAAACAAATAACATTGATTCAAAAGATTCCATAACTTCAATAACGGCCCTGGATCTTGTTGGGTAAACTAACCCTATAATACCTATGAAAAGGGACAAAAAATAAATTTGAAATAAATTAAACTTCCCTAAAGATTCAAAGGGATTTTTCGCAATAAGATCTTGTAAAAAATTAAGAATATTTTTTGAGGAAAATTCGTAGCGGCTCAACTCAATTAAGCTTAAAGAAGAGATTCCCTCGGTCACCAAGTCTGCTTCATGCCCAGGCCTAATCATGTTGACGACTACAAGTCCAAAAAAAGTGGCCGTTACAGATGTTAAGAAAAAAAAAATTATTGTCTTTTTACTCAATGAAGAAAAGTCTTCAAAACTTTTCAATTTGCATATAGAAAGAAAAGCTGCACATATCATTAATGGAGAAATAATCAATTCCAGTAATCTTCGATATAAGGCACCAAAAAAATCAATTAATGGTATCAATACCTTTTTAAAGGAAAAAATTACTTGGGCAAAAGGCAAATCTACAGAATAAAAGAAAAAAAGGCCAAGAATCGAACCTCCAATAAAGCCTGAAAAAGCATTAAATTTTGCCATTTTTCCAACCTTTTCAGTGTAGGCCATTATTTTCCCCCTCCTCATTTGATCATTTTCTTCTTATCTTTTTATATTAAGGGATTAACAGTGTTTGACCACAAGATCTTTTTACTTACAATTTTCGTTATAACTCTATGCTCATCCTCTTTTTGTCAGGAAGCTCAGAATAAGAAACCAAATTACGACTTTAGCCTAGACAGTCTCAAAATTTTTTTCCCAGATAACAACCTCGAAGATATTGAAAAGGTGGTTGGAAAGGGGGAAGTTATGAAAAAAGGAGAGAGCTTTCTTATAAAAAAGTATTATATTGCTCAAGTTCGGTACAAGTTTCCTGTTTTTGTTCAATACAACGAAAGAAAATCTTTAGATTTTTTTGCAAGGCTCCCAACCTACTTTCTACATGACCTTTTCCATCAGTCTTTGATAAACAGGTATGGACCCCAAAACAAATATATAAACCTTGATAGCAGCTCCCTCTACATTTGGAATAATGCTAAGGGCTTCAAAATAATTTACAATGGTGCTTGTACAATAACCTGCTTTCCTCAGTTTCTTTTTGTCTCTAAACCTGAAGACCCAAAGTTAGATTCATACAAATCCCTTATCGATCAATTTAGAGAACCATTTCCTTTGAGCTACAAGTCACCTCAAAAGAAGGAGCCTTAATCAGTATTTTTTGGAGGTAAAATCTCGATGAGTGTATTTTTTCTAAGGGAATACATAAGGGCCAAGATACCGCCTAGCCCCATAAGCAAACAAAGAATCTGTCCCATTGTAGTAGTTCCACCAAAATAGTAGCCCAATTGGGAGTCTGGTTCACGAAAATACTCTGCAATGAAACGCAAACTAGCGTATCCAATAAAATAAATAGATGTAAGAACTCCATAAACTCGAACTCTTTTTCTTATCATCCAAAGAACGCAGAAAAGAAAAAGTCCCTCTAAAACGGCTTCATACAATTGAGAAGGATGCCTAGGGTAAGGACCACCACCTGGAAAAATCATTCCCCAAGGAACTTCAGTTACCCTTCCGTAGAGTTCGCCATTAATGAAGTTACCAATTCTTCCCCAAAAAACACCTTGAGAGCCTACTACACAAGTTACGTCAAGAATTTGTAGAAAAGGTATTTTATTTTTACGCGCAAAAACAAAAGCTCCACCGATTAATCCGATGATGGCCCCATGATAACTAAGACCACCACGCCAAACGGCCAGAAGCTCAGGTAAATTTTGCGAATAATAATCCCAGTTATAAACAAAAACGTAAAAGAATCTGGCCCCTAAAAAAAGCCCTATAATAGAATGGGTTATATAGGAGTCAACTTTCTCTTTTTCTACATGGAAGAAGCCCTCATCAACGAGCTTCCTCATTAGGAACCCCGATATGACAAAGCCTATGACATACATCATCCCATACCATCTGACCTGGAGAGGCCCTAAAGAAAAAATTACGGGATCTAACTCAACTATCATAGAGCGAATGGTACCCTAATTTCTCACAATGACAAGTCCCTTCTAGAGGGCGAGTGATGCTCTGAAATGATTTGACAAGAGAAAAGCTTAGACAATCTTTTTATCATCTGCCGCACTGGTAAACTAAGCCCTTTATAATCAAAAAAGGAGCAATGAGTACTCAAGAGAGAAATGAATTCTTCCTGAGAAAGGTACCTTCCATCTTTTGATTCACTTTTATTATTTCCATCCCTTTTCACTAGACGAAAGTCAGGGCCCATTACCCAAGAGTCATCGCTAAAAAAGCCCTTATTCTTATACATGTCCATGAAAATGGCTTCTCCATTAGATTCGCTTTGCCTGAGAAACTCAGCCTTAGTTTTTGAATAATGTCCCCAAAAGCCAATGACACCCATTGGTGCTAAAGCCCAGCTTAAAAACCTGTTTATAATCACCTTATAAGCTTTAGAAAAATCCTTCCCTTCCCCAAAATCAGATCGGCACCCAAGCTTCCACACACTAGCAGAAGGTGAATAAACTATAATTCCGACCTTTTTATAACGATACACTGTATAACCTTCCCTTGGCACGAGGCTCTCAAGGCCATAGAGGTCGGACTCCTGTACCTGGTCAACCTGACGCATAACAGAATTCGATGCCAAAGTTACAGAAAGCATTCTTGAATGGGGCGCCTTTCCAAGAAGGTCCTGTGTATCATCCTCCGTCACATCCTCCAGCAGCTCAAACCCAGAGCTCTCTATAAAGTCCTGTAAGCCGGCTCCAAAATGCTTTAAATCTACTTTTATGAATATAGGGTAATCAAGGTCTTCCCTTAAGCGAAAAAGACTTATCTGATCGGTTTTTTCTTCAATCAAGCCATACTCCTTGAGACAATGGGCTATTTACGGAGCTACTACTCGACTAGGTAGATAAAAGCTTTAGAGTTATTAAATAAAATTCATTGATAAAACACCTTTTTCTCTTCATCTACTTGACATAAAAATCAAAACTTAATAGAAGTCATAAGTTCAAGTGTTACGCTTAAGGACTAAATTTAGGGATAAAAAGAATCACCATTTTAAGGATCCCCTAAATTTGCCATTTTAAGGAGATATCGATGTACGGAGTTATTGAAGTAGCAGGCCACCAATATAAAGTTCAGGCCGGTGACCTTATTGACGTAGAAAAATTAAGTAATAAAGAGGGCGAACTTATAGATATAGATAAGGTTCTTTTTATCGGTGGGGAAAATCCTCAATTAGGACTTCCACTTGTTGAAGGCGCTGTGGTTAAGGCCAAAGTCGTAAGACAAGCTAAGGGGAGAAAAGTTCTCGTTTTTAAAAGAAAGCCTGGTATGTACCAAAAAAAACAAGGTCACCGTCAGGAATACACAGGTCTCCTTATTACTGAAATTAATGATGGAAAAGGCCAGGTTAGCCAGATCGATAACGATTCGAAAGCTGCCAAAAAGCATTTAGACTAAAAAATTAATTGGAAATAGAGGAGTGTTAAATGGCACACAAAAAGGCAGCCGGTTCAACAACTAACGGAAGAGATTCTAACCCCAATATGTACGGTGTAAAAAAGTTTGGTGGGGAAGCTGTAAACGTCGGCAACGTAATTGTTCGTCAGTGTGGATCAAAATTTCATGCTGGTAGAGGCGTAGGAACAGGAAAGGATTTTACTCTTTTTGCTCTTCAAGAAGGTAAAGTTCAATTCTCTTACTATAATAAGAAGAAAAAAATTGTCTCTATCGTTCCTTAAAAAGCTCATCTGAGATAAATCGTTCCCAAGGGACAGCCTTTTTTAAAAAGGTTGCCCCTCTTTATTTGCCAAAAATATATGAGATTTATAGACGAAGTAAAAATAACTATTCAATCCGGAAAAGGCGGAGACGGTTGCGTCAGCTTTAGAAGAGAGAAATTCATACCCTTTGGTGGCCCCGATGGTGGTGATGGTGGTGACGGAGGTAATGTATATTTTGTTGCCGACAAAAGCCTCAACACGCTCGTCCACTTCAGGGGGAAGAAGCTCTATAAGGCCAATGATGGAGGCCAAGGTGCTGGAAGGCAAAAGCATGGGAAATCAGGTGAAGATGCCCTCATAGCGGTTCCTGTAGGTACCATCCTGAAAAACCTTGAAACCGGTGAGCTTATTGCTGACCTCGTTGAAGACAAGGAAAAAGTTCTCGTTGCGGAGGGAGGAAGAGGTGGCCTTGGTAATGTTAATTTTAAGACCTCAACAAATCAGGCGCCAAGAAAATCTACTCCTGGAAAGGAGTGCCAAGTTTTTGAAATAGGACTGGAACTCAAACTCCTTGCAGATATTGCTCTAATAGGTCAGCCTAATGCCGGAAAATCAACTTTAATTTCTAGAATATCGGCCGCTCGACCAAAAGTAGCTGATTATCCTTTTACAACTCTTGAGCCAAACCTAGGCGTCGTTACCCTAGGAGAAGACTCGTTTGTCGTTGCAGACATACCTGGACTTATTGAAGATGCTTCCCAAGGAAAAGGGCTAGGCATAAAGTTTTTAAAACATATAGAAAGAACTTCAGCTCTAGTTCACCTTGTAGACTGCTCATGGTGCCTTAACGAATTTGAGGCCTTTGAGAGTTATGTCACTATTAAACAAGAGCTTTTTAACTTCAGTGAAAATATATCTAAAAAAAATGAGATTGTGTGCCTTACCAAAACAGACGCTATGACAGAGGAAGAGATTCTAAAATTTCAAAACTTTTTTGAAAAAGAACTCGATAAAAAAATTCTCACCATATCTTCAGTTTCGGGAAAAAATATAGATAAATTAAAGGCCCTAATGCTTAAAACTGTAAAAGAGGAAAAGACCCATGAGTAGAGAATTTGTAAACAAAGAAGTTGATGAAATCATGAATAATGAAGCTTATGGATACCCTCAAAATTTGGCCATGTCCTCTGCATGGATTATGGGAAACCTAAAAGGTCTCAATTTAAAAGTATTAAAAATGGGTGAGGGGCACTCTCTTACAGACTTTTTCGTCATCGGCTCTGCCCAAAACTCAGTTCAGGCAAAATCTATGGCCGAAGAAATCAGTTTTCAACTTAAGCGCCATAAAGCCGAGATAATATCTAAGGAAGGCGACAATAATTCTGACTGGATCCTGATAGACTTTGGAGATATCATTGTTCATATTTTCATTGAACATGTTAGATCTACTTACGATATTGAATCTTTGTGGAAAGAGTCCACTGAAGTAGACATTCCCCAAGAGTTTTACTTCAGCTCAGACGAGTCTCAAGATTCTACCTATAAAAATAGCAGTGAAGATTATTTTTAATTAAATGAAACAAATCAATATCATCTCTGTAGGAAAACTAAAAAACACTCACCTTCAAAAAATTGAAAAAGACTTTCTCAAGAGATGCCTCTCTTTAAAAATTAATATTATTGAAACCAAGGCCTACGCTGATAATCTTGAAAAGGAGTCTGCAGAGGTTTTAAAAAAAATTAAAGACCTTTCAAAAGACTCCACTCTCTATCCAATCATTTTGACCGAGAAGGGAAAGCTTAGAAATAGTGTCGAGTTTTCCTCATGGCTCTTTAAGGGCCTCGACAGAACAAATGAAAAAGTCACATTTATCCTTAGTGGAGCCTACGGCTTTTCCAAGCAGCTAATCTCTTTATCGAGAGAAAGTATCTCCTTATCCCCTTTAACTTTTCCTCACGAATTGGCAAGAGTATTGCTCGTTGAACAAATATACAGGGCCATAACAATAGAAGCAAACCACCCGTATCACAAATAGTTAGTAAATTTTGGCGTCTTTATTAACAGGATTGTCCAAAGAAATAATTGTTTCAGTGGATTGTATCTCTTGGATAGATTGCAGCTTCTCAATTAAAAAAAGGTGAAACTCTTTAGCATTTTTAGAAAGAACCTTTGCAAAAAGGCTATATTGGCCCGTTGTATAGTGAACCTCAACAACTTCAGGAAACTGCCTTAGCCTTTCCAAAACATTTAAATAATCCCGAGCATTTACTAAGTTAATTCCCACGAAAGCATGAAACTCAAAACCCAACTTGCTAACATCAAGAAGAATTTTAGATCCCTTAATAATTCCAGCTTCCCTCATTTTATTAATTCGAACATGAATTGTTCCCCCTGATACAACAAGCTCTCTTGCTATCTCCTGGTAGGACTCTCTTGAATTTAAAATAAGTTTGTTTAAGATTCTCTTATCCAAATCGTCCATTTTGTATTCTAAACTTTCTTCTTTCATGATCAAAAACCTTAGATAACGCAATCAAGGTAGTTTCAAATATAGAAATACTAGGAATTTTGGTTGCGGAGGTAGGATTCGAACCTACGACCTTCGGGTTATGAGCCCGACGAGCTACCAGACTGCTCCACCCCGCGACAATTGACAGACTTTGAAGACTTCAAAATCTTGATGAAGACTAATTTACTTTTCCTTTTTTGTCTAGTTTAAATTACTAAAAAAAAAAAAAATTATCCAAAAGTTTATTAGGTCAGACCCGATAATGAAATCATTGAAACATAATTTCTAAATGGAGAACTCTTATGGGCTTTTTAGGAACAACCTCTTCAAAATCAAAAATAGAGCTTGATACTGACGGCCTCTCTGCTCAACACATCAGGCTGTTAAAAACGCTCAATCACGTCGTAAAGCTCACCATGACAACAGAATATGAGGATGAATTCTTCGAATCAAGTGCGGAATTCATAAAAACCTGGGCCTCACTCATAAAACAGTCCGACTTTGCAGAGCGCAACGAGGGGTTCTACGCCGACCAAGCCCTCGAATACGCAGCAGATATTTTGGAAGAAAATATATCCAAGAAGTCAGCAGTAAACTACGACAACTGACTTTCCTCCTCTAAAGGAGCATTAATAGCATCTGCGTTATTTCTTTTATTATTTGAAGTGCCCTTCCCACTTTCTTGCATTCTTTTCAGCTGTAAGTTTTTAGAAGCCTCGTAATAGGTATCTTTTCTAAACTTTCTGAATGAAGAGTCATCAGCAAAAGTTTTATCACTCGTTAAACGGTTCTTTTTGATATCTATACTCTTTTTAGAAGAAATATAGTTTGGTATTTTGTTTAGCTTTACCCCTTCTTTATTTAGGCCCAAGCACCGCAGCAACTCTTTTTTTGTTAGAAATGTATATTTTCCAGGCGCCACACTGTCTACTGACAACTCAGCTATCGCAACTCTTTTTAGTTTATCCACTGTGAGTCCACAAGCTTCACAAATCTTTCTAATCTCCCTATTTTTTCCTTCACTAAGCCTAAACTCTAGCCATGTTTTATTTGGTAATTGCTTAATGACTCGAACAAACTGGGGCCTTAAAAATACCCCATCAACACTGACACCATTTCTTAATTTCTTCAAAATAGAGTCATTCATTATTCCAAAAACTTTAACTTCATAAACTTTAGTAATGTTATAACGAGGATGCATAATTCTATTTGCCAATT
This sequence comes from Bacteriovoracales bacterium, assembly GCA_028346125.1. Classification (GTDB taxonomy): domain Bacteria; phylum Bdellovibrionota; class Bacteriovoracia; order Bacteriovoracales; family Bacteriovoracaceae; genus UBA7317. The sequence continues at coordinate 8,127 of JAOMEV010000020.1, read as the reverse complement.
CCCCATCATTAGTAAGCAGAAGAAGCCCTTCTGAAAGATAATCTAAACGGCCCACAGGATAAACTCTTTCGGGAACTTCCTTAATAAGATCCATAACGGTCTTTCTTCCCTCTGGGTCGTGAAGAGTTGTCACATATCCCCTAGGCTTATTCATCAGGATGTAATGCCGATGAACTGAACCCAAGTCTAAAAGTTGTCCATCAACAGAAACAACATCGTTATCTGGACTAACCTTAGTTCCAAGTTCAGTTACAACATGCCCGTTCACTTTTACACGACCTTCTCTAATGAACTCTTCTGCCTTTCTCCTAGAGGAAAAGCCGCAATCTGCGATAAATTTTTGTAGTCTTAATGTTTGTTTGAAATCGTTGTTCATGACATCTCCAATATCTTGCCTCACGGCAGGTTGGTTTATAAAGAATGAACTCTCCAAGTAACTTAGATTAAGAGGGTGTGTCAAAATTTTTTTGAAGGATCAATAAAGTTTATTGACTAACAGAAGGCCTTCCTTATTATTCTGAAGATTTTTCATGATCTTCCTTAAGAAAGTCCAAATCGAGGTCTAAGTCTAAAGCTTTATTCACAACATTTTCGGAAACCTCATCTACTTTTTCTTTTTTATTCTCGATCAACTCTTCGTCAAAGGCCATTTCAACACCAGGAAGTTTTTCTTCAACATTTTCTTTTAATTCATCAAGAGTGCCTGTATCGTTAATCTCCTCTCCTGTATCTAAATCAACCATAACAAAGTCAGAGTCTTCTAATTCAGGTATATTAAATGGTCCAAGAGTTAAATCCTTGACGACTTCAGGTACTAAGGAAGGGTTCAGGAGCTCAGATTGTGCGGCCATCAGATTTTGAGCGGCAATCTCCTCTCTGACAACATAATCCTCTAAAAGGTCAAAAGAAGATCTTACCTCAATTCCTTCTGATAAATTCGACCTCACTCGCTTTTTATCTTCAAACCTTAAAGATTTTGTAAAACCCGTATCCGCTTTGATAGACTTTATCTGGTGACTCAACTTTTCAATTTCTTCCATGTCTTCATAATTGAAAGATTGCCTTGAACCTGTAACAAGGTTTTTGAAGTCTTCAAAAGAACCTACTTCATTCTGTGAGGCCATGGCCTCCAATTCATGCTCTGGAGGTAGGCCTTCCAAGTCCACAAGACCAAAAACTTCCAGAAACTCCTGGGTGGTGGAATAAGTAATCGGCTTTCCTAGCTCATCTGAACGACCACTTACTCTGACAAGCCTCTTGTCAATAAGACCTCTGACAATATGCGAACTATCAACTCCTCGTATCTTCTCTATTTCATTTCTCGATACCGGCTGTCTATATGCAACAAGGGCCAATACCTCAAGAGAAGTGGGAGTTAACATTAGTGAAGTAACTTTATAGAGGTTTTGGACATATTTTGAAAAAATAGGCTTCGTTCTAAACTGATAACCCTCCGCAACTTCAATTATCCTAATTCCTTTTGCGTTTGACTCATAACCAGCTTGAAGCTTATTTATAGATTCATGGATTAACCTTAAAGGAAGATCTTCGTCTATATAACTTTTTATTTTCTGAAGAGAGATCGGCTTTTCACTCATAAATATCAGTGTTTCTATGGCCCCGCACAACGAGTCTTCATCAAGACCTGTCCTTGCTTTCCACAAAAGCTCATCATCCATATTGATTTGATTTACATATTCAATTTCATTTAAACTATCGCTATTATTTTCCATATTTTGTCTCTAAACATTTACCTAATGAAGCAGTTCCATATTCTTCTGTTCTTTGTTGTCGACCACTGGTTGCTCTTCAGTTTCATTTTCATTTTCATTTTCTTGTTCAAATCCCGTCGCATTCTCAACATTAAAATCTTTAAGAAACTCTACCACCTCAACATAAATCTGTCCTAAAGGTTCATGCTGAAAGAGGTTAACTTTTCTTAATCTTGCTAATTCAAGAAGAGATATAAAAGTTATTACAAAGTCGATAGACTTAAGCTTTTCGCCTTGGTTGAAAAGCTCCTCCATCCTTAAAGTTTCGCCCTTTATCAAAATATTTTTAAGAGAAAGAAGCTTCTGTTTTATCGATAGAGTCTCTCTTTTAACAACCGCAAACTTCTTCTTTTCTTTTTTCAAGAAATCAATCATCACGGTTGTCATCTTCTCTAAATCCATGGGAACAAGAATAGAGTTCACTATTTTGGCCCTTCCTATTTTTGGCCTCGTAAAAGTTTCATGGCCTTTTTTTGGCAAGGCCCAAAGCTTTTGACTCATTTCCTGGTAATGTTTTAACTGTTCTAGCCTCCTCACAAGCTCAGATTGGGTCCTAATTTCTAGACCATTTGAGCCGGTACTGAGATCTGCTAAAGCGATGCTATCTTCTTCACTGAGGGCCGATTTAGACTTTAAAAAAATGAGTGTCGAAGCGAGATAAAGATATTCTCCAGCAATATCAAAATTAAGATCTTTCATCTCATCTACATAATCTAAATATTGTTGAGTAATCTTAGTTAAGTTTAAATTCCTTATAGACATCTCTTCCTTCTGGATAAGCAGAAGCAGGAGGCCTAAAGGGCCATCAAAGTGATCTGTCTTGACCTTTATTGAAGTATCAAGCATACAATTCCCAAATTGAAGTTAGCAGTGCTAGGAAAGCATAACATAAAATAATCTGATAAAGCCATTGGCCATCATAATAGCTGGAAATAAAAGGTAGCTAAAAATATTCGTAAACCACAAAAGGAGAAGGAAAATAAACCCATATTTTTGAATTTCTTCGAATTTCCTTTGAGCCTCATAATTTAAAAAGGATCCTACCATCTTTGAACCATCAAGAGGGGGAAAAGGAATCAAATTAAATACCGCCAGAATAGAGTTTATCGTTATTGAAGCCTTCAACATGCCAAGAAAGGGTTCGTAAAAATAAAAAGTTGGGGTGACTTTGGTAACAATAAGGACATAAAAAAATGCTGACATGATGCTCAGTACTATATTTGCTATTGGACCAGCAAAACTTACCCAAAAAATGGATTTTCTAATATTTTTGAATCTCCGTGCATCTATAGGAACAGGTCGGGCCCAACCAAACATTGTTCCACCCATCAATGCACCCAATAGAGGAAATAGGATAGTACCGAAAGGGGTATAATGAGCTGTCGGGTTTAGGGTCAAGCGCCCCTGCCTTTTTGCAGTATCATCTCCAAACTTTAAGGCCACAAAAGCATGAGCAGCCTCATGACACGAAACGGCAAGAATAAATCCTGGCAACTGAATGCTTAATCTTAAAATAAAATCTTGTAAGTTGAATTGTTCCATAGCCTCCATTGATACCAAGGCCAACCCTTTGGGGCAACCCTAGGATCATGCAATAACGCACCAGCTCATGAAAAAAAGTAAATTCCCATCATAATAGTTTTAACATGTTAAAAATCTGGAATTTTATAAAGTACTTTTCCTTAGCTTGCCTACTAGCATCACTCAAGGTTAGCGGTAATTCGTCTTTCCTCGTCGCCATACCAAAAAATACCATTTTGTTTGATATAAAAAAATCTGAGGATATCAAAATTCACAAAAATTTAGTATCAAGGGCATTAAATAAGTCCTCAAAATATAAACTTCTCACAATAGTAAATAACAAAGGGGAGCCTCACTACTTAGTTGAAGCCAAAAAGGTTGTAGTCTTAGAAAAAGACATCTCCTTATTTCACAACCCTAAAAAAATAAACCTGACTTCAAAAGCAAAAGTAAAGAATTTCATTGATAAAAAATTCAACCTTAGTCATCAAATATCTATCCAAAATCAATTCATCTCAGGAGCCTTTTTCCAAGACTCTACAAACCAAGAGAAAAAAAACCTTTCTATAAATAGCACATCCTTATCTTGGGATATTTATTTTTTATCGAAACTTCCACTTAATTTAGGTTTTGCGACCAATTTTTCTTTAGGAAGCAGTAATTACTCAGAAATTGATGTAGGAATTGCCCTAAAAACAAAAAAATTAAACTTTAAGTATTTTCCGGCAATTCAACTTTCGTTTTATGGCCTGCAAACGCTTTTACATAAAGTTCAGTGGGGAAATACAAACTTAAACCTTTCAACAAATATTCTGAGATTAAAAGTATCTAGTCCTTTTTCAATTAAAAAAGTCGGTTTAATCTTGGCGGGGTTTTCCTTATCAAAAAACAGCTCTTCTATAAAAGGATGGCAATCACAAAAAGTAAAATTAACTAACGAAAGAGATTATTTGAGTTATGGATTCTTCTTAGGTTATCAATTCCAAACCCCATATACCTTATGAAAAAGATCTACTATTATCTATTTTTTATCCTTACATTTTATCCTCAACTTTCTTGGGCATGGAAAGCGAAAATAAGTGTTCTTGAAGCTCCTCTGTATCAAAAGTCAAATCAAAATTCAAAAATTGCTCAGTACCTTAGAAAAGGTGAGGAAATTGAAGTCTACCCAAAAAAAGAAAATAAATTTTTTTGGAAAACAATAGACAAAAATGGTAATGACTCTTTCATTTTAGACTCTCATATTCAGGTCTACTTCAATGACAAAAGGGAGTTTAATTTTAAAAGAAAAAAAGATAATACAGACTATAGACTTGAAGAACCATTGCCAAATAAATATCCGTTCTCTGATGACATTACCCAGAGAGGCATATTCCTTGTAGGTCTTGCGTCGCCCCTAAAAAGTCATTATCCCTACACTAAACCTATTGCAGAAGAAAGCTTTGGAAACCATTTTGAGATGGACCTCATCTATTCAAAAAAAGTAGAAATTGATAAATTTGAAAGGTCCCAATTCGGAACAATTTTTAATATTGGGTACTCAAGTTCTAAGTTTAAAACTTTGGATAAATATACTTCCAATGAGTTTACTTGGGAATTGGGTTTAGGCCCCTATATTTCATACGACGCTTTAAGAAACAAATCGATTAATTTGTCCTTTGCTTTCGCATTATCTATTGGATACATACAAAGAGTTGTTTCTATATCTGATAAAAAGATTAAAGATAATGTAAGGCCCTTTACTGGTTATAATATTGAACCAAGAATTATGGTCAACTATACAAAGAAAAATTTTTTCAGAAGTATGAATTGGCTTATCTCTGGTCAACTTAAAACTAAATTACCTTTTTCACTTACCCCATCTTCCTTACCTGAGGAATTTACTTCTCTTTGGTCACATCAAGACTCAATTGAATCTGGCCTCCAAAATCAAATACTAATTTCTTTTGGTATCTCTAATGATTTTTGACAATAAATCTTTTTTGCCTACAAAAATAAATAAATAAATAAAACTTAAAGTCCTGCTGATCATTGTCGATTCATTCATTAACAACACAGCAACTACACCAACCTTATAAGTGGAGGGTATACAATCATGGAACAAAAAAAGCACAATGATAATTGTAATGCCCAGGAAGTTATTGAATCAGATGTACTATTCCAAAAAATTGGGAATGTTTGGTACGCCTTCTCTGAAATAGACAATGAAATAATTTATTCGGCTTTACCAAATGGTATTTGTCCAAAAACTTCAAAGTTAGAGCTTATTAATGTTGTAGAAAAGCATCTAAGAAAAGTGTCTAATAGTTACAAAAAAACGAATGAAGTTACTTTTTAACCTATGACATCACCAAAATATAAAAGTCTTTTTAAAAAAGGCTCAAAGAAAGAAGAAAAGCCTGAAGAAAAAAAGCTCGAAATAGAAGACCTAAAGAGTAAAATATTGAAAAACTTAAAGGGTCGAAAAGCCGCAAAAAAGGCAGCTCTCATAATTGAAGAAATGATTAAGTCCAAAAAAGGTTAGGTGTAGCCTACAGCAATAATTTTATCAGAAATTGACTTCCCTCCAAAATATTAGTAAGGACCATTTAGAAGAACAAGAAACCTAAAACAGGCCAATGGATGAAAGTTCCTTTCTATAATTTTGCATCTCTTCATCACGACTCTTTTCAAAAGCAAGCCGAAACACGTATTTCTGCAATCCTAAAAGCAAATTCGTTTGTAGAGGGAAAATATAACCTGGCATTTGAAAAAGAGTTTTCGTCAATGCAGCAAGCCAATCACTGCCTCCTCGTTGCCAATGGGACGGATGCCTTGGAGATTTCACTAAGAGCTTGTGATGTCAAACAAGGTGATTTTGTTGGCCTCCCGGGCATCACTTTTTTTGCTACGGCCGAAGCAATTATTAATGTAGGTGCCATACCTGTCTTCATTGACATAGAGCCTACAACGGGACTTATTTGTCCAGAATCTTTCTCTAGAGTTTCTTCACAATATAATTTGAAAGCTGTCATCCCTGTCCATATTTATGGGCTCCCAGCTCCGATGGAAAAAGTTCAACAAATTGCTGATAATAAAAATATCCAGATCATTGAAGATGCTGCCCAGGCATTTGGAGCTTTTTTTGATCAAGAAAACCAAAGACCTGTTGGCTCATTAAATAACCTAACAACCTTTTCATTTTATCCCACTAAAAACTTAAGTGCGATGGGTGATGCGGGAGCCATTCTAACGCAAAACACCGATACGGCAGATAAGATCAGATCCTTGAGAAACCATGGTAGGGGTACTGATGGCCTTATTGGTAGAAACTCTCGTTGCGATCACATCCAGGCCGCCATTCTGCATCTCAAACTTGCGGAGGCCCAAAAGCTTAACAACAAAAGAAAAAAAGTTGCCAGGTATTACTATAAGCACCTGAAATTCCTTAATAGCTTGCTTCTCCCTGAAAAGTACTTACCACTTTCTTCTTGGCATCTTTTTCCTCTTAAGTTAAGAAATAATGGTATGCGAAAAAGGCTTCAAAGCTACTTAACTGAGTTTGGAATTGGGTGTGCCTCCTATTATGAAAAAAGCATGTCTCAAGAAAAGGCCCTAGTTAAATTTATTGGCGAAAAAGAAGAAGCTGAAAAATTCGCTGGAAGAGTCTTATGCCTTCCAATGAATCCTTTTATCACTGAAGAAGAAATAAGGTTCGTAGGCAACAAGATAAAAGATTTTTTTGATTTAACTACTGAGGCCGATGTCCTCACTAACTAAGAACCAGTAGCACCTCATTTCTATGGAACAATTAATCGATCAAAATACTTATTTCTCCCACCATAACCCCTACCATGAAAAACTTAAGAGCTTCGATGATTTCGTCCTTAGAGACGAAGAAGGAGAAGCATTTAGGGGAAACTGGAGCAAAAATGCCTTCAAAAACCAGGGTCCTCTTGTCCTAGAAATTGGCTCCGGTTATGGCCATTTCATGATGGATTTTTGTTCTCACTATCCTGAAATTAACTTTGTAGGAATGGATTACAAATTTAAAAGGTCCTTTCAATTGGCCCAAAAGCTTGAAAAGTTAGAAAGAAAAAACTTCTTCTTCCTCAGGGCCAATGGTGCTCGAGTTGATCGTCTCTTCTCTGAGTCAGAACTGGATCAAGTCTTCTATTTTTTCCCCGATCCATGGCCAAAAAATAAGCACAAAAAAAAGAGGCTGTTCCAAAAAAACTTCCTTAAGCAAGTTCATTCAGTTTTAAAACCTCAAGGCAAGTTTTTTATTAAAACTGATCACTCTGATTATGCCGAATGGATGAAAGCACTCCTTTTAGAATGCCCTTTTTTCCAAATCGAAACAGTATCTTTTGACATTAGGCAGGAGCATCCGGAACACTTTCTAAGCTCTTTCCAAACAAAGTTTGAAAAAATCTTTCTTAAAAAAGATATCCCAATAAAAGGGTTTGAACTGACATGCCTTAAGGAAGGCCCATAAATGTCCCTTGAAGACCTAAAGGTCATAATTAAAGAAACACCCATCTCTTCTATAATAGGACACTATCTCCCAACAAAAAAAAATGGCAATTATCACACATCCCTTTGCCCTTTTCACCAGGATAAGAATCCTTCCCTTACAATTAATGATGAAAAACAAATGTTTATGTGCTTTGCTTGTGATACCGGTGGAGACGCAATAACTTTTGTTCAAAAGTATAAGCAACTAGACTTCATTGAATCCTTAAAAGAAATATCCCTTCTTTTAAACTTAGATTTTAATACTTTCCATAAAGACAAAAAGTACTCACCTAAATTAAAAAATGCAAAAAAGTTACTTGAAGCCGCGAATAGGATC
>JAOMEV010000002.1 GCA_028346125.1 Bacteriovoracales bacterium | reverse complement strand
CTCCCAACTTTTTACTTGAAAAAGATGGGAAAACCTGTGATGAATAGGCGCAGTGTTAACTGTAAAACTAAATTCAAGGAGTTAAGCGAGTATGAAAACAAAAACGATGGCAATAGCTTCTCTAGTGGCCCTTAGTGTTAGTGCTCCTGCGTTTGCTGCGAAGGAAGCTGCGGCCAACAAAAGTGCTAAAGAATCTAAGTCTATTATCCAACAGCTTAAGGATTCTCCCTTTTCTTTAACAGCTGACTTAGAGACTGTTACAGATTCCAAGGTTGAAACTTATAATGGTTCTTCTCTTACTGGGTATCTTTCCTATAAGCTTTCAGACACAGAAAAAATAAAGTCTATGGTAAGTATGGATAATTCCAAAAACGGTGACGAGTTTGAAAACAGCTTTTCTTCAGCTTACATTGGTTATCAGAAAGGTGGTCTTTTTAAGGACAACAAACTTGGGCTAAGCATCAACGCTCAGGCCAGACTTTATAAATATAATGAAGCAACAAAAAACAGTGCTAGCCGTGATGGAAAGGCCCACGCACGACTTACTCTTGTCAAAAAGGTAAGTGATAAAGTTACAGTTGCGGGACTCGGGATGTACAACGAGTACATTAGAACTTCTGGAAAAGACAGCGTCACAAGAAGAAATGCAACGGCCCTTGTTTCAACTTCATATGGCCATTCTGACAAATTAAGTTTCATTAATGATATTAGTGTAACTGGCTCATACAAGAAAAACTCTGAGTCTTACAGTGTTGGACTTACTCCTCAAATAAGTTATGCAGTTAATGACACGCTTGCAACAACTCTTTATTACTCAACAACTCTTATGAAATCTAATGATGGTCAGCTTTTCGCTAAAAACTGGCTTGAAAATGGTGTCATCGCACTTAACCTTTCATACTCTGTATTCTAAATATTTTTGGAGGGCCTTCAGGCCCTCCCTATTCTTGACCATTGCACTTGCCTGAAACTTTTTTCCGGTCTTTTTTGTTTTTCTTTCCTAGCTAAAATATTTTCCCTATTGACCGTCTAGTATTCCAAGGAACATTTCTTAAAGGCCAAGGATCGAAGCATGAGCGACGAACAGGACTCAATTAAAGAAGAATTGAAAGAATATAAAATTACTCCGGACGAAATTGTTGAAAATACAATTCCCAGCACGGAACTCTATGACATTCTTATTGGAGATGAAATAATAAGTCCTTTCTGGAGAGAAACAATCCAAAAGCAAATAGAAGTTGGCTCTCCACTTTTCAACTCTGATCTCAAAATAAGAAGTATGGGTACTCAAGATTGGATGAACCTCTTCGAACATCCAACCTTCCAAAGAAGAAAACCCTCAATCGTTGCGGAACCCATTGAGGAGGGAGAGGAAGAAGGGGCTTCCTTTTTAATCCTCTCAAGAGGACAAAAGGTTGGGCCTTTCTCTTTAAGACAGTTAAGGGAAAAAGTAGAAACGAAGGAAGTCCTTGCTACAGATATCGTAAGCCAAGACAATGGCCAAAATTGGACAAAAATTTTTGAAATGCCAGAATTTGACCGCAGACAAGAATCTCGAGTTGAAAACCTTCCTCATATTCCGAAAGACAACGTTTTTAATAGCTCAAAGTTAGAAGTCATAGACAGCTTGAAAGGATCTAATTTTGAAAACGAAACAATTTATAATCTCGTCAATTTAGGGAGAAAACAGAGTGAACAAGCCGCCCCTGTTCATTCTACTCCGATCCAAGAAAAAGATAGTGATGAAGAAGTATTTAACGAAAAAACAATATCAATTATTCTTATCATTCTTTCACTTATAGGAATTGGTTATTTTGCAAAAGAGCAATTCGCCCCATCCAAAAAGCAAATTGCTAAAAGCAGAAGGGCCAAAAAGAAAGCTCGAAGAAATGTAACAAGAAGGGCCGCACCTCAACCAGAAACGAGGTCCAGAAGAGCTGATGCTCCCCCACCACCCCCAGATAGGGCCCCCGAGAGGCCTCCAAGGAGAGAATCTACCTCAAGAATTCAGAGGGACGCTCCCCCAAAAATGCCTAGAAGAATGCAAGATAGGCCACTCATAGATGATCGCAATGATGACCAAAGGTATGGAGATGACACGAGAAGAAGAGATGATAGAGGCCGAAGTAGGTCCCGACGCTCTGATTCTCTTGACCGGCAGGATGAAAGACCATCCAGGTCAAACGCCCAGAGCCGAGGTGGCGGGAAACGCCGCCGAGATATTGCTGAGGATGGCGACTATTCTGCGTCAAACCAGGAAAGAACCTTGGACAGGGGTAATGAAGAAAATATGGATCGCCTAGATGGTCAAATGGACGATAGTGATAGACCGCCAGAAGATAGCTTTGAAGGCGAGCAAAGGGATGATGCCCAGGATGTCTATTAGACATCCCTTTAAAAGTGGCCCGTTTTGTTTTTTTTATGTTACTAAAGGACCATGAAAGAAACAGAATTTGACATAGAAGAATTTAAGGGCCCCCACTCTCCATCCTCCTATTTTCTAAGCTTTGAAGGTATTGAGGCCTGTGGGAAGTCAACTCAAATAGAAAAAATTAAGACCTATCTCGAAGAAAAAGGACTCCGTGTTTTTACTGTTAGAGAGCCAGGGGGAACACCTTTTGGGGAAAAGCTAAGGCAGGCAATTTTAGCATCCACAGAGAAAATCCATCCCTTGGCCGAAGCACACCTCTTTGCTGCCTCGAGGGCCCAACTTCTTGAACAAACTATATTAAAAGAGCTCTCCGTTCCTAAAACAGTCGTTATTTGTGACCGCCACATCGACAGCTCCTTGGCCTATCAAGGGCAGGCGAGAAAGCTAGGACCTGAAACAATTTTGGATATTCATAGGCATTTTCCTCTCACAACAGTCCCTCACAAAACTTTTTACCTTAGGATAGACCTAGAAACATCTTTCCAAAGACAAAAAGAGAGAGGGTCGGAGAAGGATTATTTCGAAGCTGAGAACAAAGCTTTTTACCAATCCCTCATTGATGGGTATGACTTGGCCGCACAAATCTTTCCAGACAGAATTTCAATTATAGAGGGAAAGGCCAGTACTGATGAAATTTTTTCAAAAATAAAAGAACTTATCGATACTCTTTTAGAAAGCCATTAAAATGCTCAATACTACACTTGAACACATTCTTATGAAAAAGTTTAAAGAAGGGCACCTGGCAGGGTTCTATGTCCTCAAACCCCCCTTTCTTATTGGTAACCCTGACCTTTTCTTAGAAACGTGGATCACAGACCTTTTATCGAAATTTCTTGGAACTCACAGAGGAGTTTCTGAAAAAAAGGCCATGGAAAGCCTGAGCCAAGGGCACCCTGACATTCTCTTTCTCAGGAAAAAAGACCAAAAAGCGACCTATATTTGGAATAAACAAGAGAATGACTTCAAAGACTTCCTTAAATTTCTCTATTTCAGGCCATTTGAACTCCCTCATAAGTTTATCATCTTCACACAGGCCCACTTGATACCTAAAGATATCTCCAACAAACTTCTCAAATCGTTGGAGGACATTCCTGAAAAAACAACCCTATTCTTCTTGCTCCCAGCACAAAAGTCCCTTTTGCCTACTATTTCTAGTCGGGCACTAGAAGTAACGCTACCTCTGCCTGAAGAGACGAAAAGAAAGATCGAACAGGAGGCCACCCCTGAGTTTTTTCCTTCTCAAGATATTGGGACATGGTTCGAAAATAATGTAAGTTGGGGCCCTCTAGAAGAGGCAACATCTCAGCTCCAGCTTCCCGAAGAGCTCAAAGGCCCCCTTTTGCATTTTTTTAAAGAGAAAGAGGGAGAAAATAAAATTATTGAATACCTTAAAAAAAACCCATCTTTCCAAGATAACCTTATAACATGCCTTGTTACATGGGAAACCAGGCACCTTTCCCATTTTAGAGACAAAGAAAGGGCGCTTAAGGAGCTCAAGTGGAACCTCTTATCGACGAGGTACCGAAACCCCTCCTCTGAGCGCCTATTTTCCCTACTATGGGCCTTTCAACCTGCCGCCATGGACCTAGACAAAAGAGAAAAAAGTCATGACCATGGTCACCTCAAAAGCTGATGAAAAGGAATACCCAAATATATGACTAGTAAAGAAGCTCCAAAAGAAACACTAGATGCAGAGCAAGAATCCAATAACCCCGCTCCTGCAACGGGCCAAGAGCAGCCCTCTCAATCCAAATACCAATCAGGGGAAGTCTTAAAGTTCGTGCGTGTAAGATTTCCTGGAAACGCAAAATCTTTTCCATTTCTCGTCGAGAAAAGAAGGTTTTCCTATGGCCAAAAAGTTATGGCCATGAGCGACAGGGGAATGACGGTTGGCTACATCAACTCTTTTCCTTATGAAACCACCTTCAACAAATCCATGCTCCCTATAAAAAGCATTTCAAAGGAAGCCTCTCAGGAGGACATCAATCAGCAAAAGGACTATGCCTTCAAAGAAAAAGAAGCCGAAATCCTTTGTCTTAATCTTATCGAAAAATACAAGTTGGATATGGTCCTCACCCATGTTGAATTTCTCCAATTTGGTAAAAAGGCCGTCTTTTACTTTAATGCCCCCACAAGAGTCGATTTTAGAAACTTAGTTAAAGACCTTGTGAAAGACCTCAAAATGAGGATTGAACTCAGGCAAATTTCAGTGAGAGACCGTACCGCGGCTCTTGGTGCCATTGGGCCATGTGGACTTCAGACGTGTTGCTCCAGCTTCTTAAAGTCCTATGGGAATGTAAGTATCAAACTTGCAAAAAACCAAAACCTGGCGCTCATTGCGAACAAAATCAATGGAGTCTGTGGGCAAATCAAATGCTGTGTGAAGTACGAAGATGAAGTCTACAGTGAAAAAAGGTCCCGACTACCCAGAGAGGGTTCATTTGTTTTCCTTAAAAATGGAGACAAAGGGAAGGTCACTAAGCTTCAAATTCTTACTGAAAAATTTGACATCATGACTGACGAGGGAAAACTAAGAAGATATGAAGGCCCTCTTTTTGACCCTAAAAGAACACTACCAGAAAACTGGTCTTTTCCTTCATCTTTTGAACATATTGTTAATGAAACTTCTACTCTCATCAAAGCTGATAATAAAGATCCTGAGCCTGCAAAAGAACCAAAAGTTACTATTGATGAGCCGGTAAAAATGACTCCTACTGAGAAGAAGGAAATTGAAGCTAAAGGCTCTGAAATGAAATCGAGAAGGCCAGATAAAAAGAACAGATATAGAAGAAAAGGCCAACCGAACTCAAGACCCCCACAAAAAAAGAAAAAAGGCCCCTAAGGGCCTTTAATTAGAATTCAGCATTTTTTGGTGTTCTCGGAAAAGGGATCGCATCTCGAATATTACTCATTCCCGTAACATACATAACGGCCCTCTCAAAACCTAAACCAAAGCCACCATGAGGACAACTTCCCCATTTTCTTAGGTCTAAATACCATTCAAGGGGGCCCCTATCCATTCCCTTTTCTTCCATCATAGCGAGGAGAGGTTCAAGGTTTGCCTCTCTTTCAGATCCCCCAATAAGCTCTCCGACGCCTGGAACTAGAAGATCCATGGCCCTCACTGTTTTCCCATCTGGATTTTGCTTCATATAGAAGGCCTTAAAGTCCTTAGGGTAATCTGTCACAATAACAGGTGACTTAAAGTGAATTTCAGTCAAATATCTTTCATGTTCAGTTTGGAGCTCATCACCCCAATTTGTTGGAAATTCAAATTTTTTATCGGCCTTTCCAAGAATTTCAATGGCCTCTGTGTAAGTTACTCTTATGAATTCTGAGCTTCTTACATGTTCAAGGATCTCTAAATAACCTTCCTTACCATTTGGAGCCTCACCAAGTTTTCCTCCTTTAACCCTAGGACGAAAGTTAAGAAATTCCAGCTCATCTTTACAATTATCAAGAGCATACCCAATGAGGGCCTTCACATAATCTTCAGCAAGGTCTGCCACTTCTTCAAGGTGGGCAAAAGCTATTTCTGGCTCAACCATCCAAAATTCGGCAAGGTGCCTAGGGGTATTTGAGTTTTCAGACCTAAATGTCGGCCCAAAAGTGTAAACCCCGCCAAGTCCCATAGCATAGCTTTCCGCCTCTAATTGGCCAGTAACAGAAAGAAAAGTTTCTTTCCCAAAGTAATCTTGAGAATAATCCACTTTCCCCTCACTTTTGGGAGGGTTCTCCATACTCAAAGTGCTCACACGAAACATTTCACCAGCACCCTCGGCATCCTGGGCCGTCACAATTGGGCTTCTCAAAAAATAGAGTCCTTTATCGTGAAAAAACTTGTGAGTTGCAAAACTCAAAGCATGGGACACTCTGGCCACAGCACCAAAGGTTTGGGTCCTTGACCTTAAATGAGCATGCTCTCTTAAAAATTCAAAAGAAGTTGCTTTCTTTTGTAGAGGGTACTGTTCATCTACTTTACCAATAATTTCCACTTCCTTGGCCTGCATTTCTATCGACTGGCCCTTACCGCCTGACTCAACGACCTGACCTTTAATAGCGACAGAAAAACCAGAAATCATTGTGGCGACATCCCCGTAATTCGAAAGGTCTTGGTCTGCAATTATTTGTAGGTTCCTTTGACAAGTCCCATCGTTTAAAACGATAAAACAGAAGGCCTTAGATTTTCTAACACTTCTAATCCATCCTTTAACTAAAACTTCACTTCCAATAAACCCTTTCGGATCTTGGAAAAGCTCCTTAAGAAGGTGCCTTTTGGCCATGTTATTTCTCCTAGCTTAAATATTCTTTTAAAAGTAATTTCGGTTGCTCATTTTGTAACCTTGCTCCAAACTGGGTCACAAGTTGAGAAGCCGCTTGACAGGCCAATTCGCCGGATTCCTTGAAGGAAAGACCATTATTGATCCCATAAAGAAAAGTGCCAGCAAACAAGTCACCTGCACCGTTTGAGTCCACTGCCTTCACACGAGGGGCCTCGACTCTAATAAATTCAGAGGCTTTGTGGTCATAAATAAGCGCGCCCTTATCTCCAAGAGTTATCGCCATAGACTTTGTGTATTTTTTTAACTTCTCAGCGGCCTTTTCCACTGTGTCTTCTCCAGAAAAAGACATGGCCTCAAATTCATTACAAAAAAGAAGATCAACACCTTTCCCAATAATATCCAAAAACCCTTCCTTGAAGGTCGTGACCATAAAGGGGTCTGAGAAAGTGAGAGCAACTTTAATATTATTTTCTTCAGCATACCGTTTTGATTCAATGGCAGCTTCTTTTCCTTTTTCACTACTGACGAGATAGCCTTCTACATAAACCCACTTAGATCTGGCAATGGCCTCTTTATCCACATCATTTTTAGAAAACTCCGAAGAAATTCCAAGAAATGTATTCATTGTCCTATCAGCATCTGGAGTTACAAAAACAAGACATTTTCCAGTTATTCCTTCCGGACGATCCTCACTTTTTAGGTTCGTCTTCACACCAGATTCAAGAAGGTTATTATAGTAAAAGAGACCTGATTCATCATTGGCGACTCTAAAAGAATAGGAGCTTTTTCCACCAAACTGAGAAACGGCAATAATCGTGTTGGCAGCACTCCCACCGCAACAACGCTTAGACTTTGAAAGGTCCAGTTTTTTGAGGACCTCTTGTTGCCTCTCACCATCTACAAGAGTCATAAGGCCCTTTTTGATACCCATTTGATCCAAAAACTCAGGTGAAACCTCAAATTCCATATCGACGAGGGCATTTCCCAGCCCATAAACATCAAAAACCTTTTCCATTTTATTTTTCCCTTGGTATTCGCTTAAAATGAAGCTGGATATTATTACATCAAATATAAAAAGTCATCGATGAATATGGGTCATAGCCCAATTTGACGCACCGAGAATTAGGTTTCCCTTTTGAAAAATTCACAATAGAATGTGGAGCACACTTAATCAGGGAAATTGCCGTGAAATTTGCACTTTTTATCCTATTATTTATTCCTCTTTCGAGAGCATCGATCAAGCACTTCCCCATAGATGATTATGACTACAGGCCAGGGCATGATGTTGGTATTAAAACCTATCAGGCCTTTTCTCTTCACCGAACAAATAAAATCGTCCTGACCTTTGACGATGGGCCTCATCTTATCCAAACACCCAAAATATTAGATCTCCTGAAATCATATAACGTCAAGGCGACCTTTTTTATTAATACGGCCCCTTTGAATCAAGAAAAACTCCTCCTTGCCCACAGAATTTTAAAAGAGGGGCATATACTCGCCGGCCATGACTATAACCATAGAGATAACAATAAAGAAGATGAAGACCTTTTCAGAAGGGAATTCCTCCTATCTTTAAAAGATATAAAAAATATTGAAAAAGAAGCTGGAGTCCACCAAAAGGGTATCTACTTCCGTTTTCCTTTTGGGTACTACGGAGAGAACCCACATTATCACCACCTCAACGTGATTAAGGACGTTTCCCATGAAATCTATGGTGAAAATTGTATAAACGTTTCTTTTTGGGATATCGATACAAAGGACTGGGGACCAACAATGAGCTCAGAAGAAATTGCTCAAAATGTATTGGCCCACATGGAAGGAGGATGGGCCCCGACTGTCATCTCAGAAAATAACAAATGGAAAAAAATACGTATTAAAATAAAAAACCCTCCTCAGGGAGGAGTTATTTTACTACATGATACAAAAAAAGAAACCTTCCATGGAACAAAACTGATCCTCGAAATGGCGAAAGAAAAAAACTGGGAGATTATTCCTCTCAATAAAGTGAAAGAATTTAGTTTCAAAAACAAAGAATGCGACTATAAATAGGCCCAATTCCAAAGCGATCAGATTATGCTAGGGCGTAGCCATGATTCAAAATATTTTGTCTTTGATAAAAATCAATGAATCATTATCTAATAAAAAGAAAAAATATTGTTTTGGGCCGGGACAAATTTTTTCTTGAGTAAGTGAATGTGACTAAAAGTAATAGGTATAATAGAGCCCGACTTTTCCCGTGTTTATCGTTAATTTGGTATCTGAGATTCCAGAAAACTTAGCACCAGTGAGATAAATTTGGCCGAATTCACTTCTTATTGTTAGCCAATTCCAGCAAATTTCGAAAAATGAAGCTGAACCAATTTGAAAAGGGTCTTCTGACTTTATCGTTTCCCCCGTAGAGCTTCTCTCAAAACTAAGCTCAAGCTGGTAACTCAAAGAAAGTCCGCTTCCAACCCGAACAGAAAAGCCCTTCCCCCCATTAAAGACATTGTCGCCAAAATTATAAAATATAAAGGGATTAAGCGCCACTCGGCTAACAGTGACTTTGGTTTCTTCATCATTTGTTGGATAATCTACGAGGGTTGTTGAAAAATTGTTAAAAGCAAAAAAATTACTCCAGCCCCAAGAACTTGATCCAAAAAACTGGGGAACAGTTTCAACCATTCCATCCAGTTTCCCTTTCGTATTATAATCCTTAACTCCACCGCCGGAACATTGATCAGTGCTCACACTATCTGTTTCTTTAACACATATTTCTTTTTCAACTTCATTTCCGGACTGATCGAGAACACTCGATTTAAATCGCCCGATTGTATTCCCCGACCCAATAGTCGCTCGATAAAAACTTACACAGCTCGTGAGAAAAAGAAGGGAAATTATCCCTAAGATTTTCACCTTAGAGACAACCCTTAGAAGACCACAAACAGCTTTTCTTACCAAAGTTTTTCAAGCAATTATTTTCGTTACAAATGGCCGCCCCTAAAGTCCAGCTAGCACCTGCTCTCTCACTTTTATAGTTAAGACCTAAGTCTTCAATATATTTTTTGTAATAAACCGCCCGAAAACAAGAAGTCCGGGATTCAAAGCATTTACCCTTATTACGACAACACTTATCAATGCTTTTTTCATTTATAAACTTAAAGGCACCTGTAAAAACCCAATTTATATTTCTGGCCTTATTGAAAGGAATCTTTTTGACAGTTCCCCTTTTTCCTCGCTCAAAATTATAAGGGTCCGATATTCCTCTCGTCGTTTTTAATTTCATCGTAGATGAGCACTGTTTTTCACTCCATGAACTCTTATTAAGTCCGGCCCCATAAGCGCAACTTGGGCTTAAACCAAAGACGTTTTTGGCCTCATCTCCACCTAGGCCGAGAAATGAATAGCTGTAGATTTTTTCATTTCTTCCATCAATATAAATATTTTTGCTATCTTTACAAGAACGACAAGGAAAAGTTATTTGGGAAGAGGCTCCTCCCATTTCAACAATTCCAAACTTGGAGTTTCCTCTTTTTTCCCTCACTGAAAGCCATGCAAAAAGTCCCTCTTCATATCCAGGAAGAGTTCTTGTCAAAACTCTTACTTTTGGTCCAAGTTTTTTTTGAAGCGCTTTTTTAAGGTCTTTCCATAATTGTTGACTTCTTGACCTATTAACATGCTCAGCAATTCTCATACCAGCTGTCGCAAAAACACTCGCTGTCCCTACACTACATTTTCTTTTCCAGTCAAAAGCTTTCCATGCAAGACCTTTATCTGCATACATTGGCCCATCAGTTAAAATAGAATCAAGGAGACTCATAAGCTCAACAATAAGTTGATCTCTCCTGCTCCATTTTGCTCCCCTGATTTCACGAACTGGGTCTGCAAGGGCCGCTCCTTTAGGTCCCTCATGTTCTATCCAAGCTCTACCTTTTTTCTCATATACATAGAGCCTTGTACCGCTGCTTCCAGCATCAAAAACAATCTGACATTTGTTTTTCCCATAAGAGGCAGAAGTAAAGAAAGCACAAAAAACAATCAATAGAAAAGCTCTATTCAAAAAAGTCATTTATTTCTCCGATGTAAAATATTCTACTAAATTAGCTATTGCTTTCCCGGTTTCTTCCCCATAAAGATGGGCCTTCTCTGGTAAATCCTCATCGACATCAATGGTTCTAAACGTGTCAAAGCAAAGAAAACCAGATTTTTTAGATATATGGCACATGACTTCATATTGATCCGAAGCAAAGACATGATATCCTTCTTCAATTTCTGGTAACCTCTTCAAACGCTCTAAGACACTATCCTGGCTTTCCTCAGAAACTTTATACACACCACCCACATGGAAATTAAACTTTGGGCCATCTAAACTCGTATGGTGAAAATTAGCGTCTAGGCCTTCTGAGTCCATATATCCCTGTCTAAAATACCCTAACAAGCTTGAAACTTTTCCAATGGCCACAAGATCCTCCCATAAAACGGCTTCACTCTATTCTAAACCTAATCAAAAAGTAGGCAATTTAGAGTCCTCTTTTGCCTCAAGGAAAATGGCCCTAAAATAACGAAAAAGAACATATATTGGAGAACTTATGGATGAGGATGAGCTTTTTATTGTGGCGGCTTACGCAGACGATATTGGTCCAGAAGACCTGAAAAAGTTTAGGCTTATTCAAGAGATTACTTCCTTAAAAAATGAAATCAGACAAATGATGAAAGCAACTTCTCCAAATTACGAACTTATCAAGCGCTACCAAAAACATATTCAAGAAATGGAGGCCGATGTAAAAGGCCTCGGCAAATAAAAAGATCAATACTTTCTATAAAAAACCAACTCTTTCGAAGAAGAATCCTTTTTAGAGAATTTATAGCCTGACTCATTAAAAGACTCTAAGTCCGTTACTTTTTTTATTCTATTTTTGACCACGTAACGGGCCATCATCCCTCTGGCCCTTTTGGAAAAAAGTCCTATTACCTTAAAATCGTCTCCAGAACCTTTTTTAGACTCTTTGAAAACTGGGTGGATCACAGGAATATCAAGAGACTTTTCATTTAAGGCAGAGAAGTACTCTTTAGAGGCCAAATTGATAAGGGCCTTTGATTTATTCTTTTTGGCCAAAGCATTTATCTCTTTGGTTAACGATTCCATCCAAAATTCATAAAGGTTACTAAAGCCCTTAGGTCCGAATTTTGTCCCCATTTCAAGGCGATACGGAAGAATCAAATCTAAGGGAGATAAAAGACCATAAAGACCGGAAAGAACTCTTAGTGATTTTTGAGCATAGCTAAGATCTTTTGCATTCAACTGAGATGTATCAAATCCCTTATATGTATCCCCACTAAAAGCAAAGATTGCCTGCTTTGCTTTTTCTTTGCTGAAAGGAGTTTTAAATGAGCTATACCTCTGCGCATTCAATTCACCAAGTTTTTCACTTATTTTCATTAACTTGGACAGTTCTTTGGGAGTCTTTTTCTTTAACTCTTTAACTAAAAGACCTGTTTTATCAAGAAACAAAGGGTTTGAATATTCATCAAGTGGACAAGTCGTATCAAAATCGAGCTTCTTCGCAGGTGACAAGACCATGAGCATGGGTATTTCCTCTCTTTAAAACTTCAGCCCAAGAACAATGGGGAAATGATCCGAGTATCCCAATTCGTCTTTCTCGGTCGTCTCAAAGTTGTATTTTTGCGGAACACCACTTACAGAACTCCCAAAAGTCCAAAAATTGGGGTCATCATATTTGTAAATTTTTGTTGAAAAATCAGGAGCATAAATCCTAAAAGAATCAATTTCCGCTCTTAGCCCCTCTTCATTAAGAAGCTTTGAAGAAACCAAAAACTTATCAAGCTGATTCCACTCCATATTTTTTGCATAAAAATAGGTTCCTCGAGGGAGAAGGTTCTTAATAGATTTAGGTCCCATCCTTAAAAACATTTTGTGAACATCATAAAGAAGAGAATCTCCTCCAACAGAGGGCTCCACAATTTCAGTTAACACGCCCCGAATCGGCCGGGGAAAATCATTAGAGATTGTGTTGAAATCTCCCATGGCAACAATTCTAGTTTCTGGGTGATATTTTAACTTGTTCAAAATAAGTGTCTTAAGACGCCTTGCTACAACAAGCCGTGTTTGAGAGGGGTTTCTTTGAGATGGCCAGTGGTTAACATAAACTGCTAAATGGTGCTTCCCATCTATTTCAAAGATACCTTCTAAAATATTTCTCGTGGGCATTGAAATGAAGTGATTTCCCTCAATCACATGTTGCCTTCTTCTTATAAGCTTCAGCTTAGAGGAAGGGTGATAAAGAATCGCAACATCGATCCCTCTTTTATCTGGGCCATTTGTGACAATATACTTTTCATAACCTAAAGCTTTGGCAAGCATCTCTACGACATTCTCATTTTCAACTTCACAAAGACCTAAAATATCTGGAAGGTGTGCCCTTTCTCTGAGGAACATTTCAGCAATCTTTTCAATTTTTAATTTTAATTTTTCCTCGGTCCAGTCTGAGGCCAGGCATTTTTCTTTAAAATAATCACTCTTGATTTTTTCACAGGCCTCTTTCTTACCAGGGTAATCATTTGGTAAAAATTCCCAATCATTTTTTCCCTTATCATGCTCAGTATCAAAGAGGTTTTCGACATTATAAAAAACGACTTCAATTTTGTCCTCAGCAGGAGAAAACGTGCCTTTTTTATGGTGATAAGAAGAGGTGTTAATTTTGGTTTTATTTGGTTGCAAAGAAGGTGTAGGATTCAGGCCGGGCGGCACCTTGGGGTTATCGGTTGAAGTCAAAACTGAGGGCGCCTCTCCTTTTTGACCCGATGGGGGTTTATCTTTCGTCCCCGAACCCAGACAGTACGAGGAATTCATGAAAGAGAAAATTATAATCGTGCAAGACAAAATAATTTTTTTCACGCCATAACCCTTGTTCCTCTAATTGAGAAAATCACAGCCCTTGTCATCACTTTTATAAATGGCCTACCCAACGCAGTCAAATCATCTAATTTTTTAAAATTTAAAGTTCAGGAAGGTATTAAAAAAAATATGTTTAAATAAGTAAAGCTAAATCATAGATTTTTATAACTTTCCATTAACTTTATTTATAAATCACCCAATAAGTTTCCTCTCAAATGTCACAAAATTTCTTTTCGCAAGACCCTTTTGGTGCCAGAATAGCCCTTTGTCACACTCCTTTTCCTTGATTGAAAAGGCCTTATGGGACCCTTCCTTTTCAAATTGACGCTTCATTTTTTCCAAAACGCCTTTTGAGTGCTCATAAAAGGCCCTTTCGCTTTCTGTAAAATCCCAAGCTTTGCTCGTCACCATTTCGAAGTCTTCAAGGAGAGGGATCTTATCATCTCTATTTTTTAAAACGGTGGATTGAAAAATCATAATTTTTCCACCTGGAGACAACACACTAAGTAAGGCCTTCAAAGTTTCCTTCCAATTTGACCCATAAAGGCCATCAAAAGAAGTAATCAATTTAAACTGACGATCACAAAACTTATCTTTAAGATTCTGAACGTCTCTTTCCTCAAATATTAAGGAAGAGCGCCGATTGGCCAATTCAACCGCCGTAGTCGAAAAGTCCATGCCAAAACCTTGGATATTATACCTGGCAGAGATTTCCTCAGTCAGATAACCTAAACCACAGCCCAGGTCCAAAAGGTAATCACCCTCATTAAAAAAGATTTTGTCCGCTTCACACAGAAACGTTTCCCACTGCTCCTTGTTCACCAAATTAAATTGGGGTACCTCACGGCCATGAACTTCAGAGCAAAACGAAGCAAAAGTTTGGCAAGAATCGATTGAGCTATAGAAATTTGAGAACGCCTTTGAGACCCTTTTCTGGAAAGACCTTCTTTGTAAAAAAAACTTCTTAAAGTGTTCTCTTGGCCAAAAAGTCAATGACGGTCTCCAAAGTGGGCAAGGCCTTTCTGAAGTTTTCTGAAGAAGGAAGAAGTTCCCCTATATCCTGAAGAATTCTCTTACACTTTCTCAGTTTTTCAAGTGCCAAATCTTCAACATCATTAATGGCGTTATTCAACTCTTCTCCGGCGACCTTTTCATCCAAAGACTCTAAAGATTTTTTCTTTTCCTTATAGAGAGTGTAAAGATTTGGGTTTTTTTCAAACCAGGACAAAATAACGGCATTAACGATTCCATTCCTAAGGTCCGTTTTGAGGTCTTTTTCTGAGCTTGTTTTAAAATCCAGAGCATCATCCATAAGTTGAAAGCCGAGACCTAAATTAATTCCAAAATCACGGCAAAGCTCAACCACATCGTCTGAATGCTCTCCCAAAACAGCTGGAGCAACACAACAATAACTCATAACACTCGAAGTTTTCTTTCTGGCAATTGTTTCAATGACATTCCAATCATAATTTCTTTCCTGAGAAGCCTCGAGTTGAATCCACTCTCCTTCTGCAAGGTCTTTAATAACAGAACTCATTTCACTTACAAGCTTAAGGTTTCCTCTTGCAGTAAGGTCCACAATCACATCTGCAAGCAAGTAGTCACCAGCAAGTATGGCCTTTTTGTTGGAGCCCAAAATATTTATGGAAGGAACCCCTCTTCTCATCTCCGCATTATCAATAACATCATCGTGAGAAAGGCTAGCGGCATGAACAAGTTCAACCGCCCTAGCATAAGGTCTTAAAGATTCACTCTTCACATTTAATAGGTCGCCCATCAAAAAAGTAAGAAGTGGCCTAAGTCTTTTCCCTCCAAGAAGAACTGTTCTTTTGAGAAGTTCATTAATTTCTTTGTTACAGTCCTTTGAAGGGGCCTCCACACTTAGTCCTCCAATTTCTTGAAGAACTCCTTGCGGCAAAGAGTTGAAAAAATCCTTAATCATTGACACACCAATTCATCTGTTCGATGGGAACATTAATTTTTAGTGGTTATTAATGGCGTGACTCACTAATTCTGTCAATAAGTGACGCATCTAAACATCCTAAGTTTCTAGACATTTTCCTAAAATAATCTTTTAATCTAGACAAATCCAGTCAATCCTTTGCATATTCAATTTCTTGGGTTGCACATTACCCCAAAAAACGAAGAAGGAAAAATGAAGACATCCGTCGAGGCCCGCAAAAAAGAGTCTTACAAAATTTTTGACCAAATTGCCCCAACCTATGATTCCCTTAATCATATTCTTTCTATGGGTATTGATATCAGGTGGAGAAAAAAGTTGGCCAGAGAACTGCCCAATAAAAAAAACCTTATCGTTCTCGACCTCGCAACTGGAACAGGTGATGTTGCCCTTCATCTCGCCAAAGAGCCTAAGATTAAAAAAATTACAGGTCTCGATCTTTCCAAAAAAATGATTGAGATTGGAAAAGAAAAAGTCCTAAAGAAAAATTACGAAAATAAGGTTTCTCTTCAAATCGGTGATGGTATGGACCTTCCCATTGAAGATAACTCCGTTGATGTGGTCACTCTTTCCTTCGGAATTAGAAACTTTAGCGACCCCTTCAAAGGCCTTCAGGAAATCTATCGAGTTTTAAAACCCGGAGGCAGAGTCCTTATTATGGAATTTTCTATTCCAAAAAATAAGCTCGTAAGAGAAAGCTACTTTTTTTATTTTAGAAAGCTTCTTCCCTGGATTGGTAATAAAGTCTCAGGACACAAAGACGCCTATACATACCTTAACCAAACCGTTGAATCCTTTCCTTATGGAAAAGAGTTTTTGTCTCTTATGAATCAGGCAAAAATAGGTAAACTTAAGGCGATACCACTCACGTTTGGCATCGCGACCCTCTACAGAGGTGATAAGCCCCTATGATAGAGCTCTTAGAAAGAAAGCCTCGTATTCTTGAAGGATTGAAAAGAGAATGGGAAAGACTTGAAAAATCACCAAGCTTTTCTACACTCCCCCACTACCTCACATTAAGTTTTGAAATATCAAAAATTGATATTAAAGGTCTTGTTGGGCACCTACACAACCATGCCCCCCTTTCTTACTGGGCCGATAGGTCTGGAGAAAAGGTTTGTCTAGGGGTGGGCGCTCTTCACCAAACAGAAGGTATCGAGCACCTCGCAGGAATTGAGAATATCGTTAATGAAAACCCCGATCTCTATTATGTCGGTGGTATAAACTTCGACAACCTAAAAAACGAGTCCAAAGAATGGAGCTCCTTTAGAAAAGGACAATTCATTCTTCCCCTTCTTTCTTACCAACAAGATGAAGACAGGTACTTTCTTAAGGTTAATTTTCCTAAATCACTTATTTACAACAAAAATGAACAGGCCTCTTACTCTTTCAAAGTTGAAAAGGCCTTAAGTTTTAGCCATTACTCAACGATTCAAGATCCAGAAATGGATCCACCACCTCCTTCTTTAACGCCAGTTAACACTATACTTAGTCCTCAAAAAGATAACTGGAACCAAATGGTTCAAAAATGTTTGGCAGAACTTAAATCTCAAAAAATGCAAAAAGTCGTCCTTGCCAGAAAAAAAATTTACAAGATGGCCGACACAATAAACCCTTCTCTATTATTTGATACCTGCCAAGAGGAAAATCGTGTTGGAAACTTCACTTTTCTTATTCGCCCCCACTCTAATCAAGCCTTCCTAAGCTTTTCACCGGAACGCTTGTTTCGAGTCAAAAACAATACCATCTTAGTTGATGCTCTTGCAGGGACCAGACCTTCTGACCACCACCCAGAGAAAGACCTTCTTTTAGAACAAGAACTCCTTAATTCTAAAAAAGACTCCTTTGAACATATGGTTGTCTGTAAAATTGTCCTTGATAAACTCAATAAAATTTCAAAAAAAGTTTATATGACTAAGAATATGAAAGTAATGAAACTTTCCCATGTTCAACACCTTCACTCTGAATTTGAGGCCGAGCTTGAAAAAGATACTCGGTTAACTGATATCATTTCTGAACTCCACCCTACACCCGCAGTTGGGGGAGAACCTTGGACCGAGGCAAAAAGCTTTATTAACAGCCATGAGTCTTTTGAAAGAGGCCTCTATGCCTCACCCGTTGGTTTTATTTCTAAAAATTACACGGAATTTGCTGTCGGAATCAGAAGTGCTCTCATCGACGATAAAAACCTCCATGTTTTTGGTGGAGCAGGGATCGTCTTAGGTTCAAATCCTGAAAAAGAATGGGATGAAACACTTAGTAAAATGAAGTCTTTCGAGCATTACCTATGAAAGAAGAAGTCTTTTGCCCTGAAATACAAGAATTCCTTGCTCAATGGAAAAATATAAATAGAGTATGGTCTCTTCTTATTGTAGATCAACTTGTCAAAAACGGCCTTCATCACTTTACTGTTTCTCCTGGTATGAGAAATGCTCCTCTTATCAAGGCCCTCGTATCCAAAGAAAACATAAAAATAAATGTTGCCCTAGATGAAAGGGCCGCGGCTTTTCGTGCCTTAGGACACTGCAGGGCCTCTGGAAAACCCGGTGTTCTTATTTGTACTTCAGGAACCGCCCTTGCTAATTATTTACCCGCTGTAATTGAGGCAAAAAAGTCAGGTGTACCTCTTTTCATTATAAGTGCCGATAGACCTCCAGAGCTTGTCAATGCAGAGGAAAACCAATCCATTAAACAAACAAATCTATATGGCGAATTTGCAAAAATGTTTCTTGATCTCGGAACACCCACAGAGCAAATTTCACCTAGAGCATTGGCCACCTCAATCAACCATCTCGTTCACGTTTCTTTGCTTGAAAACCCAGGTCCAGTCCACTTAAACGTTCCCTTTAGAGAACCCTTGGATGAAAGCACTACAACTTTTTATTCACATATGTGGATTAAAGAAACGCTTGAAATTCTCAATCATGAAGGACCTGAAACCCGTTACTACTTACCCCAAGAAAGGGAGCTTGTTCTTAACTCTCAAGAAAAAGAAATTTTTTACAACCTTTTTTCAAACGGTGGTAACGGACTCATTGTTGTGGGAGATTTGCCTCCCCACCAAGAAAATGGCCCCTTAAAAGAATTCCTTGAAAAGTCTCCTTACCCTTTGTATCTAGATGTAACCTCATCTCTTAAATACTATTTTTCTCTCCAAGAAGGTGCTACTCCGACCTTCGATCACCCAGAAGTCCAAGGCCATTATCAAAAAGAAAGGCCTAACTTTATTATCCACTTCGGTGGCAGGCTTACATCAAAATTTTATTATCAATTTCTTAAAAAAAATCCCTCCATTAAACTTTTTACTATAAACGACTCACAGGAAAAAGAAGATCCTTCTTTTAGAACAACACACCGGTTTTTGGCCAGTCCCCATAAAATGGCAAAAGCTCTTTTAGATCTTCTAAAATCAAAAAAATCTTTCTTAAGAGGCCCCTCTCTTTGGAACTCGTTTGTGGCCAAAAAACGAAGAATTATTGATGAATCACCTTTTACTTTTCCAGCACTTTCAAAATCCATAACAGAATTGGCCCCAGAGAATTCAACACTCTTTCTGGCCAATAGCACTTGCATCCGATCCTTTGATTCCTATTCCTCATTAACAGGACAAAAAAATCTTAAAATTATGTCTCACAGAGGTGCAAGTGGTATTGAAGGTATGATCGCATCTTCGTGGGGCCATTGCGATATTGACAAAAATCCAATGACCCTCATTATAGGGGATGTTTCTTTTCTTCATGACCTCAACTCTTTATCCTTTCTCCAGGAAGAAAAAAGACCTTTTATTATTATTTTAGTTAATAATGGTGGTGGCGGTATCTTTGATCTTCTCCCAATTTCAAATGAGAAGGATATTATGCCCATTATCTCAAGTCCCCACAAAGCAAACTTTGAGTTTGCGGCCAAACAATTCGATCTCCCTTTTACACGGGTAGAAAATGTTAAAGACCTTTGCCTCGAATACAAAAAGGCAACCGAAGCCGGTGAACTTAAAATAATTGAAGCCGTGATTGATAATGAAGTTAATAAAAATATTTACAAGATTTTAAAAACAGTGAGATTGAACTAAACTATGACTCAAACATCTGCGTGGTTTTTGGCCACACGACCTAAGACACTTTTCGCTTCCATGGGGCCTGTTTTCCTTGGCCTTTTTCTTTGCCTTCAAACAGGAAAAGATTTAAATCCCATTATAGCTTTTCTTACAATAACCTCAGCACTTCTTATGCAGATCGGGACCAACCTCGTCAATGATTACTTTGATTTTAAAACTGGCGTTGATTCCAACGATCGACTTGGCCCCAAAAGGGTAACTTCGGAAGGCCTTCTCTCCCCAAAACAAGTTCAAACGGGATATCAATTTTGTTTTTTCTTGGCCTTCCTTTTCGGCATCTACCTCATGTATACGGGAGGAACTCCCATTATTGTTATAGGACTTCTTTCCCTTCTAACGGCCTATATTTACACGGGTGGCCCTTTCCCCCTCTCTCATCATGGACTCGGTGAAATAACGGCCCTTATTTTTTTTGGACCTTTGGCCGTTTGGGGTACATTTTTTCTTCAAACAAACAAAATGGACATTTTTCCCCTTCTCGTTGGAATGGGGCCCGGACTCATTGCCGCGGCCCTCATGTCAATTAACAACTTAAGAGACATCGTCAGCGACAAGAAAGCGGGTAAGAAGACGCTTGCTGTTCTCCTTGGTGAAAAAAAGGCCAGACTCTTTAGTATTCTCCTTATTCTTTTTTCTGGACTCATTCCTCTTCTCTGTTATGCCCTAAACCCTCGCCCTTTACTTATTTTATCTGCTTTATCACCCTACATTTTTTGGAAATCGTGGCAAAAACTAAGAATTGGGCCTATTGATGAAGGACTCAACCTTGTCCTCGCCAAAACAGGCCAATACCTCTTTCTTTACTCACTTCTTTTTGGTATTGGGCTTTTATGAAGTTTTTAGACTTCTCTCTCAAAAAGGTCACACTCCCCTTTAAAAGGCCACTTCAAATTGGTCAGAATAAACTTCATACAAAGACTTCTCTCTACCTCACATTATACTTTTCTGGCGGTTTTTCAGGTACAGGAGAAATATCCCTTCTCCCTGGGCTCATTGACCTCACGCCAGAAGAAGCAAAAAAAGAAACCCTAAACTATTTGACGCCTCTTCGAGGCCTCTCTCTTAACATTAAAAAAGATTTAAAAATAACACGGCCGCTTTTCAACCTTCTTCCCACGCAAATGCTTTCATCTCCCGTTCTTTTTGGGATTGAAATGGCCTTAATGAGCAAACCTTTTCAAGAAATTTGCGTTCCAATCAATGATCTCATTTACCCTGGAGGAAAACATCCAAAAACCTCCAATCCAACTGTTAAAGTAAAGATTGGAAGAAAAGAAGAAGAAGTCCAATTTCTCAATCAGCTGGGAAAAATGGAAGGGATTTCTCTCAGGCTAGATGGTAATAGAAATTTTTCAGTAAACAAATTATTAACCTTCCTAAAAAAATTAGAACCTCAAACTCAAAAAAAAATCGAATACCTAGAAGAGCCTCTTGAAAAGATTTCTGATTGGCCAGAGGTCCATGAAAAAACAGGCCTGTCACTGGGAATTGATGAATCACTCCTCGAATATAATAAAAACGTCCCACCAGGAACCAGCACCTTTATTATTAAGCCTTCATTTCATGGAGGAATTTCCAAAACACTTTCTCTTTTTAAAGACGCAAAAAAAAGAAACATAAAGTGTGTAGTGAGCTCAACGTTCGAAACATCCTTGGGACTTTATACACTCGCTCTATTGGCAAAAAATAATAGTAAAACCCCCGCAGGTATCAATACTTTTAATTACCTTGAAGAAAAGAACCCCTTTTATCAAATAAATCAAACTGAAGAGGGGCTCTCATTTAAAGATCTCCCCCCAACCTTGAAAGAAGCCAGGATGAATAATCTTCACCCTTTTTAATTTTTTCTAATAAATCATTTTGGCAATAAAATTGAAGTAAACATTTTGAGACCCTAGAAAGATCCTCAGCTTTTCCTTTAACTGATTGACCATTCAAAGAAATAAGAAGAGGTATGAGTGGGCCCTTAGGGCCGACTTCCTTCGCTATTTGCCTTGGAAAAATCCACCTTGACCTAAAATTTATTTTTTTCCGAAGATTAAGATATGGAAATGCGTCTTTAATCAGTTTTCCGGAAAGACCTTTCCCCTGATTAAGAATATCAAAAGAAGTCTCATAGTTTCTCCCCTCAAGAGAAGTCACTTTCAGCCATTGTAATTTTTTAAACTGTTTTGGCCTTACAACCATAATATCAGTGAGGTTTTTTAAAAATGATTTTAGGGAAATAATTTTGGCCTTATTATTAATAATTGTTAAAAGGTTTTCTTTATTAATAATTTTCTTTTTAATCCAAAAGTGAGGGTTTTTTTCTTTATTGAGCCCAAGTTTTTTCAAATGCTTCTTATTTCCCAAAAAAATTCCAACAACATCCCAGTGTCCTTGAAAATTACTATTAAGTATTCGGTTGGAGTAACGACCAAGAACAATATCCAAAGGTCCCATTTTAGGTAGAGTTTTTTCTTTACTTGCTTTATCATTCGTCATTTTCCTTTTTTCATTTAAAAGTGACGTCAGAAATGATTCTGGTCTCCCCCTTACTTGGAATATATGCTCACCTAACTTTTTTCTTAAAAAGGAAAGGTATTGCCCCCTTTCTGCTATGAACTCAGGGATCTTATGACTTTTAGTTCGTTGCCTCAATGTCTGGTTAATAATGTTGAGATAAAAGACTTGCTCTAAGTTTGCCTTAGAATTTCTTTTTTTAGAAATAGAGCCAAAGCTAGAAAAGGCCTCCTTCCTAAAAAAATTGTTTAGGCCTTTAAGTTTTTTTTCCATTTTAAAAAGGTCATACTTAACTCTAGCATAACTAGAATCATTGAGTTCGAATTGTTTCCTTTGCTTGATAATTTGGTCATTAAGCTTGTCCATTGAAGTGTATTGAAAATGGAGGAGACTTAAATTGGAAGCAGAAAACAAAAGTCTTAAATAACTCTCTTCAGTTATAACATCATGAATTTTAACCTTTTTTATCTTTTTTAAATTATCTCTTTGTATTTTTTTAAGGTGTTTTTCTAATCTAAGCTCATTATCAGAATGCTCATAATAGGCCCTCAGGGCACTTCCACTTATTTTTTCTTCTCTATTATTAATTTCGTTAAGATAAGATATCAAAACGAGGCCATTTTCTTGAGATTTCAAAAAAAGTGTCATATAAAAATCAACACGACAAAAATCTTTTTTAAAAGAGTTTGCCATTTCACTACAAAGACCTTTCTTAAAAGAAAGTTTTCCTACCTTCTTACCCAAATGATGGATTCTTTCTCTCAAAATACTGAATTTTCCTTTTGACGAAACAGGAGTAAATAAACTCTCTGATTCTCCCAAAAGAGGCATTTTTAAATTAATATTTGTGTTAAGGTACGAAATGACAGGATCTCTAAGAAACCAATCTGGATTATTTTTAAGTTCACTTTTGACAATCTTTAATCCCTTTTCCTTATTGCTTAGAGATTCCTTAGAAAGGAGATTATATTTTATTTTTAGCTTTAAAGATTCATATAAATCTAAATTTTTATCAAATTTAGGAAAAGACTTTGAAATGATATCTTTCTTCTTTTCGAAAACCTTTAAAAATTTTCCATTTTTATTTAATAAATTTCTGGCAGCGAGACAGATTAGGATCTGTCTCACAGAGCTGGGACTTTCTTTTTTTTGATAATTACTTAAGGCATTTTCGTATTTGTTAAAAACTTCAAAAATAAGTCGTTGATCTTTTTTTAATTTGTAGGCCAACCCATAAAGCTTTAAAGGACTTTTCTTTGAATTTTTCAGAAGCTCTACTGCCCTTTCTTGATTAAGTAGCATCAAAGAATATTTTTGATAAAAACTTCTGGCCGCCTTATCTTGAATAGTATGGTATAAAACTCCAGTCACTTTTTTAGGGGCCTTCGGAGGGGCCGTTTTTCTAAAAAAAGAGCAAGAAAATAGCATTAACAGACAAAAAAGGTTGGCCATGTTTAAAAGATTTATTTTCATAAAAATCTTCCTTCAAAAATTGAACTTATTTTTTAATAATTATATGTTAATCACTGCTAGATCACACCTTATTTTAAAACCTTTACTCTTTTTTACCCTGTCACTTCCTGTAAAAGGCCAGGTACTTCCCAGCGATGGTCAATATTTTGAGCAGGAATTCGATCAGACCAAAATTATTTATTCTAAAGAATATACTCCCTTAATTCCCAGCATAAAAAATAAAATAAAAAACCTCAAGGCCATCTATAAAAAAGAATATAATTGGGCCCTCGATGAAAAAATGTCCCTAGTCCTCTCCTCACCAGAAAATTTTATCGGAAATGGTTATGCCACCATCTTTCCCTATATAAAAACAACTTTTTACCCGGGTGGTGGCCTTTACCTCGACTCCTTTGCCATAAAATCATGGTTGGATACATTAATCATTCACGAGTTGGCCCACCTTTATCAATTAAGTTCAAAAAAGGGCCTTTCAAAGTTAAATAAGTTGATATTCAACAACAACCCTTTTCCAGGTCTTCCTTTTTTCGGTTGGACTTTTCCTAACACCCTTTTACCTACTTGGATTATTGAAGGTAATGCTGTTTTAAATGAGTCCAGATTTTTGAATGGAGGACGCCTCTATAGTGGAGAAAGCCTCGCCCTTTTTAATGCTCTTCTTTTTGATAATAAATTTAATCCCAACTGGCTTATAAATAACCATCTCGACTTTCCGTTTGGCAGAGAAAAATATATTATAGGTGGCCATTTTTCTTATTTCCTCTCTCAAAAGTACGGAATAAAAAAAACAAACTCTTTTTTTATGGAACAGGCCAATCACTATTGGAACCCTTTAATTATTAATCAGACATTCAAAACACATTTCGGTAAATACTATTATGAGCTTATTGATTTATTCATAAAATATTCAAAGAAAAAATATCAATCCTACAAAAAATCGGTTGAACCTTCACTTTATAAAAGTGTCACTCTTTCCCCTATGAGTAAAAACAAGAATAAGATTCACTTCCTAATTTCAAAAGATGGTAAATCGCCTCTAAGTTTAGTGACATATAATATTAAAACAAAAATTTTTTCATCGAAACAAACATTACTAAAAAAAGGAAAAATATTTTTTAAAAATAATACCCCTTTCAGTGCCCATCCAGAACTTTATGAAAATAAGGCCTATATTTTTGCACTTTGGAATGAAGAAAAAAAAATGTGGCCAGGAACTCAAAACAAAATAATTATGGATATAAAAAACCATAAGTGGCTCTCTTTTGACTCTAAAAAAGCCTTTGAGACGCCCCATCTCTACATCGGTGATAAAAAAATCGGCCGCTGTCACTCTCAAGCTATTTTTGATAAAAATGAAAATGCCTTCTGTTTTTTTCAAAAAGGAGAAGACAGAATCCTTCTCAAAAATAATAAACCTATATTTAAGTATAAAGGTTATTACGGAAAAATTTCCGATATTCATGACCAGGTTATTTATTTTATGGCCAAAGTTAAAAATGGCTCGTCTCTTTTTAAGTATAATTTTAAAGGTTTGCCTAAAAGGATCTCATCTTCAGATGCCATCGTAGAGGCAAAAATTCTTAATGATAATGAGTTTTTAGTCGCCGAAACTTTTTCAGATGGCCATCACTATAAAGTAATAAAAAAGGACATGGATCTAGAGCAACTTCCTTATTTTAAAAACCTTTTTGAAAATAAAAAAATTGTTATAGAAAAAGGTAAAGAAAAAATTAAATCTGGTAAAATATATTCTCCTTTTAAATCTCTCCGCTATAGCTACTTTCAACTCCAAAGTACATCGCAAAACTTCGGTCTAAGTGCTTACTGGGAAGATCCACTGAAGTATAATGCCCTATCTCTCCTCTACGATATATCTGATGACAAAACAAATAACTCCTACTCTCATTCTTTTAAGGGTCTCCTCTCTTCTCAAAAGGACCCCCTATCCTGGAAGTTAGGCATCGACTTAAAAAAAACGGACTATAAAGAAGATATCTATAAAGATATAAGTGAAATAAATATCTTATTGAGCGCTTACTATCCTTTTAAAGAGATAAATCAATTTAAACTCTTATCAGGCGCTTTTATTTCAAAAGACCTTTCAAGCAACAATGCGAATACCGGGTTGGAGCTGAGCTTAGTTAAGGATGAGAAATATTTTTTATCATATAACTCTTATAAAAAAATTAAGGGAAGTCTTGGCCTTTCAAAAAACTTATCGACAAAAAAGAACCTTATTAAGGTCAAAGGACTTTATTCGAAAGATTTCGGAGGTGAAAATTATGCTTCGATTGATACTGACTTTTCCTGGACCGACGCTACAACTTTAGAGCTTAATGGACTTACAGAAAACGTACCCTATCCAAATTACACTCTTTCTCAAAATGAAAACATCTCATCTTTTCGGTTAGGGTTAAAATCGACCACTGTTTTCAACAAATCCTTTTATTTCAAAGTATTTCCTTTTTCTCTTAGAAGGTCTGCCCTCTCTCTTATTTTTAATAATTTTACAAATAACCTTATTGATAAAAGTCACTGGAGCACAGGAGGGGTGACTTTAAGTACTGAAATACTTATAAGTCATATTTCTCCTTTAAAAATCAATTTCTCCCTGCTTCGAGACTTTCAAACGAAAAAGACATTTTTTTCACTGACATTAAATTAGTCTTTTTCTAAAAATTTATTAATTTGTTCTAGGGCCTCTTGGAGGTGTTCATTCATCTTATCGATTTGGAAGGTTGATGATTCTATAAAAAGGTTTTCAAACCACGGCCTTAAATATTTTAATTTATTATTTTCAATAATCTCGATCAGCTCTTGACAAAATTGTTCTAATCCAACTATGTCCTGAAGTTCTATAAAGTTATCAAATTTGCTTTTCATTTTTTGAATAATTTCCTTTTCGATCTCTCCTAGATTACCACTAATGTAAAAATTATTTTGTGCACTTTCGTTATAATCAACGTCTTCTTCTTTGGTATGTTTAAGATAGCGTGCAATTTCCTCAAGGAAATTTTCTTTTTCAATAGGTTTACTTAAAACACTTTGAAAGAGATTTTTCATTTTTTGTTCAACCTTAAAGGCGGTAATAAGGATGACAGGAATATCTTTAGTAACACTTGTTTTTTTTAGCTCATCAATGACATTCCCACCATCGCCTTCAGGCATATTATAATCCGTAATAATAAGGTCTGGACGATATTTTTTTGCTTTTTTTAACACCTCTTTTCCATTATTCGCCTTTAAAACATCAAGATCACAGCCTCTAAGGTATGTCTCTAAGAGGACAATATTTATGGGGAGGTCATCTCCAATAAGAATTTTATCTCCAAAAAACTTATATTTAATAGGGTTAATTTTTTCATTAATCGGTGTCTCTGAAATTTCTATATTCAGGAATTTTAATTCAAACTTTGTTCCTTCACCATATGTACTCTCAACAATAATCGTTCCATTCATTTCATCTACAATTTTTTTAGAAATATAAAGACCTAAACCGGTACCTCTCTCTTCGATAGCTCCTGATTCATGAACCTGAGAAAAAGTATTAAAAAGTTTTTTTATATTTTCGTTTTTAATCCCAATTCCTGAGTCTTGAATAATAAACTTCAGTTCTAATTTTGACGGAGAATCATCTCTAAAGTTACAAATGCATTTTAAATTTAACGACCCTTTTTCAGTAAATTTTAAAGCATTATTCAACATATTATTCAAAACTTGCTTAATTCTTAATTCATCAAAAATAATAAAATTAGGAGCTTTATCATCAATTTCACTAATAAAAGACAAACCTTTCTGATTACATTGATGATTATAAAAAACAGAAATATTTTTTATAAAGGCCTTCAAATCCATTTTTCTTTTGACAATTTTAAGTTCGGACAGGTCGATCTTTGTGAAATCATGAATTTCATCAACCAAGCCTAAAAGAGAATAGCCGCTCGACTTGATACACTTTAAATACTCTTCCTCATCACTTTTATAATTATCGCGGGACTCCAATAAATAATTGGAAAAGCCCAAAATTGAATTAAGGGGAGTTCTTAGTTCATGACTTAGCTTAGCAAAAAATAAACTTCTTTCGTCCTGAACCTTCGTTAATTCTTTTGTTCTTTCTTTAACTTTTCCTTCCAAATTATTTTTACTTTCCTCTAAAGAGTTAAACATTAATTTCAATTGACGGTGGTCTTCTTTTTCCTGCAAGTTTTTAATTTTCATTTTTCTATTCATAAATTCCAATTCGCTATTCTTTTCTCCAAGGTCAAACATTGATTTATCTAATAACGAAACGAGCCTTTTTTCTTTTTTAAGTGCAATACTTTGTTGATAATTAAACCGATCCGCCAAACCCATAGAAAGAAGAATGAACTGAATCGCACTTCCAATTGTAAATGCATTTTGAGTAAAAAAATTACTTGGGGCCAGGCCCAAAGGCATCATTGAAGTTAGACCTCCCCCTAAAAGAAGAGGTAACCATGAAATAAGGAAATAAAATGCTGGCCTATAATTTTGCCTTAATCGCTTAAAGGCACATAATATCAAAACGATAACAATATAAAGAGCATGAAGAAGCCATAACTTCAAATGAATAGAATAGGGCAAAAATAAAGATGAAAGGGCAACGAAGGCACTTGAAAAGCACAATGCTAAGATTATATTATAAAAGGTTGATCCCGCATTCTTTACTTCGAGGTAGTAAAAAGCAAAAAGACTCCCAAAAAACTGCCCAAGTCCATTCCACATACCCTGACCACTATTACTAAACCAAGGATAATCCTGAAATAAGTAAATTTGATTAAAACCTTCAAGTCCAGAAATAAAAATGCCCATAAAGAGAGTGAAAAAAACATAATAAAGGTATGAGAAGCTTTTTGTAACTACAGAAATAAAAAAATTGTAAAGGACCATAGATAGAAAAAGTCCAAAGATAAGACCGTAAACATAATTTGCTTTTGATTCCCTTAAAGAAAAGTTTTCTACATCAGTCAAATGGAGGCTAAACTGGTTATCTGTCCCCCTAATACGTACGTAATAAATAGATTCTTTCCCAGGATTTAATTTGAATACAAATGGTCTCGCTTTAATTTCCCGTGAGGAAAAAGGGTAAAGGTCTCCAGTTTTTGACAAGCTCCAACCACTTCCCATTTTTCTATAAAAAATAATTTCATCTTGGGTATAAAAGGTAGAAAAAAGAAGCCATTCCTTTTTTTTCATGGACCGATTTTCTATTTTAAGTCTTGCCCAAAAAGAAGACTTTGAGCCACCAAAATTAGGCGCCTCACTTGTACTTTTTTTAAACTTTAAGGACATTCTTTCTTTGGTAACATCGCTAATTGTAAGAAGTCCTGTTTGGTCTTCAAGAATATCGAGATGAAAACCCACTTTATATAAGTCCTTACCATCTACTAAAACAAGAGAACCAAGTGATATCGTTGACCACGATAAGAAGAATAATATTGTTAAAAGGACCTTAAACATAATGAAATTATCGGAGTGTTTTAATCACTTTCTTAGGTAATATTGAAAAATTCCAAGGTTTGAATATTTTTTGTTTATAAAATTTTATTAGAATAATTTTCCCCCAAGGCATAAAAACCTCATATCCCTTACATAGATGAAAAAAGTGACGATCTCTCAAAATAGATTTTAAAAAGGAGAATCCTTAATGCCAGATAAAACATACAAAAAAGTTGAAATAGTAGGTGTATCAGAAGATTCAATTGAAAAAGCAGTTGAGAACGCCCACAAAAAAGCATCACAATCCATTCACAATTTAAGATGGTTCGAGGTTCAGGAAATAAGAGGCAACTTTGAATTAGGAAAACCTCTTTATCAGGTGACTTTAAAAGTTGGCTTTAGACTTGATGAAAATTAATATTTATAAATTTTAAAAAAGAGGTAAACAATGGCCAAAACATTTTTAATTGTTGATGACGAAGCCAAGATTGCAGATATCCTCGGTGAGTTCATTGAAGATTTCTACGGTGAAGACTCTAGAATTGTTAAGGCCTTTAATGGAAAAGAGGCCTTAACTAGCATTGATAAGGAAGACCATATCGACCTTATTTTTCTTGATATCATTATGCCTGAACTTAATGGAATAAAATTTATTGAAAAGTTAAGGAATGAAAGAGGAATAACTACCCCAGTTCTCGTAGTGAGCGCTAGCGTTGAAGAGGCGAAAGAGAAAACTTCGAAGTTTCCCAAAGTTGGATACCTTTCTAAACCCATATTCAAAGAAGACTTTGACGAAGCAATCAACAAATTACTTTCATAAATTTTTTTTTACTAACGAAAACAAGACTTTTTTAGTAAAGTTTTTCTTTCCATTTACCGACCTAACAAAAGAAGGTCAAAATGGAGAGAAACTATGTCAAAAATATTGAGACAAATCATAAACAGCGGAACTAAAAGAAAAAGTGGCAAGAAGAAAATGATCCGTGTGTCTTTAGACATAGAATACTATGAAAAAATTCAAACATTTTGCAACCGATACAATAGGAAAGTTAACGAAACTCTAAAATGTGTCCTCGAAGAATTTGTAGAAGAGATCGAGAAAAACGACCCACTCGTTAACACCTTGTTGAACAAGAAGGACCAAGAGGAAGAAAAAAAAGACAATGAGGAAATTATTGCGGCCTAAAATAAGTCTTTTTCCTTGAAATTCGTGTAAAAATAATCTACTCAAAACGTTCATGAAAACTTTTTTTGACCACATAAATGCATCGCAAAATTCTCCCTTTTTTATTGAAGAGGGCAAGAAGTATTCTTACAAGCATATAGAGCTCCGCATTATAGAGCGGTCCAAAAGCCTTAGGCATCAAGGTATCAAAAAAGGTCACCTTATCGCTTTTCAA
Organism: Bacteriovoracales bacterium; assembly: GCA_028346125.1. Lineage (GTDB taxonomy): Bacteria > Bdellovibrionota > Bacteriovoracia > Bacteriovoracales > Bacteriovoracaceae > UBA7317. The sequence goes on along the minus strand of JAOMEV010000002.1, from coordinate 81,644 downwards.
AGAAGCTCTCCAATAGATTTCTTCATTGATCTTTTTGCCCTTTGGAAACTTGATGCAATTGCAGTTCCCTTCTCTCCAAAGGCCCCTCTAGAAGAAATAAAAAAGTGGCATAAAGAAATTCCTTTTTCATTCCTCATCCAAAAAGAAAAAGTTTTGAAGCTTTCAACTTTAACTTCAACTTTTGGCCATGAAGGACCCTGCCTCGTTATTCTCACTTCAGGGAGCTCGGGCCAACCAAAAGGGGTCGTGCTTGAACAAAAAAACCTTTATTATAGTGCCCTTGGAACCAACCAATTCTATTCCTTAGGAAATCACGACCGTTGGGGCCTCACTCTTCCACCCCACCATATTGGAGGACTGATGATTGGCCTTAGGTGCCTCATTGCTGGAGCCTCAGTCGTCATAAAACACAAATCTCAAAACTTAACTGAGTTTATTAATACAGAGAAACCGACTTTTCTTTCTCTTGTTCCTCATCAATTAAAAAGCATTATAAACTCTAAATTGGACCACTCTTTAAAGGCCATCTTAGTTGGTGGTGCCCAGGTCAGTAACTCATTAATGAAGGATGCGAAAAGACAAAGATTACCTCTTTCACCAACATATGGACTTTCCGAAATGGCCTCTCAGGTGACGGCCCAAAAACCTCGTGACTTTTTAGAAAAAAAGGATATCTATCATCTTGGGTCTCCCCTCCCTTACAGGAACCTAAAAATTGGTTCCAAAGGTAAAGTTATCTTAGAGGGTCCAACATCATTTTTGGGATACATAATAAATAAAGAGCTAACTCCTTCTGAAAAAAAATGGATATCACAAGACCTAGGCGAATTAACAAAAACAGGAAATCTTATCATTAAAGGTAGAGTTGATAATATTTTTATCTCCGGGGGAGAAAATATAAACCCTGTTGAAATTGAAGAGGCCCTAATAGAACATCAGGATATTGAAGAAGTCCATGTTGTTCCTGTTCCACACTCCAAATTTGAGAAAGTTCCCTTCGCTTTTTATAAATCCAAAAAAAAATTAACTAAAGAAGAGCTTTCCCAATTCTTAAAAGATAAAATTCACCCCTTTAAAAAACCGAAGTATTATTTTCCAAATGATTTTTCCTATCAAGGAATCAAACCCCAAAAAAGTGAGCTCAAAAAAAAGGCCTTAGCAATAATTGAGAAGGAGAACTCCGCTTGAAATTTTTTCGTGTTGGAGACCCTTCCAAACCTTTGGTTTTATTTCTGCATGGATTTATGGGTTCCCACTACGATTGGTTCGAGATAACCCAATCTTTATCCAAAAAATACAGCTGCCTTCTTTTAGACCTTCCCGGACATGGGGTAAACCCTTTTGAAAAAATTTCTATACAAAGCTTCAATGATCTCTCTTTTTCAATTCTTGGCCATATAAAAAAAATTACAACAAGGCCCTGCTTTCTTTTAGGTTATTCTCTTGGTGGCAGAATCGCATTAGACCTCCTATCAAAAGACCCAGACCAATTTGAAAAAGTTATCGTAGAATCATGTCATCCTGGACTTGAGTCTGATTTTCTTAAAAAAGAAAGAATAAAAAGTGATGAAGGATTGCTCTCTCATATTCATTCTCAAAATGATTTTAACAATTTTTTATTAAAGTGGTACAATCTAGAACTTTTTGGGGATATTTCTAAAAAAGAGAACTTTCATAAGCTTCTTACAAGAAGAGAAAAAAACTCCTTAAAAGAAATAAAAAAATCTCTTCAAAATTTTTCTTTAGGAAGACAAGATAACCTTATTCCCCTTTTTAAAAAAAATCAGACACCTCTCCTTTATATTTCTGGTGAAAGAGATAAAAAATATACTCAAATAGGTAAAGATTTTATAGACAAAGTCCCCAATAGTTATCACAAATCTATTAACGATGTTTCCCATAATACTCACTTTGAAGACCCCAACTCATTTGAAAAGGCCGTCACTTTATTTCTTGAAAGAGGTTTTACATTCTAGACGTATAATCCGGATAGTCTAAGGTTTTAATGACATGAACCATATTATTTTTGCCTCGTCCCTTTAAAGGTATATTTCTTAATTGCTTATAAGGCATTGGAATCTTACCCTTTACTTTTTTAAAATACTGATCAGTTATAAGTACTTGCCCAGGCCTTGCTAATGCTTCTAATTGAGCCGCCACTTCGACAGATTCCCCAAAAGCAGTATAATTGATAAAGTTTGAACTTCCCACATTTCCAACATAGGCCTCTCCACAATCAACGCCGATCCCTATGCCCACCATAGGGACACCAGCATTTTTCCAGTGGGGAACAACTTTGGTTATCATTTTTTTTTGCATGGCCACTGCGGCCTTTACAGCATGAATTCTCGCATCTTTAACATCATGGGGGATATTCCATTTTACCATAATCATATCTCCCACAAGTTTATCAACAGTCCCATAATGCTCCTCAATAACAGAGGTGACTTCTTCAAAGTAAATATTAAGAAGATTAATTAAAACTTTTGGGTCTAGTTTTTCACTGATACTTGTAAAACTCCTGATATCTGCAAATAAAGAAACTACCTCTTTTTTCATTGCCTTAAAACGATCTTGACTTCCCTCTTCTTCGATTTCACTTAAAAGAAATTTGGAAATATAATTGGATAGAAATTTATTATCTTTTGTTGATTCATCTAATTCGAGTTGAGTAAAACCCTGCCCGAGAACATTACCGATACCCTGACAAACGAATTCAATCATTTTAAAATCTGCAAAAGTAAGATGAGGCCTATATAAGTTCTTTAAACTCAGAACACCTATAATTTGCTCTCCAGAATATAGAGGAAAGCTGCTATAACTTTTCCAATCCCCTTTTAAATCTATATCCTTTAGCTCAGAGGTATCTGGGACATGATAGGGAAACTCACTAAGTAAGCTAATACTTTCTATAGAATCTGTATCTAAAGGAAGTACGATGCTCTCTTCATTTTCTACTTCAAATGAGGTCCATGAGGCCATTTCTCTTAAAAGATCATTATCAAGATAAAAAATTTTCAACTCGTCACAAGGGAAAGAAATGGACAAACGAAGTAAGGATCTTGAAAGAAATTCCTTCATATCAGTTTCATTCTTAAAAGTTTTCGGTCTCAAAATTCCGTCCAAATCTTTTTTTAAAATTTCCTTAATTCCATGTATTCCTTTTTCTTTTTCCTCATGAATAAACATTTTCCAGCAATGTAAAAGGTAACTTTCATAAAATTTTATCATTTCTCCCTCTACCTTTAGGAAAAAAAGAGTACTCCCTTCGTCTGTTTTTATTTTTTTTTCCGCTATTTCATCAAGAGATACAGTTTCCTTTTTTGAAATAATATGCTGATTACAATTTTTTAGGACATGATCGATGCCCTCAAAAATTCCCTCTAAGTTTAGTGACTCATAAAATTGTTCAAAACAGGCCTCATTAAATTCCATCTTTTACACCTTAAAAGGATCTGTTAAATTTTGATCAGTGAAACAGTAAGCTGTCATTTCTTCTGCCTTACCTTTTAAATTCAGCCCTTTTACTTCTTTTAAAGGGACTCCAATTTTACTCTTTATTTTTTTAGCGACATTTTTATGAATAAAAACTTCCCACGGTGATGCCTTCGTTTCCAATCTTTGGGCAACATTTACAGTATCTCCAATCACGGTGAAGTCCATGAAATCTTTACTTCCGAGGTTACCAGCAACGGCCTTACCTGTATTAATTCCAATTCCAAAAGAATAATTTTTTATTCCAAGTTTTTTCCATACAGGACCTATGGTATGACAAGAACATTCAATCATATTTTTTGCTGCCTCAAAAGCTAAAAGCTCCGGTTCATCCTGAATAAAAGGATGATTCCATACAACCATCAGAGATTCGCCAAGAACCTTATCAACATTACCTCCAAACGACTCTGCTATTTTAATTAAAAACTCGTAATGAATATTAAGGAGATACATCATTTTTTTTGGTCCCAAGGAATTGTAAATTTTTTGGAACTGGTGTATTTGTCCAAATAAGACAGTAATATCCTTCTCTACCCCTCCTACAGACCCCTCATTATCTCTTCTCATTTCCACCATTTTTTTTGAAACATATTTTTTTAAATCTTTAAAAATGAGATCGGTTTTTTTTTGCCTTTCTTGTGACTTGAAGTTCATGAAAACTCTAGATAGTAAAAAAATAAAAGAATTAATCTCTTCTAATTCTTTTTCATTCAAATTTGGTTTAAAAAAATCAGTAAAAATAATGGCCCCTACTTTTTCTTCATCATGATTAAGTGGCATTGCCAGAAGGCCCTTAAATTCTAGTTTTTCTTCCGGAAAGAAGGCCTCTATAATCTCATTATCCTTACAGTTTTCAATATAAATATACTCTTTATCAGAAGCAACAAATTGGGCCATTTCTCCAAAATCAAAAGAAAACTCTTCTCCTTGAAATTTAGGTCCATCGCCTGAAAACTCCATAAATGGAAAAATTAAATTACCAGCATCTACGAGGTAAATCTGCAGGCCTTCAAAAAGGAAATAGTTTCTAAAAAAATTTAAATATTGAACTATAAGGCCTTCTAATTTACTTAAATCTTTAACGAAACCCTTTCTTAAAAGCCTTAAAGAATCTTTATAGATAATTTCGTGCCTGGCCTTAAAATGTTCGATTTCTTCTCTGTCAAAATATCTATCTATTTCCTTGCCTATTATTTTGAGAATGGCCTCTTTATATTTCCGTTCAGTTCTAATAAGTCCAATAATATTTCCACTGGAAAGAGATAATGGGAAGCCTCTTACTTTTGGAATTCCCTCACATGACCCCCCTTGAAATATAAGTTGATTGGCCTGATCAAAAACTTGAAGAGGTATAGAAGTAAGTACCTTTTTTAAAGATGAATTTTGTAAAATTTTTGGAAGATCTATAGTTTCTTCTTTCATATTTTAAATACAATCCTTTTCAAAAAATCCTCAAACAAAGTGACAAGTTCTTCATCCATCCTTTCATGTGATCTTAATGGGCCTAATGATTTTTCAATTCTTTCCTTTCTGTTTCCGCCATGAATATTGGACATATTTTTCTCAAATTCCTGAATGAGTGAAAAACTCTTATAAAAAATTGTAAATTGATTTAAATCAAAAGATTTATTGTTAAGGTTTTTATAAAACTCATAATTTTCTCTTAAAAAGACTCCTAATTCTTTTCCTACAACAATTTTATTTGTTTTTATATAAAGAGAGGCCCTTTCATGCTCCTTCTCTTTATCCATAATGCTTTTTTCCGTTTCTGGGTTATGGACGATTGCAAACTGAATAACACCTTTCTCATTTTCTTTATCTTTCTTGATCTTTCCTTTTTCTCTTAGGAAATCCAAAAAAAATATAAGGATATAACTAATTTTGGAAGAGAGGAAAAAAGATTGTTCAGTCCAATGTTTAGAAAAGTACCACCGAAGATTGATATCCTTTATAAAGCGATTAAAAATTTTATTCTGTTCTTTTAGGTAATTCTCATAGTTAGAAACCTCATCAGAGGAAACCTTTATCTTATCAAAAGCATAGGACTTAAAAGATGCTATTTGCTTTATAAGTTCCTTATTTTCTTGAACTTGAAACCACGTTAGCGCCTGAGAAAAAGGAAATCTTTTTTTAATCCAGTCATCCCACAAACCTTTATCATCACTTTTTATAAGAGCAAAATAAATTCTGTTAGAATACATTCTGTTTAAAAAATCTAAATTGACAGGACTCCCCTTTTTCAAAACAGGAATCACTTTTCCCTTAAATTTTAAATAAAGCCCACATGGAGCGATAATATTGGGAAGAAGGTTTCCTAAATGAACTTTTTCAAAAACATTTTCTGCTTCATGAGAACTCAAACTTAACTCTTTTGTTGAACCTATCTTCTTCTTACCTTTTCGGTTATCCTCTTTTTTTTAAATTTTTTAAGTACCGTCTGCCAAAATTAAGAGGACTTTTCCTCTAAATAAATTTTATTTCACTACCTGAACACCTATGTATGATTTTCCTTGAGTTAAGAAATTAAATCTCAAAGCGCGACTTTTTTTGTCCGTTAACTCCAATTAAAATTTATAATAAATTTAGTTACCTTTTGGTCGACAAGAGAAGAAACCGTCCTTAATTTATATGAGGTCAGAGCTTGAAAACATTTGTTACCCTAATTTTAATATTTTCTTTAACACTAACCTCTTTTGGCCCTCATTATAATCTTTACGCCCAGGATAGTCCCACGACTCAAGAAGAAGCCGTAATTTACCAAGAAGAAATCGATAAAAAATCAACGGGAGAAAAAGTTGGTGAAATAGCGATGACAACTATTATGATGTTCGCCACCGTCCTCTTAGCACCTTTTTTTGTTATTTCTTGTCCAAAAAAACCTTCGGCCATCATTTTTTCAGCTGGTGCCGCCTTTTTTATAGGGCAAGAAATTTATAATTGGGCCACTTATAAATCAGCTTCAGAAAAAGCAATGGAAATTTACGACAAATCCGCAGAGGCCGATAAACAGGTCACTGCCCTCCAAGCCGCTGGCGAACAAACTCTGGAAGCCGCGAATAAAGCGGCACTTAAAGGAAACTTTCTCATGTCCATTTCTATCACATGGGGAGTTGCATCTGCTGTTGCTTTTATTGAAGGAGCTATAGGTATTGCCATGTCCGTTTGTCCTGGCCCTTGTAGACCTGATACACTTGGTCCATGCCATGCGCCTCCTCCGGTAGGTCCCACCGGTCTCTTTGAAGGTATAGAAAATGATGAATGGATTGACAAAAACCTTATCCAAAAATCTCTCCCTTTAAAAAAAATTGCTAAGGTCTTATCTTCTGGAAGAAACGATTTAGAGTCATTTACACTTCTTCAAGAAGAAACTCGATTTTACAAAGGGGAAGTCCGGTCATTGAGCCTCAAAGAATACGAACAAATAAAGAACACCAATGTTCTTTCCCAAGATAGCACTAAGTTTACAAAAAACTTATCTGAACTTCTCGTTTTCGCCATGGAGCTTATTGTACCTAAGGTTCATGCAGAAGAAGAGGAAGAAAATTCAAATAAAGACACAAAAGACCCTGAGAATGTTGCTTCCATTGCATCAGGAGCTTCTATGGGCCTCTCAGCCGCCGTTCTGGCCGCAGTTCTTGCAAAAACAACGGCCATAACGGCAACTCTTAAAGCCGCTTGGTCCCAACCTTTCATTAGAGGTGCAGTTTTTGCTGCCTTTGCTGGCTTTGCAGGCGGAACAACCGCTTTGGTAAAAAAAGGTGCCGGTAAATTAGAAAAGCAGGCCAATCAATACTTTAATCTTATGCAACAACTTCAACAGGCCAACTCCCAAATAACTTCAACAACTGGTATTAACCAATCTGCACAGGCCCCTATCATAAGATCAATGAGCTCAACAATGGCGGCACAATCTCTTAACGGTCAATGTTTCACAGGAGGGGTGGGAAAAGTGAGAACAGACCCAAGCTGTAATTGTCAAAACTCTAAAAGTTGTAAAAAATCTGGGATGCCAACAATAAGTTTTGAGGGTTTTCAAACACCTACCACAATGAAAAATATCGTCGACTCCAACGGCCAAATTATGGACCAGTACTATAAAGGTAATATTGAAGGTGCTAACTTACTTGCTGAGGCCAACAATAATAAAAATGCTGCTCGTTTAAAAAAACTTAATAAAAGCATTAGAGGTAATGTTAATAGACTTCTCAAGCAGTCCGGTAAAAAGCCCTACGATTTTGATAAAGAAATAGCTGACCAAAAGGCCTCATTGGCCAGTAATTTAAGAAACGACTATAACAATCTTTCAAGTGATTTAAAAAGCAAGGCCTTTAGCTTCGACAAAGATAAAAAAATTATGGATAAAAGGGAACCTCAATCAAAAAGAGGTGCCGCTGGAGTGACAAAAGCCAAGGCCCCTCCTCCATCTAAAGCTGTTGCAAAGCCAAAAGCGAAAGGGGGCGACTTCAAATTTGACTTTGACATGGAGGAGGAGGAAGAAAAGAAAAAGGGACTGGGCCACACGGAAGATAAAGCACTTGAAAAAGAACTCGACCAATATGAAACAGACCAAGATGATGTTTCTCAAAATAGTGAAACAAGTCTCTTTAAAATTATTGAAACAAGATATTTAAAAACGGCCTATCCGATATTCTTTGAAGAAGAAAAGTAACTCTACTCAACTTTCTTTTTCTTTTTCTTCTTTTTCTTCTTCTTTTTCTTTTTAGCTTCAGGTCCCTTTCGTTTTCTTATAAAGTAAAACGCCCCTCCAGCTGCAGCGAGCACACCAAGAATAATGAAAATAAGGTCATCACCCATCCCGCCGGATTTTTTCCTTCGTTTCTTTTGAGTTCCAATATCAAATTTATCCCCTGAATCAGGAATATACGTAGTATCACCGAGAAGGTCTTCACCTCTTTTCTTAAACTTCAAATTGCTTTTACTTGCACTTTTTCTTTGTCTAAAAACTCTTAACGTAGATACCATTCTGTCAAAAACAGACTGGTAGGAAGCATAGTGGACACGGGAAACAGAAAAAGTAACAGCAATACCCAAATCCTCTTTAACGGTGGCCAAGTATCTCGTATAAAAACCTGGGACCTCACTCGCTAAATGAAGAGCATCAATCCATTGATGACGATTAATAATTTTCATTGAAGCATATTTAGGTTCTGAAATTTGAGTTTTCCGTCCAGGAACTTTAAAGGCCTTACTCTTTTTCAAATAAGTTTGATACTGATCAAGCGAATCCTGAGATCCCCTCAACTTTGCGGCCAAAATAATAATCGCTTCTTTTTTCCTATCTTTACTAGAACTTTGGCAAACCCATTCCAGTCCTTCTAAAACGCATTCCCAGCCTGCAGGCAGCTCAAACTCACAATATTTAGTTGCAAACTTCTTGGCCTGTACTAACTGACACCAAAGCACCCCAATAACTAAAATAAGCCTTAACATTGATCAACATCCTCGTTTTGACCATTAGACACTTATAAGTATTTTAACTGATTTAATGCGCCCCCTACAACAGGGCCAAAAGAATACTTTGCCGGAATTTTTTTCTTAAAGCCTACCTCTAACAATAAAACCTTTTTTAATTGGCCGATCAACATACTTCTTTATTATTTTTAAAACCGACCAATTGGCCTTCGTTTCATATATAATTCCCTTTCCAACAAGGACATTTTTTCCTTTAAAATCACTATAATAAATGTCCATCTTCATGCCTTTTTCAATATAATCCTGATGGCCCTTATCTATTTTAACAAACCCTCCTCGCGGAGAGACTTTAGTTATAAGAGCATCAACCTCGTACTCTTTAAACCTTTCCTTTTTCCTCTTAGTCTCACTTATTCCATCTGTCTGCCAAGACAAACTCATTTCTGCCTGCCAACCTATGTCTGTAGAAAGTCCCGATAGAACCTTTTTATAACCTGCTTCCAGGTTCCATCGCCCAAAGTTTTTTCTAATTTTACCGTAAGTATTCATAACTTTTTTGTTAATACTATTAAAAAGTTCAGAAGGTGAGTTAGACGCCACCTCAATCACTGGCTTAGTTCCAGGGTTTAAGCTATAAAGGTCTTGATTCATAGAAATATTTCCCTCAAGGCCAACAAAAAGACTCCATTTATTCCTAGTCCAAACCGACTCTATAAGATAAGGGATTTCAGAACTCAACTCATTAGCTGGGCGTTTATAACCTAAAAGAAAGGAAAAAAACTGACGATCGAAGGCCCTATAGCTACCAATAAAATGAACTGCCACCTCTTGGCCTGGGTCTCCAAGAGTTAAAGTACTTGTTTGAGATTTCGAATAAAATGTCTTTCGGTAATAAGCTTCCCATGCAAATGTCAAAGAACCTATCGGCCTCATTTGGTACTTTGTCCCCAAAGAAAAAGACTCCAAACCTAAAACCGTATTTTCCGCGCTTGAGGTCTTGGCCATAATGGACCTTAAATTAATATCGCCAAATAGTTCCAGGTCTCGCGAAAAACCATACTTTAAAAGGAGGCCATAATCATATTTTTGAAAGAGTTCACTTTGATTTAATTTATAAGAAGATCCTGAATCATTGTAGACACCAGTAGTATTAAATAAAGAGGAATTTAAACCTATTAAAAAGGCCTTCTCATTAATTGTTCTTGAAAGAGGTTTGAGTTCTTCCCCAAAAGAAGAGGCCATTAAAAAATTGAATAGAATAAAAAGACCAATACCTCTCATTAACTGGCCTCCCTACGGTGCAAGGGAATCCAAATTTCACTTTCCCACACTTTATTCTCTACCTTAAAAGTAAAAGTTCCCCCTTGCTCCAAACAATTTTTTTCAATTGAACGAATACCAAAACTTCTACTTATATCCTGCGGAGGAGCTGAAGAATCAAACTGGTTTTGAACAACGACGAATAACCCCTCTCCTTTACTCTCGAAAGAGACTTTAATATTGTATCCCTTATGATCTGCGATGTTTTTTATAAGGTTCCCAAAAATCCTATAAAAAGAAGGATAATGAACAAATCCTTCATTTTGAATAAGCTGATTCTCAAAAACAATACTCATGTCTTTTTCAGGAAGAAAATAATTGGCCAGTCTCTTAACTCCTTCAAGGGCCTTTTCCGAAGATACATAATCTTCAAGAGATTCCAAATTTTTGTGGTGCTCTTTGAAGTGGTCTTTAATTAAAAGCTGTAAACTTTCAACCTCATTGACCAATTCTTTCAAGTCTTCTTCACTCATTTCTTTTTTTTGATCAATTCTACTTTTCAAGAAAAGTTTCATACCATGAGTTTTATTAACAAGGTCATGAAAAAAAAGTTTATTAACGTCATTACGGTCTTCCACTTTTAATAAAGGAAAGTACCCATAAATTCCCTCAAGCCTCAAGGCCCCATAAATGGGAATAACAAGTGAAATGACTAAAAGAGGTGCTCCACTTTCACAAATGGCCAAAGTCAAAAAAACAAATTGACCTAAAAGTGTTTCAAAGAAACAAAACTCTTCTTCCAAAAGTTTATAAGATTCCAAATACAAAAGCTGAAAATGAAAAAAAAGATTAACAGAAGAAAAAAAAAGGGAAGAGAAGTGACCTTCAAAAAGAGCAAAGTTAAAAAGCCATAGCCCCAAAGAGAACAAAAGGGAGAAAAGGAGATAGTCACTGAAAAAATCATTAACTTTTTTTTTCAAAGACCCTATCTCCCTTTATGAAGACTTTTGGGTCTACTTTACTGGCCTATAAAGGGCCTTCTCTCCCAAAAGCTCTTCTATTCTTAGTAACTGGTTATACTTTTCCATTCTGTCAGAACGGCTGGCCGATCCGGTTTTTATATGTCCCGATCCTGTCGCCACCGCCAAGTCGGCGATAAAGGAATCTCCTGTTTCCCCAGACCTATGACTGACCACTGCTTTAAAGTTATTTTTATAAGCGAGGTCCATCGTTTCAAAAGTTTCAGTCAATGTTCCAATCTGATTGACTTTAACTAAAATCGCATTGGCCTGTTTCTTCTCAATTCCTTCTTTTAAGATCTTCTTATTTGTCACAAAAAGATCATCACCAATAAGGACAATCTTACTTCCAAGCTTTGAAGTCAGGTTAACCCAACCATCAAAGTCAGACTCATTTAGTCCGTCCTCTATAGAATATATCGGGTAACGCTCACAAAGATTTGAATAATATTCAATCATCCCTTCTGAGGAGAAGTCTTTTCCTTGCATTTTATACTTACCGTCCTGATAAAACTCACTGGCAGCAGAATCAAGACTCAAAGAGATTTCCTCTCCAGGTTTGTAACCGGCCTTTTCAATCGCCTTCAAAATAAGATCAAGTGCTTCTTCATGTGAATTTAAATTCGGAGCAAAACCACCTTCATCTCCAACATTAGTGGAATGACCTTTCTCATTTAAAACCTTTTTCAGGTTGTGAAAAATTTCAACTCCGGCCCTTAAATTTTCTGAAAACGACTTCTTTAAATGGGGAAGTATCATAAACTCTTGAATATCCAAATTATTAGAAGCGTGCTCTCCACCATTGATAATATTCATTAAAGGCGAAGGGAGAAGCAATTGTCCCTCGGGTGTTGGAACTTTAAGAGACTCGTGAAGATATTTAAAAAGAGGCATAGAAGCTTCATTAGCGGCTGCCCGACAAACGGCCATACTCACCGCCAACATGGAATTGGCACCAAGGTTGGCCTTATTTTCTGTCCCATCCTTTTCCAACATTATTTTATCAATTTCTTCCTGAGCAAAAACATCTTTACCCTGAATTGAAGGAGCTATTTCTTCTTTAATATGACCAACGGCCTTCAAAACTGATTTTCCAAGATAATATGATTTATCATTATCTCGAAGCTCTAAGGCCTCTCTCGAACCTGTTGATGCACCTGAAGGGACTGCCGCCCTTCCAAGAACCCCTTTATCAGTAATGATATCGACTTCAACAGTTGGATTTCCTCTTGAATCGAGAATCTGTCTAGCGATGACTTTTTCAATTTTTGACATTCTTTACCCCTCTTGATGGAATTAGACGCAGAATTTAACCATGTTCTTTATTTTTTGTCGATAGAATCCATTTGACGCTAAAAGTAATCTCTAGCTACTGAGGGTCTTATTTTTTTTGGAGAAAAAAGAGATGAAGAGAAACGGTCCATAGGTTTCTAAGAGCACACTTCTCTCGTGGAAATACTACTTACTTTCTCGGTATTCTAACTCTAGATCCAAATAAGCCTGAGTACTTCTTACTTTTTTTATTTCTGACCAAATTTTCTTGGCCAATGATTCTTTTGTTTGAACAAGCTTCTTAGAAAGCATGAGGTAGTAGGTTTTTTCCTTGATAGGAATTTTTGATTTAACCACATTTGAATATTTAACTTTGTCTTTACCTATAATGCTATCAGTAATGTCTGTAAAACCCGCAAACCCGGACAACCTTCCTTTTAAAACCATTTCCAAAACATTTTTCGAATGAGTGCCAGAATGTATTCGAATATTCATTTTTTTTAAGTCGTCTCCAATCGAATAACCGGCCGTCACTCCGATTTTACGACTACCGACCAAGTTCAGGAACTTTTTGCCATCCCACTCAATTTTCCCCAACTTCAATTTGTAAAAAGAATAAGTGGAGTTCGTAACTCCCATTGTATTGTCTGGTTGTCCTGAGTTCATTGGATACTCCCCAACTTCCATTCTACTTTTTTTAAAGCTTGCTCCTAATACGGCATCAACATAATTACTTTTTAAAGACGTAAGACATCTCTTCCATGGCAATCTTTTATACATGATTTTAAGGTTCTCGGATTTTAAGTTCTTTTCCACTCTTTTTAAGAGTTCAATCCAAACGCCTGGTTTTTTTGCATCAAACTTTCTTTTTCCCGAATAATAGGGCTCCCATGGTTTATTTTCCACTGCAATTGTTATTTCATTTGTTTTACCCAAAAATGAAAACCCAACTAAAAAAACAAAAAATAATGATTTCATAACTTGCCCCTTTTTTATCCTCTTCAAAGTTCTTTTTCTTTGTAACTGACAAATGAAAAACTTTAAGTGGGTAACCCTACTTTCTAAACGCACCTAATTTTATTAATTGCTTAAAACGCTTGTCGGTTACTTTCTTTTTCAATTAAGAAGTTCTTTTCTCTTTTTTAGCGACCAAGCACCTTTTTCGGTGGAAAGAAAGTGAAACTCATCATAGGTGGAGCTTACTAGAGTTCCTTTATCAAGAAGGTTAAAAACTCTCTTAGCAACAAAAGGGCCTGGTGAAATACAACTACAACCAAGCTCTTCTTCAATAAAAGATTGAATCAAAGGGTAATGAGTACACCCTAAAATAACGTGGGAAAAAGAACCCTTTCGGATAGGCGCTAATTCTTTTTGAATTTCTTTTTTAACTTGGGGGTTCATTCCTTCAAAATAGGCCTTCTCTATGAGCCCTGCTAAATTCGGACACCCAAAAACACTTATTTGCTCAGAGGGGTCAACCCTTTCTTGAAGCCCTTTAAACCTTAAAGAACTTTTTGTTGAAGGAGTAATCAAGGCCGCCAAACGGCCTTCTTCAAAGAGTTTTTTTTGATTTACAATATTTAAATAAGGTTCAACACCGACAAACTGGATACCAGGAAAGGATTCTCTTAAGGACTGAATACCTAAAGCAGTTGCCGTATTGCAGGCCACCACCACAAGGTCCACTCCTCTATCAACTAAAACTGAAGTCACCTCATGGCATCGCTTTTCAATAAGCTCATCAGGTTTTTTTCCATAAGGAGAAAAAGCATCATCGGCCACATAGAAAAGCTCTAGAGGAAAGTCTAAAAGCTCTCTTAAAATGCTAAATCCGCCTATTCCAGAATCAAAAAGACCAACTTTCATTTTCTTTACTCAAAAGGATTGAAAAACACGAAGGCCTTCATTAAAATCCAAAGGCCCTTACCTTTAACACAACGAGGACATTTTGGGACGATTAAAAATAAAAACACCTGGCCCTCAATTCCGCACTACTTTAACAGTGAGAGTCGATGATATCAACTATCGAGAGCACCTTGCTCACGACAAAGTTTTAACTTTGTGCCATGAAGCTAGGCGGCAATTTTTTGAATCCAAAAACCTTACAGAGATGGACCTTTTAGGGAAAAGCATCATTATGGTTGATTGCGCAGTCCAGTATATAAATGAGGGACATCTCGGCGATGAACTCACCTTTGAGCTCAGCACGGCCGACTTTTCAGGAACATCTTTTTGCCTTTATTATGCCATCAAGCACAAAAAAGGCCAGGAAGTAGCAAGGGCAAAGACAACACTGGGCTTTTATGACTACGAAAACCGTAAAATTCAAAGAGCACCTGAAAACCTTGAGGCCTTTTTCACCTAGGCACACTTTTAATATCTTGGTATAAAAAGAAAAAAGGGTTTTAAAATGCCAAAATTTACTTCGACTAAACTGCTTCGAGGGTACCCTTGTACCCATAGACAATGGAAGGCCGAAAGCCACTGCCGTTTTGTTCATGGCTATTCAAGAGACTTCTATTTCGAATTTGCTTGTAAAGAACTCACAAAAGAGGGCTGGGTCGTCGACTTTGGCGGTCTTAAAGAGGTCAAAAAGTGGTTGGCCTCTATGTTTGACCACACTTTTCTCTCCTCCCAGGATGATCCCTATTTGGAAAAATTCAAAGAACTCGATAAAGAAGGCGTCCTCCAGTTGAGAGTTCTCCCAAATGCGGGCATGGAAGGAACGGCCCAATTTGTCTATGACCACGTTAATAAAATGATTCATGACATGACTCAGGGAAGGGCCTGGGTAACGAAAGTTGAAGTGAGAGAAAATGAAAAAAACTCTGCTTATCTCGAAGCAGATGAAACCCCTGACAGGGTTTAAACCCTTCTGTTAAGCACCTGAAAAGTCCAAGGGGGTACCTGTCCTTTAAGAGGGTGAAATGTTTCTGATGAAAGCTCCCAAGATTCGTTTTTAAAAGTGGGAAAAAAAACATCAGCTTCTTTTGTTCCATGAATCCGAGTCAAATAAAGTGTTTCGGCGATTGGTAACAACTCATTATAAACTTCTGCACCGCCGGCCACCATAAGTTCATTGTCTCCTTTACCGCGTGCTATTTCTAAAGCCTCTTTAACACTGCTCACTTTAACAACTCCCTCAGGCAGTTCAAGAGATTCTTTTTTTGTAAGGACAAGAAGTGTTCTTCCCGGAAGGGCCCTTCCAATAGACTGATAAGTTTTTCTTCCCAATAAAACACAATGGCCCATTGTCATTTTTTTAAAGTTTTTCAAATCCTCTGGTATTCGCCAAAGGAGTTCGTTTCCTTTCCCTAATCCTCTTTTTTCATCAATGGCGGCAATCAAAGATATTTTCATACAGCGACCTCTGCTTTTATATGGGGATGGGGATTATAATTTTCAAAGACAAAGTCTTCAAATTTGTAATCCCACAATGTGGAGGCCTTTCTTAAAATTTTAAGTTGGGGAAGATCTCTTACGTCTCTTCCCAATTGTTTTTTGGCCTGCTCTAAATGATTCGTATAAAGATGAGTGTCTCCACCCGTCCAAACAAACTCTCCCACTTTGAGGCCACATTGTTGAGCGACCATATGGGTAAGCAAAGAGTAAGAGACAATATTAAAAGGAAGACCTAAAAAGACATCGCAGCTTCTTTGATAAAGGTGACACGAAAGAGCACCATCAGCGACAAAAAACTGAAACAAACAATGACAAGGTGGGAGGGCCATTTGATCAAGTTCCCCTGGGTTCCACGCTGAAACAACCATTCGTCTAGAGTTAGGGTTTTCCTTAATTTGTTTGAGTACTCCCGTTAACTGGTCAATCGTTTTTCCACCAGTTGTTTCCCAGGATCGCCACTGCTTCCCATAAATGGGACCAAGGTCGCCCGACTCATCACACCAATCGTCCCAAATTGAGCACCCATTTTCTTTAAGAAATTTCACATTGGTGTCACCTTTGAGAAACCAAAGAAGTTCAACAATAATGGAACGTAAATGGAGTTTTTTAGTTGTCAAAAGGGGAAAATGCTCCTTTAAATCAAAACGCATTTGCCTACCGAAAACGTTTAAGGTGCCCGTTCCCGTCCGATCTTCCTTTAAAGTTCCATTTTTTAAAACATCTTCCATTAAATTTAAATATTGCTTCATTTTTTCTCCCTTGGAGGAGCTATCTTATAACCGAGATTCTTGGAGGTAAAACCATCCTGTGTCTATGGCAAAGCAATAAATCATTTTCTTGTCAGTCTCCCTTAGAGGGGTAAAAATAGAGTAAAGCAATAAAAGGAATCATCATGCACACTGGTCTAGACCTCCTCGCACAAGATAGTGATCTTCAAAAAAAAATAAAGGGCAATATCGGCCTTCTTTGCCACAACGCTTCCATCGATCAAAAATTTAACCATGCTATAGAAATTTTTCAATCCCTTTTTGGAAAGCGACTGGTCAAACTTTTTGGCCCTCAACATGGTCTGATCACAGATGTCCAAGACAATATGATTGAGTCTGATCACTCCGTGCACCCTTATTTTAAACTTCCTGTTTTTAGTCTTTATTCAGAAACGCGAGGCCCCACGGATAAAATGCTTGAGGGGATCGACACTCTCGTCGTCGACCTTCAAGACGTCGGAACAAGAGTCTATACCTATATTTCAACTTTGGGACTCTTAATGGAGGCCTGTGGAAAAAAAGGCATTGAGGTCGTTGTTCTTGATCGTCCTAATCCTGTGGGCGGCACGGTTATAGAGGGCAATGTACTAGAAGAGGACTTCCATTCTTTTGTCGGGCACTTTAAAATGCCCATGAGACATGGCCTCACCATGGGAGAAGTGGCCCATTTCTCCAATAAGTTTAGCGAAGGGCGTTGTGAACTTAAAGTCATTCAAATGGAAGGCTGGAAAAGGGACATGTTTTTCCCGGAAACAGAACTTCCCTGGGTTCTGCCCTCCCCAAATCTCCCCACTTGGGAAAGCTCTTTAACCTTCGTTGGGACAGTGCTCTTTGAAGGGACAAATATTTCCGAAGGAAGAGGAACCACAAGAAGCCTTGAAATTGTAGGCCATCCCGAAATTGAACCTTTCTCCTTTAAGGATAACTTTATTAAAAAATATCCTAGCGAAGGTTTTATTTTAAGGCCTGCCTTTTTTAGGCCCACTTTCCAAAAGCATGCCCAAACGACCTGTGGAGGGTTTCAAATCCATATAACTGACCCCAAAAAGTTTCGTCCATGGACTTTGGGCCAACTCCTTTGTTACGAGTTCTACCATTCTTTAAAAAGTTTCGAATGGAACACAAAACCATACGAATATGAATTTGAAAGACCGGCCATCGATATGATCAACGGAACATCAAAAATAAGACAATGGATAGAAGAAAAAGGCGCCTGGGAAGACCTTAAAAAAATTGAAAAAGAAAACCAGGAAAGCTACTTGAACCAAAGAGAGCACATTCTTCTTTATAATTGAAAAGGAAATCTCCGCATGTCAAAAAAAGAATACTTTTTTATCTGGAAAAAAGAATCTGGGGAAAGTGAAACTATTAAGCTAAAAAACGGCATGGTCTTTGGACGCAAAAAAGAATGTGACTTTTCTATTCCCGACCAACTTGTCAGCGGCAAGCACTTTGAAATTATCCTTGTCGGGCACACTCTTTATATAACCGACCTAAAGTCCTTTAATAAAACATTCATAAACGAAATAGACATAAAACCAGACAAAAAGGTTGCACTTAAAGAAAATGATGTCATTCAGGCCGGAAAACAATTTTTTACCTTCGTTCATGAGCTCGGTGACAAGAAGGACCCCGTTACCTCCTACGAAAATGACAGCTTGAAACTTAATATTGAAAATTTGAAAACTCAGGGGAATCAAGAAACCATTAGTGGACCAAAAAGTGATCTCTCCGTGGCCTTTAAAAACTTACAGGTGTCCATAGAGCATTTTAACAATTTCAAAAATAATCCAAAATATGCCCTTTCAGATCTAAAATTGGAAAAAGGTAATAAAAAAGCCGAACTTCAAGACCTCCTTCAGAAAAAAGAGGACTTAGCGCTCAAATGCGTGGCCATCCAAGAAGAGTTAGAAGAGATCCTTAAAACCTGGAAATCTTTTTTTTAGGGCCGAACTTATCCACTCTCCTATTAGTTTTTGCCGGTTTTCTTCATTTTTCCACACTTTCATTTATTATAAGAGAATCACCACACGTTTAAACATTGGATAGGCCATGGCAAAGAAAAAGAACTTGTTTAAATCGTTATCTGATGAAGATATGAAAAAAAAGCTCGAGCTCGCGGCGAAAGAGCACTCAGAGGCCCATATTTGGGAGCAAACAGATAGTAGCAGAGAACTCTTTTACATTACTGAATACAATAAAGAAGAGAATTACTTTATCCTGAGAGCTGGAGGAAAAGAGACAAAACTCAATGATAAAGAATGTCTTATTAACTTTGAAGCTGAAGACAGAGAATTTTTTTCAACTGGAACTCTCCTACCCAGAAAACAAGGACTTTACACTTTTTCACTAGGCAATAAGGTCTTTAGATTCGACAAAAGAAAAAACCTCAGAATTCCGGCAGAATTTACTGAAGAGCTCATTTTTAAAGTCAACAGACAAAAAGATTTTCATTTTCCAGGTATCAATATTTCGGAAGGTGGTGTTGGAATCGTTTGTAATAATGACAAAAAGGAAGTCTTTACAGTCAACAAAAAATTCAGGGATGTCTTTCTAGAGCTTAATGGTAAGAACTATGCTATTGAGCTTGTTATTGTTCAATATAATGGGGATCACGATACAGAAAAAGGAAAGGCCCAAATTGGCCTTTCATTCAAAACCATTACAGAAACCGTAAAGTTTAATATTAAAAAGGAAGTTCAAAAATGCCTTTTTAAGGCCCTTAAAAAGAAAAAAGCTTCCTAAAGTTTTCTTGACTCACATATTTCTGATAGACGCATCTCAACACGAGGAACTAATTCTAAATATTCTTCGTTCTCTAGTTTCAGCTTCCCTAAAGCAGGACAGTGTCCATAAGGAGGAATAACTTTCCAAGGAGAGGAGAACATTATTCTCTGACCTATTTCCTTTAGAGCTCTCAACGAAACTCTTCCTTGTTGGTACTCCTTAAAAGCAAGATCAAAAGTCGTTAAATACGTTTCTTGTCCTTTGATCGGAGGTCGATTATTAATATTGTGAATATAGATAGCAAGGATTTTTTCTGGGTATTTCTCTTTCAGTTCATGATAAATCTCAGGATCATCATGTAAATCATCCCCAAATAAAAGAAAAGGTCCTGGGTTTTTTTCCAAGATATGAGAAAGGGTTTCCTTTTTAAAGACCCTACTCTGGGCGGTTAAAGGCCTTAGAGAAAGTTTAAATTCAGGGAAGGAATAAAGCTTTAAAAGCTCCGAAATTTTATATTTCAAAGGCCAAGGAGAGGCACTTACAATACTTAAAAAAGTATCTTTACAGTTATTATGGCCACTTTTTTCCAATTCTTTAATGAAAAGGTCAAATCCTGCGTTAATTTCTTTTTTAAAAAGCGCGTGATAGAGAACTTGACCAGCGCCTTTTGAGGTATAGGTTTTGATGGTGTCATCGAAGTCACTGATCGCATAAAAATCTCGGCAACCTGTCGACGGCCAAAGGGAAAAAGGAATTAAAAAAATACAAAAACAGACAATTCGTAGGCCCATAGATTTACCCCCCAAATATTTTCCGGGATATTAAAAGATAAACTCTGAAATAAAAAGAGTTATTTCAAAAATTTCCCCTTTTTGGCCTCTGCGATTCGTTGTAAAATGGAAGGCAATATCTAATGGAGAGACTCTGGAAATGGCAGACGAATCAAAATCGAAAGGAAAAATTCTTGTTGTTGACGATAGTGCAGACATCCGTCTTCTTCTTATCCTGAAACTAAAAAAAGTTGGATACGAGGTCCTTGCAGCTTCCAACGGTATGGAGGCCCTGGAAATGGTTGGGGAGAATAAGGATATCAAACTTATTATCCTTGATGTCATGATGCCTGTTATGAACGGTATTCAAACAATGAAACTTCTTCTTAACAGAATTGAGAAAAATCAAACAAGTACAGATGAGGGAGAAACGGAAGAAGAAGCAGAAGAACCCATTAGTAAAGATGTTCCTGAAGCTGAAAATTTGCCTCTTCTTAAAGTTGTTTTCTGTACTGCCAAACAAGACCCCCGCCAAATAGAATTGGCACTTCAAGCGGGTGCAGATGACTATATCACCAAACCTATTGATGAAACCATTATGGTTCAAAAAATAAACCGTCTTATGGGTCAAAATGAGAACCAAATGTTTGCGATCCTAAGAACTCAACTTGAAATTACAATTGAAGAATATCCCAAAGAAAAGCCTGCCCTCATGACAGAAGTATCAGAAGTCAGTTGTAAATTTGAATGTGGTTATCATATCCCTGATGCCACGGTCGTAACTATCCATAGCCCAAAATTGGAAGGTTATTTTAAAAGGCCGGTTCTTTTAAAAGGAGCGGTTGTCTTTCAAGAGAAAAAAGGCCCTGATCTTTTTGAAACGGACATTTTTTTTAAAGGCCTGACAGAAGACGATCGAAAAGAATTGAGGTCTGTAACCACGACAAAGCGCGAACTTAAGGAAGAAGAGGAAGAGGAAGAAGAAGGCGAAGAAGGAGAAAAAGAAGAAGAATAAACTTCAATTCACCCTAAAAGAAAAATACTCAAGCTGACCTTTATCAAAGTGAACACCATCTTCAATTTTTAAAATCCATGTTCCCTCAGATTTCAGACCTACTAAGGGGGACAAGAACCCAGATGTCTGGTCATCATCGAAAAAGACCTTATCCAAAACCAACTGGGGATAACCTTTTTCTTTATCCAAGGCGATTTCTTCACCGGAAGGGTGGATGATGGAAATATCAAGATCATTTATGAGTGGATGAAAAACTTTAATTTCCATTTCTAAACTTCTAATTTTAGTCTTACCTTCCAATTCAAAACGATAATTGAGTACTCCTTTGTCAGGAAGTTCAATGGGTATATCTTTTGAGAAAACACTAAGATGACCTTTCAAAATGTTGAGAGATTTTTTCTTATTATCCTTAATAATTTTTTTGATATCTTTTAAAAAGGTCATCCGGGTAACATCTTCACCTCGACATTCTTCGTTTTTGCAACGGTTGGATACCATACAAGAGTTTTCCGTCACGTAGTCTGTGTCCCCTCTGACAAGGATACCTTCCACAAGGCCTGACTTTTTATTGAAAACAGGTGACCCTGAATTACCGGCAAAAGTGTCCAAGTTAGCATTAAAAAAAATGGTGTGGCCATTCTGTCTCACTCTGGCATTTCCAGCTATTTTTGTGGGAAGACCTGAAGGGTGACCTATAGCTATGACAGAGGTCTCATCGGCAATTTTTCCCCTTTTTCTAAATTTAAGAGGTTCTCTATTAAAAACTGCTCGGTCTAATTTAACAACGGCGTAATCTTCTCTTTCTATAGGGTCATATTTTGAGACAAGAATTTTTTTACAGGAATAAACATTTTCAAGTGGAAACTTTTTCATGCTCATTGAGTCTTTTCCTTTTTTAAAACCAAAAACCCATTGATAATAAAGGCAATCTTCCTCACTTTGCATGCAGTGTCCGGCCGTCACTAGGATATCTTCACCAACAAGAAAACCTGAACAATTGGCCGGAGAGACCTGATTGGAAAACTTCTCTTCTTTGCATATGCCTTTATCTGAAAGCTTTTTTCCACGAAGGGAGTAAAAATCGCCTTCTTTTTTTAAAATATCCCTGGAAATCTGGGCGGCGGTAGACCGTGCATATTTTCTAAACCTTTTTAAAGGAAAATCTTCAACATCGTAGCGATCATCCGTTCCATAAATAACCTTTCCTGAAAGAAACTTTTTATTATTTTGATCTATTTCCAAACAGCCCGTTAACAAAAGCAAAACGAGAGTCCATTTAATTTTCTCAAATGAGTTCATTCAAAATCCTTCTTGTTGGCCGACTTTCTTTCATGAAAGTCATCTCCTCATTCTTATTTTATTAAATTCCAAAAAGTATTTTTAGCCTTTAATACTAATATTTTCTATCAAGCCTTCATTACACCAAACTATGTTTGTCAAATTTACCTACCTTCTCTATGATAGGTTAACCCTAACCCTGAAGATAAATGATGAAACGATTCCTTACATTTTTTTTCCTGCTTTTACTTTTTAGTTCTTGTAACGAAAAAAAGTCTGGCCCGAAATCATGGGAAAACTTTAAAACATCACTCCCTTCTCCATGGCAAATAAAAATAGAACCAATTAAACACCCTCCCTATGAATGGAATGGCCCTTTAGCAGAAGGATTCCGTCTTGAAATTTTTAATCCCCAAACGGAAAAAGAATTAAAGGATAAATCCTACAAAAAGCTTTATCCAAAATCAAAAAAAACTCACGTAATGAGACCTCAACTTATTCGTTACTTTTATGAAAAAATAGAAGCTGGCTATTCATTCGGTATGATGCAAAGAAGGCACCCGGCCAAACTTGTGGGGGTGACAGATAAATACGTCATTTTTGCTCCCCCTTTTGTTTCTCCAGAAAAAGATGTCAATGTCCCTTCAAAAATAAAAGACTACTATAAAAGCTTTTTCGATATCAAATCAAATCTCGAAAAACATGCGGCCATTCTCAAAAAGGGTCCATCACCCTTTGAAATGGCCGAGGCCAGAAAAAATAAGGAAAAATTTAAAGGAAAAAAGGCCATCATATTTAAAGAAGACAAACACGGAACTGAATCCCTCGGGGTGATGACTCTCAACTAATCCCTTTTTTGAGTTAAAACAAGCGCTGTCGACTTTTCATAATAAGCGGCTTCATTCATAAAAATAGGCCAGGAAGTCTCCCCCTCCCAATTAAGGTTCTCCCCATCAAAGCATAAAAAAAGAGGATCTCCCTTCTTCATTGGAACAAAATCCAACCCCTCTCTCTCAGGGTGGATCATTCCTCTTATTTTTCCTTTTTCATCTCTCGGAAAATCAACAGGTTTCGTGACATGGTAAGTTTCATATCCACAAGAACCCTTTTCAAAATCAATCCGTTCATGATCATCTTCTTTCAAGCAACTCAAAAAACTCAAGGCCTCTTTCACAACATTTTCCATAAGCAAGAATTGCTTGGATTTAAGGACTCCTTGAGGCACAGGCCCAAACTCAAATAAAAGTCCCGATGGGGCCACACTAAAAAGACAATAACATTCTTCAAGTTCAACAAAATCGCAAATAACTTTCAACTCGGGAAACTTTTTTTTCAAATGATCTGCGGCCTTCAAAGAAAGTTCATCTCGATGGGATAAAATAACCGTCGGGCCCATATTGGAAGTTGTAGTATGAAGGTCAATAATAAAGTCTATATTATCTTTTTTAAATTTTTCATAAAAATGAAGGGCCAAACCTTCTTCATAAGTCTTGGGTCCTTTATTTTCCTTGGCCTTTTTTAAATACTCCGTTGAAAAACAGCGATTCAAATCTTCATCCACATACCTTGTTCCCTGCTCAAAGGCCTTCGGGTTAGCAAGTTCGTAGTTGATATCAAGTCCCTCTCGAGAATATTTTTCTTCTTCCAGTTTTTTAACAAGGTAAGCACCTAAAAACTCATTTCCATGAGTTCCACCAACAACAGTGACTTTCCTTTCTTTATTTTTAATCCAACTCTCTATAGTATCCATTTCTTCTCTCCATTGACCTTTGCCCCTCATCGATGAAAACTCTAATTTATATGAAACAAGTCTACTTCTTCAAATTTATTTTCCTTTTTCTTTCAAATTTGGGCTATGCGTCCCTTTGCCCCTCCCCCGAGAATGAGTCCTTGGCCAAGCTCAATTGGACTTTCTACCACAAAGAGTATGACGCGGAAGAATCGACAAGGTGGCTTAGCCCTTCAACAAAGAAAAAGGGGGTTATTCTAACAGTCCATGGCCTTAATAATAAGCCCAGCGTCATGAATTCATTGGCCAATTTATTCACTTCCTCTGGGCTGGAAACCCTCAGAGGGTCTTTGACCGGCCATAGAGGAAGCGCTTCTGAGGCAAAGGATCTCACAGAAAAAAACTGGAAAGATGACTTTAAAAACCTCTATTGCCTGGCCCACAAAAAGGCAAAAAGACTAGGCCTTCCTCTCAATATCAACTGCTTTTCCCTAGGCTGCCTTCTCCTTTTTAATTTTTTGAATGACCTGGAAAAAACTCCTCATAAGGCCGAAATTAACAAAATTATACTTATTTCTCCTGCCATTACTGTCAAGGCCCCTCTGACTTTTTTTTACCAACTTATGGGATTTCTCTTTCCAAAAGATTGGACTATTCCAAGCCTAAACTTGAAAAATTATCGCGTCCAAGAAGGTACAACTGTGGCCTCTTATGAAGCCTTTTTTAAGTTCTTGGATAAAAACAAATCAATGTCTAGTACCCTTCAAAAAACATGGAGAAATATCCCGACTATGATTTTTATGAACCCGGAGGATGAGCTTCTTGACTTTAAAAAGTTTCAAAACTTTATTGAAAAAAACAATCTAGAGTCATGGAAAATCAATCTAATAAATAATAGTAAGGCCACAACTTCTAGAGTGATTTCCCACCTTCTTTTAGATAAAAAAAGTGTTGGCAACAAGGCCTGGTCTCAAATGAAGAAAAAAATTATTCAATTTTTGGACACTGGGCAAAATTCTCATTAAATTACTTTTCAAATAGACTTTGGTATAAGATCAACATTGAGTAAAATTGTAATGTTTGGGAAAAGGGACTTAGTATGAACGAAAAATTTGAAGACGCCGTCAAGTTACTTAAAAAGGCCGTCAAATACTCGCATTTGGATAACCAAAAGCATGTAGACTTCTCACTTGTTAATGCCAACCACCTCGACGAATACAAAAAGGCCATGATGGTTGTAAGGGCCGCCGTCAGTGAAGGAGAGCTTACAGAAGAGGACCTCAAAAAAAGGCTCGGTCTTATTTAATTGAATAAAAACAGTCAGAATTGACCTTTTTTCCAGCTCAAAAAGGCATTAAAGAAATTTAAAAATATGCTAAAATATCAGAGATATAGGAAGCTTTTTTAAGAGGGAGTCAAGTCATGAAGATTTTGGTTGTCGACGATGAAGAAGATGTAAGAGAAATCATCACAGATTTCATTGCCGAAAACTTTGATTTGGATGTGATCCAAGCAAGCACAGGAATGGATGCCATTAACGCCCTAGAAAGCGAAACTGAAATTGGATTGATTATTGCGGATTACAACTTCCCTGACCTAGGTGATGGTGGTGTCAACGGTGGAGGAATCTATACATTTAATCTGGGTAATCAAAATATTCCATTTTTTCTTTTCTCGGCCGAAAGACCTGAAGATCATCAAGAGCTTGATAGTTTTAGACTCGACAATCCTCTAAACACAATCATAGGAAAACCCTATGATCACACGTTTACCAAAGAGGCCATAAAGAAAGTCATCATATCAGCTCAGAAAAGAAATAAAGGGCACAAAAACGTCACTTAATAAGATCGCGCAAAAATGGCGTCTGTTTTGGCCTCTTTACCCGTAAGGATACAAGTGCCGACAGTCCCACTTTGATCTTCTGGAAGACAACGGACTGAAACCTTAAGTTTTTTAAGCTCTTCTTCGGTCTCAGGGTCTTCACACCATTTGGCCCTCACAAAACCAACTCTTCCATCAGTCTTTTTGAAATAGGATTCAAATTCTTCCCTGGTCTTAAGGCCTGTTTCTAGATTTTGGTCTCTGAACTCTTTCGCTTGGCCAAAATAGTTTTCTTGAATTTCTTCAAGGAGTGTTGAAACTTTTTCTTTCAATTCATCAAAAGGCATCTTGAGCTTATCTCTATGACCTTTATCTCTTCTGGCCACCATAACAGTACCACTGTCGAGATCCCTAGGTCCTAGCTCTACACGAAGAGGAATTCCTTTTTTAATCCATTCCCAATTTTTTTCTCCCCCGCCTCTATCTCTTTTATCAATATGCACACGAATAGGCTGTCCATCAAAAGAACAAGACCTTAACTCTACTGCCAACTTTTGAACCTGATCTAAAACCTGATCATCTTTTTCCTGATTTTTTCCTGGAGTGATAGGAAGAAGAACAAGATGTTTAGGCGCCACTCTTGGAGGAACCCTCATTCCATCATCATCCCCATGAACCATGATCATGCCTCCAATCAAACGAGTTGAAACTCCCCAACTCGTTGTGTAAGCATATTCCATATTTCCATTTTTATTACTGAACTGGATATTGGAACCTTTAGCGAAATTTTGTCCAAGGTAATGAGAAGTTCCGGCCTGGAGGGCCTTCCCATCTTGCATCATCGCCTCAATCGTAAAAGTATTAGAGGCACCTGGAAATCTCTCCCCTTCACTTTTTTCACCTGCAATCACAGGGAGGGCCAGAACATTTTCTGCAAACTCTTTATAAACCCCAAGCATCTTTATTGTTTCTTCAAAGGCCTCTTCTTGGGTGCTATGAACTGTGTGTCCTTCCTGCCAAAGAAACTCAGCTGTTCTCAAAAAGACTCTGGGTCTCATTTCCCACCGAACAACATTGGCCCATTGATTAATTAAAAGAGGTAGGTCTCTATAGGAGTTTACCCATTTTGAAAAAGACTCACCGATAATTGTTTCTGAGGTTGGCCTCACAATGAGAGGTTCTTCAAGTTCTCCCGTTGGAATGAGTTTTCCATCTTTTTCTTCAAGTCTATGATGAGTAACAACAGCACATTCTTTGGCAAAGCCTTCAACATGCTTGGCCTCTTTTTCAAGAAAACTTAGGGGTATAAAAAGAGGAAAATAAGCATTCTCATGTCCAGTTTCCTTTATTCTTTTGTCTAATTGCGCTTGCAGGTTTTCCCAAAGGCCATAGCCCCAAGGCTTAATCACCATACAACCTCTGACTGGAGAATTCTCTGCCAAGTCGGCAGCTTTGATGACTTGCTGGTACCAGCCGGGAAAATCACTTTCTCTCAATGGACTAATTGCAAATGTCTCTTTCTTTGCCATGCTTCCTCTATAGGTTGTTGAAACGATGTGCCAAGGTGGCTTATAATTTCAAAAACTTAACTTAAATATTTTGGCTTTACAATCAAAAAAATAAATGGCCAAATGTTAAAACGTAATAATTGGGAAATGGAATATCACCACTTATTGTTTTGCTCTAGGGGCCCACACTAACCTGGGGTAACATTTATTTTTATCAAAAAGTGAGGTTAAGGATGACTGTCATGGAAGATAACCGGTTTGTCTTGAATCAAAAGGAGCAACTGCTCAGATTACGTAATGAACTTCTTAATGCCATCAAGTATAAATCGACTGAAGACCTCCACATCCCTTCTGACGAAATCGTCGAAGATGGGGACCAGGCCCAAACCTATATTAATCAAAATGTTTCTTTTGGACTGAGAGAAAGAGAGATTTCGAGACTAAGAGAAGTAGAGTCTGCTCTTATGAGAATAGAAAACGGATCTTATGGATTCTGTGAAGAGACTGATGAACCGATAGAAAAAAGAAGACTACAAAAGGTTCCTTGGGCCAGGCTTTCTATTGCCGCAGCCGAAGAAAAAGAACGTGAACAGAGTAATCTAAGAAAGCCCAAGTCAGTTTAGAAGATATAAGGAACTCCCTATATCTTCTAAATATCTTTGATCACCAACTTGATTTAGTTACGCCAGGAATCATCCCAGAAAGAGCAAGCTCTCTGAAGGCGATTCTAGAAAGTCTAAACTTTCTGTAAAAAGCACGAGGTCTTCCTGTAACACCACAACGGTTTCTAAAACGAACCGCAGCAGAATTTCTTGGAAGCTTAGACAACTTATAACGTGCCTCTGCTCTTGCTTCATCACTTACAGTAAGATCTTTTGATTTTTTTCTCAGCTCTAACCTACGCTCTTTATATTTAGCGACAAGCTTGGCCTTTTTCTCATTAGCAACAACTTTAGATAACCTTGCCATTAAAAAAAACTCCTTAATTATTTCCTACTAAGATATTTACTTTATTTAATTTCTTTATGCAATGTATGACGTCTTAAAAACGGATTATATTTTTTCATTTCCAAACGCTCAGGGATTGTCTTCTTATTTTTTGTCGTAGTGTATCTTGAAGGTGGTTTTCCTTCTTTTTTAGCTTCAGTACATTCAAGGGTAATGATCACTCTTGGACCTTTGCTTCTTTTCCCTTTACCTTTCTTCGCCGCCATTTAAAGCCTTCCTTTTTAGATTTTCGAAGGCGCCAATATAGCATAAATAAACGGTTATGCAAGTTTCTTTGGCGGATAATGACTAAAGAAAATCTATCGAATACAGGTAAATTATTTTTATTTATCTTCTTTGACAAGCTTGAGTTTCGGCTTTTTTAAAATTTTTTCGACTGTATCGAGGAGGTTTTTATTAAATTCTTTAAAATCTTCATCAGCTTGATCCATGGCCTCTTGCCCCAAAAGATCTTTCGTTTTATCGAAAACGATTTTGGCGTAGAGGCTCTGCGATAATATATCGGCCTTAATTTGAGCTTCAAGAGAGCCTAAATCAATTTTATTTTCTGTAAATGTCTCTATTATGACGTCGTGAGAAACCTTTTCTTTAAGAAAGCTCTCATCTCCTACTTTCTTCACAGACCATTTATTGTTGTTTTCCCAAAAAACTTCGTACCTTTGAACATCGTAGACGTCAGACACAACCCAGTAACGCTTCTTATCCATGGAATAAGAGTTAATGAAGTCCATAAATTCTTCAATCATAAGAGCACCTCGTGATACACATCGTCATGTCTCAGGAAAAGTAAAGAAAAAGTACCTGACTGAGGTCTTCTATTTTTTCCGAAGGTGAGATTCAACCATCTCAGGGTTTATTCGACCATTGTCACTGATAAGTGTTTCATCCAAAAGGACTTCTTGAATAAGACCAACCAAAACATAGGAATTTGTTTCTTTGATGGCCATACATTCCTTTTTCATGAGACCGATTTTAATGAGGGCCTCTGCGGCATAAGGGGCCTCTAGGGAACCCGTATAGAATTCTGTGAAGGCATTCGGGTTAACATCAGAAAAGTCATGGGTGAAATAAAGGTGAGGATTTTCTCTTTTTTTATACTGGGATTTATCAACGTGATTAATCGTGAAGGAGTTTTGCTCAATAAGGTTTTTTATTGTTTGGGGTTCAACATGCAAAGGAGATATGGCCAAACCAATCATGGCAGGATCAGCACCTAAATGAAAGCATGCGCTTGTCAATCCAAGGTTCGGCTGTCCTTCCGAATCAACAGTTCCGATGAGATTGGAGCTCTCAAAACCGCTTAAAGAGTTAATGAAGTTAACCTTAAACTGATCCTTCATTTGTTTAAACTCTTCTAGAGAAAATAACTTCATATCATTATCAATCATGACTATCCCCTTAAACTCTTAAGTCGCACATTCCATCCTAATGGAATTAACCGGTTACTGGGAGTGGAAAATTATTCCATTGAAGGTGAAAGCTCCGAAAGGGCCAAAAAGAGCGCTTGAGTCCCCTTCTTCCCACCTCCTTGGGCCTTAAGTGCGATGTAAAGCTGATGGGCAAGGGCAAGGCCTGGTAAACTTAGATTCATTTTTTTGGCCTCATCAAGTGCTAGCCCCATATCCTTAATAAAATGTTCGACATAAAATCCAGGTTCAAAGTTTTTATCGAGCACCCTTCTTCCTAACTGGGATAAAGACCATGAAGCGGCAGCACCACTTTCGACTGATTCAAGAACTTTCCAGGGATCCATGCCAGATCTGTAGGCATATAAAAGCCCTTCACAGACACCTATCATATTTGTGGCAATCAAAATCTGATTGACCATTTTTGTATGTTGGCCGGCTCCGTAAGGACCCTGGTAAACAACCGTTTTACCCAAGATATCCCAAAATTTTTCTAAAGATTGGAAGGCCTTTTCATCTCCTCCAACCATAATAGAGAGCGTCCCTTCCCGAGCACCAATATCCCCTCCAGAAACAGGAGCATCCAAAGTCAGAGCTTTTTTGGCCTTAAAGGCCTCCCCTATTTTTTGAGCAAGAGAAGGAGAACTTGTGGTCATATCGACAAAAATTTTTCCTTCAGAAATTCCCTCTAAAACGCCTTTTTCCCCTAGTGTACATTGCTCCACGTCTTTAGGAAGCCCCACCATTTGAAAAATGACATCAGTTTGTTTAGCAACTTCACAAGGGCTTTCGGCCCATAGGGCACCTTCCTTAATGAGCTCTTTAGTCTTTGATTCTGAACGATTATGAACAACCAAGGGAATATTTTTTTTTAAGAGCCGCATGGCCATCGAGTGGCCCATAACCCCTGTTCCGATCCAACCAACTTTTGTTTCCACTTTTTAAATCTCCAGAGGAAGGGGACCAAATCTCCAAGGGATTCCTTCCCTTTTGCAAAACTTACTAATTTTTTTTAGGCCATCAGAAAGCCTGGGAAGGTATTTAGCGGCAGTTTCCTGATGGTAGCCCAGAGAAACTGTTATTGTATTATCTTTTAATTTTTTATCTTTGAGGGTCTCCCAATTTTGCTTAAAGACCCAAAACATTTCATCACCAGTCATATAATCGGCCAGACAACCATTGTCTGGGACTTCCCAAAGAGGGTTCGGGCCTTCTAAAATGACGTAAGGCTGAGTTGTTTGTGTTATATCTGGCCATAGGGGCTCGAGCCAGTCATGAAGAATAGGAACTTTTCTCTTGTCCTTTAGAAAGATTGAGGGAACTGCGGAACTGTCAAAAAGAAACCCTTCTTTTTGAACAGCTTCAAGGACTTCTTGGGTGGCCATCCAACCTCCTGCTCTAAAACCAAAAGGTCTGGAAAAGTCATATCTTTTAAAGACATCAAGACTATACTGAATAACACTCCTCAATTCTGTAACGCTGTAAGAACTAATAGGAACATCATGTCCACAGTCTGGCCCATCGCTGACAGGGGGGACAGGTCTTTCGCACATCCAACTTGGACGGTACCTATAAGTAACATTTGACTGTTCAAAAAGGCTTTTCCAGCCATGAATGTGAAGGCCGTGTTCATCACCTTTTCTCAGGACGGAAACAATTTTTTTTCTAACGAGTTCGGGATTTGCATTTTTTTTGGTGAAATAAGCGGCATTCAGAAAATGGAGGGTTGCGGCCTCTTTGAATTCCTCTCTAAAAGCAATCATGGCCTCTAGGTTTTTTTCATCGAGCTCTCGGCCTTCCCAGTCTACGCTCAAGACAACTCTAACCTCATTCATTTTCGTCTCCTGGGTGAGTTCAGGGAGTCAGATCAACAGAGAATTTCTTTCCAATTTTTGCTTTCACTGTAGAGCTTTTTTCAATGTTTTCTTTCTGGTCCTGAATAATGGCCTCAACCACTTCTTCAGGGGAAACATCAAGTTCCTTGCAAAGTGGCCTTAATAATTTGGGAAAGATGGAACATTCACCACTTTCAACTCGTTCGATAAAACTGTCTTCACAGTTTAACCGTTTAGATAGCTCAACTTCAGTAAGTTTCGCTACTAAGGCCAACCTTTTTTCTCTTACAATCTTAGCAATGTGTCTATGCATATCGTACTCCTCTCGGAACGGCTCCCCTCATTCTATTTCTTTTACGTTTTAGTGTAAATACAACCTGAAATCAAAATAAAAAAACTGACAATTTTAATGCGCATCACCAAAAAGGGAATTATTGCTTAAATTGAGAAAAAAACTAACCGAAGCTATACTCAAGAATAGCCGTGCTCCATTTTCACATCCGGGGCTCAAGGAGAATCCAAAATGGGAGATGAAGTAAGCAAGGATCTCAAAATTCTTATTGTTGACGATATGGTCACAATGAGAAGAATTCTTAAAAAACACCTCATCTCTTTGGGCTTTACCAACTTTAATGAGGCCCATGATGGAACAAAGGCCCTCAACCTTATCAAGACAGGTATTGAACTTGGTGTAAACTTTGACCTTATTATATCTGATTGGAATATGCCGGGGATGACCGGCCTTGACCTTTTAAAAGCAGTCAGGGGCATGGATGGAGAAATAAAAGATGTTCCCTTTTTAATGATTACCAATGAAACCAAGCAGGGAAATGTCGTTCTTGCCGTACAAGCAGGCGTCAATGGGTATATTGGGAAGCCCTTTTCTGCCCATATCCTCTACGAAAAAATCCAAAACCTCTGCAGCAATAATTAAGCCCCTACCCAAATTTCGCTACGCATACAAATTATTTCGTAAACCTTCAAGTTTTTATCTTGCTTATGCAGAATCAGCGGAGTTATTTTAAGATAATTTAATAAGTTTTGAGAAAAGTCATTTCTCACGGGGGGATTCAATGGACTTTTATAAAGAGCTTGGCCTCAAGTTCAAAAAAGAAGCCTGCATCAACGCAGAAGATAAGGTTCTTGTTGAAAAAGCTGTTTCCTTAGGTCACGGTGAACTGAGTAAAAATGGTTCTCTGGTTGTTAAAACTGGCTCTTTTACAGGCCGGGCCGCTAAAGATAAATACGTTGTGAAAACCCAGAAAACTGAAAAAAATGTCTGGTGGGAAAATGCTCTTAGAGAAATGTCCACTGAGACATTTAACGCCCTCAAAAAACTCGCTATAGATTATCTCAACGAACAGACTGACCTTTTCATAACAGAGAGAAGCGTGGGTGCTCATAAAACTCATAATGTCGGCGCAAGACTTATCACTTCAAGACCTTCCGCCGCTCTTTTTAGCAATCACCTTTTCAGAGATAAAATTCGAGAACTCAACCAGGATGACTTTACCATTCTTCATGTTCCAGGCCTAGAAATAGACCCTGAAAAATTCCAAGAACTCCGTGCAAACACGGTTATTACAACCTGCTTTGAACAAAAAATCACCATCATCATTGGAACCTTCTATGCTGGTGAAATAAAAAAATCCATGTTTTCTATTCTTAATTACGAGCTTCCTGAAAAGGGTATCCTCCCCATGCACGCTGGAGCAAATGAGGGGCCACAAGGTCCATCTGTTTTCTTTGGTCTTTCAGGAACTGGAAAAACAACCCTTTCAACAGACGAAGGTCGTCTCCTCATTGGAGATGATGAGCACGCTCTTTACGACGAGGGTGTTTTTAACTTCGAAGGTGGTTGTTACGCCAAAACCTATAAACTTTCTAAAGAAGCTGAGCCAGGTATTTGGAGCGCTTGCAACAAGTTTGGCAATATGCTCGAAAACGTCGTTATGGACCCAGTCACAAAAGAAGTTGATTTTGATGACAAGTCCCTTTCTGAAAACGGACGCTCAAGTTACCCCTTAAGCTTTATTGATGGGATCAAAGATTCTTCTCAAGGGCCACTTCCAAAACAGATCTTTTTTCTCACAGCAGATGCCTTCGGCGTTCTTCCTCCCGTAGCGAAGCTTACAAAAGAACAGGCCATGTTCTATTTTGTTTTAGGATACACAGCAAAAGTCGCAGGTACAGAAGTTGGAGTTAAAGAACCTCAAGCAACCTTCAGCCCCTGCTTTGGAGCTCCTTTTATGCTTAGGCACCCAAGTGTTTATGCAGAACTTCTTGGCCACTACATTGAAAAACACAATATCCAGGTTTGGCTCGTAAACACCGGTTGGACAGGCGGCGTTTACGGAGTTGGAGAGCGTTTCCCAATCAAAGTCACGAGACAAATTATAAGGTCAATTCAAAAAGATAACCTTAAAGATGTAGAAATCGTTCAAGAGCCTATTTTTGGACTTCAAATTCCAAGAGAACTTGAAGGTGTTGAAACCAACCTCTTAAATCCTAAAAAATCCTGGGCCAATCTGGATGAATATGACAATAAGGCAAGAGAGTTGGCCCTTTCTTTCCATCAAAAAATGAGAAAGTTTCCAGCATTTTATGAGACCTATAAAAAAGGGGCACCCATCATAAAAGCACAAAGAACCACACAACCTTCACTATAATAAGGAAGACCTCCCGAAAGGGAGGTCTAACTAGTACTACCTTCCAAAGAAGAGGACTTTGGCCTGCTTTCTAAATCCTGTTCTTCTCCAAGTGTCAGCATCTCCTCTAACAATAATCTTTTTGATACATCTTCTTTGTCCTCTTAGGTCGATCCATCGTGATCCACTAAAAGATTTGAAATGGTCTCTCACGTAAATTTCCTGTTGCCCACCATTTTGAAAAATCACTTTAAGTCTATCAATTTCAGCTGGGACCTTTTTTACTTTAAGCTTAATCTGTGAAACGGGACGGTTAGATCTTGTACGACAAGAACGAAGATGAATAACATCAACATCTTTCCTATCCGTAAGGGAAACGCTTCCTAGAAAAAATCCAGGCCGTGCCTGAACACTCAAAACAGTCATCATCGCCAAAATTCCAAATAACACTTTTTTCATTTTTTTCTCCTGGTTAGTGTTAGTACTATTTGGCCTATATAAAATGCACCTGAATACTAAAAATAAATTTATTTTGTGAAAAAAGTGTACTAAAGGTAAACCATGAACTTAAGCACCTTTGACCACTACCGAGAACTCATTAAATCCCTCTCCAAAAGAGAAGGCCTCACTTTCCGGCAAATTTGCCAGATAACCAACATTCATAGCTCCTATTTTTCAAGGGTTATGAACGAAAGGGCCGATTTTTCACAAGAACAGCTTTACCTCATAGGTAAGGCCCTGAACCTTACCGGCTGGGAGCTTGATTTTCTCCTTCTTCTGGGTGAAAGGGACTCAAGCTCAGTAAAAAATCATGCTGATTATGTTGATAAAAAAATAGTGGCCATCAGAAACGAAAAACAAAAAGTCCTTTCCAATCTGAAAGACCTTAATTTAACCATGTCCGAACAAGAGAAAGAGGAATACTATCAAAGCCCTTTAACCGCCCTTATTCTCATGTATCTCACGATTCAAAAGTATAGAAATAAACCTAAACTTATAGCAAAGGCCCTTCACTTAGATCCAGCGGTCATTGATAAGGAAATCCGGACTCTCATAAAACTAAACCTCGTTATAGAAAATGATGGATTAGAAGTCATCAATAGAAGCATTCATATTGATGAATCTCACAAAATGCACAAGCACAACCTCATCAATTGGCGACTTGAATCCATAAACCACCTCCAAAAAGGCCAAAAAAAGGGCCATGACTGGCAATTTTCGACTCTATTCAGTACTACAGAGGAGAAAAAAAAGGAAATCCGAGACCTTTTCAAAAAGTTTGTCGTTGAGGCCCAAAAAATGGTGGGCCCTGAAGACCCTGATGCTGAAGTAGAAGTTTACCATATGAATTTTGATCTTTATTAGGAAGGACGATGAGATTTTTGCTTTTTTTTCTAATTTCTACCAGTGCCTTTTCAAGTCCTAAAAAAATATTGAACCTTCTTTTTCAAAAAGAGGCCATCACTCTAGATAAATCAGCACCTCCTTCAAT
This sequence comes from Bacteriovoracales bacterium, assembly GCA_028346125.1. Classification (GTDB taxonomy): domain Bacteria; phylum Bdellovibrionota; class Bacteriovoracia; order Bacteriovoracales; family Bacteriovoracaceae; genus UBA7317. Next base: position 45,759 of record JAOMEV010000002.1, on the reverse strand, counting down.
TAAAAATCTCCTCACTGCTCATAATAAAAGGTCCTTCCTCCACAATATTTCCAAAGACAAAACGACCCTTTTTCACCCTGAAATTTTAAGCTGGGGAAGCTCTCGCCCCTATGCCTTTCTTTTCAAAAAAAATGTAGAGGATTACTTCACTCACATTTTTTACAAAATTTTTCAATATGCCAAAGAAAACGGACTCTCCATTACCTTAAATTCCACAGACCTTTTCCACGCCCATCTTAGTTTTTTTGAGAACGACCTTCTCTTGGTCTTCCATGCCCAGGAATACCCCTATGATTTAAGTGATACTTCTTTGAAATCCATGATCGCCACGAAACATAAAAAGGATATTTTAAAAGGAAAAAAGTTCAGTTACAAAACACTCTCTTTCAAGAAAAGAAACTTCGTATGGTCTCTTAGAAAGAATGCTCTTTTTAACGTCGACACTTCTTTGGTCCCTTTTCAAGACCTTATTTTTCCCAAAGGATGGAAAAATAATTTTAACAGAGTTTACCCCCAAGGACCGACCTTCCACCAGCTCGCCATTACAGGCAATACTATTCAAGACAACCTGCTGGGAGTACCGCTTGGAAGCTTAAACATTTTTCCAGAGCTTAAAGTGCCTCTTTTTTGGTCACCTTAAAAAATATTGACCCTAAGTATCTGTTTTCATTATAGATTTTAATAAAATCAAACAAACCATTAAACGCCGTTTAATTAATTATGTAAATCAGTGTATAATAATCAGCATGGGAGATAATAAAAACCTCATCACTTACCTTACCCATGCTGTTAGCTTCAAAGGAGGAGATGTTGCTAATGAGAACTTGGTGTTTCTTGTTGGCTCCTATTGTTCACTCTGGGAAAAAGAACTTCAAAAAAACAATATTTCTCAAAAAGACATTTTAGAAAGAAAACCCCACTTTCTTGATTTCATCAAAACCCATTACCAGACATCCAAAAAAGTTGTTTACTGACAAAACAAATTAATTTGGGCCTTCAATTTTTCCGATAACCAATTGATATTTCTCGTAAAAGAGTACGAAATGAAAAGTGAGACTTTTCCTTTAAAACACTCCATAGGTTTGAAGCTGATCAAGGCAGTCTTCTCTATTTATATAGTTGTTACTCTCGTGATCACGATTTCTCAAATGATAGCTGAATACAGTGCTATTCAAAATGACCTTATTAATGAAGTCGATATTGTTGCCCAAACAAATATCGATAGTCTTTCCCTTTCTCTTTATAATTTTGATGAAGTGTCCACGAAAAAAATTCTAAAAGGTCTTACTAAATCGCCCATTATCTTAGGAGTCAAAGTCGACCACGAAAGCAGGGTAAAACCCTTCACCTTTGGCAAAAAGTTTGACCCCGAAAAAATGTTTCGTTTGAAATATGAACTCACTCATAGAGCAAACTCTCAGGAGACAAAGGTTGGAACATTATATCTTTACTCCGGTGACGATGTCGTTCTTACTCGTATTCGTTACGGGTTTATTCTCATTATCCTCGCAGGTCTTTTAAAAACGATTCTTCTCATTGCCCTTCTTATCTTCGCCTTCAGGGCCATTTTAATTAAACCCTTTCTAAAATTGGCAAACGCTGCTGAAAAGCTGGATTTCCATCATATGGAAAAGTTTTCTTTGGGCTTTAAAAAAGGTGAAAAAAATGAGTTCACCGTTATTGAATCCTCAATGAACGAAATGATTTCAAATCTCAATCAAGCCAAAGAAGATGTCTTAATCTCCTTAGATAAAGTTTGGGATGTGAATAAAAAATTACAAGGAACAAATACTTTACTAGAGAAAAAGGTCGAAATAAGAACCAAAGAAATTTCTGAATATATGAACAATATGAAAAGTGCCATTTTTGCCATTGATTCTAACTTTATTATTTTACCCCCCGTCTCCCAATTTGCTGAACACCTCTTTGGTGAAAAAATAGAAGGGAAAAAAGTCTCTGAGGTTCTTTATTCTCAATTTAAAAGAGGAACCCAGCAATTTGTCGACCTCACAAGTTCTCTCCTCATGATTTTTGGCCAGAGTAAAATCCAATTTTTGGCCCTTGAAGACAAACTCCCCTCTCAAGTTACAAACTTCCATTCCAAAAAACAGGGGGGAAGTATTTTTAAAATTTCTTATTCCCCTCTTTGTGGCCCAAATGACCTGATTGAAAAGCTTATGGTTATTGTCGAAGATGTGACAGAGTACAATCATTACCACTACCAGGCCTTCACTGATCAAAATAAATTCTTTTTTATAAAAGAAATTCTTTCCAAAAAAGAAGGCGACAAGGTCCCTGAAAAAATTGAACAGGCCATTGAAAAATCCATGGGCCTTTTTGAGGATTTTATATCCCCTCTTTCTGATACCTATCCTAAAGAGCACTTTTTTGAAGGAATTTTAGAGTTCCATCTTTACCTCAAAGATAGTTTAAAAGGTTTTGATGTTCTTCAAAAAAATATCAGCGATATTATCCCTGATATTAACATTTGGATTAAAGACATAGAAAATGCCAAATTAAATGTTCAAGTTGAAACGTCTGAAAAACTCTGTCAAATTATCGAACAACTTATTCTCTACGCTCAAGTCATTGAAATCATCTCTCCCATTAATTACAAAATAAAAGATGAAATTTTAACCTCTCTCAAAGAGAAAAAAGAAGACCTTCATAAAATTTACCGAAACATTTTTGAATATATTTTTCTGGTGCGAAGAATTGATCAAATCGATGAGGAAAAACTCAAAAAAGCGGTGAATGTTGCCAAGCTCTACCCTGACTTTGAAAAAACAATGGGGCTCGTTTACCAAAGGTCTAAGTTTATTTCTTTTTTTTACAAAGTCTTGATGAATAATGATGCCCATAAGGCCTTTGATCATTTGGCCTATTCGGTTAAAGGACTCCCCCATCAACGTCAATTAAACGAGAAGTCCTTAAAATTTAACCTCATTGATCCGTACGGAAAAACACTAGAAATAAATTAATAATGCCAAGGAAAAGAAGAGAAATCTTTATCTCTTTTTTCACAAAAAGAAGTTCTTCCCTCTTTCGCTTCTTCTGTTCCATAGGCCAAACGGGTGGCCTCTCCAGCAAAAAGCTGTTGGCCCACAAGACCATCATCAGTAAGGTTAAAACCAAACTTAAGCATTCTCATGGCGGTTGGACTTTTTGAGTTGATTTCTTGTCCCCATGAAAGGGCCTCTTCTTCTAAGTCTTTATGAGGTACAACTTTGTTAACCATTCCCATATCGAAAGCTTCTTTAGCGGAATAGTTTCTTCCAAGGAAAAAGATTTCTCTCGCCCTTTTTTGTCCTACTTGTTTGGCGAGATAAGCTGAACCATAGCCACTATCGAAACTGGCCACATCGGGGTCTGTCTGCTTAAAAACAGCGTGCTCTTCACTGGCCAACGTAAGGTCACAAACCACATGAAGGCTATGCCCTCCTCCAACGGCCCATCCCGGAACCACACAAATCACAACTTTAGGCATAAAACGGATCAAACGTTGAACTTCTAAAATATGGAGACGTCCGAGCTTCGCCTTATCTGCGCCTTCATATTGATAGCCATCCGCGCCTCGAATACGCTGGTCCCCTCCAGAGCAAAAGGCCCACCCGCTGTCTTTAGGAGAGGGGCCATTTCCTGTTAAAAGGACACAACCAACATCACTTGAGGCCCTAGCATGGTCCAGTGCGATATAAAGCTCATCAACTGTTTGAGGCCTAAAGGCATTTCTCACTTCAGGGCGATCAATCGCGATCCTGACGGTTCCCTGACCCACTGCTCTATGGTAGGTAATATCTTTAAAATCAAAACCTTCTACATTTGTCCATTTTTCAGGATTAAAAATTGCTGAAACCATCGCTCGCCCCTTTTTAGAAATGTTTTATGACGGGCCAAAAAAAGTGTCAACCAGAAGATTTTCCTGTGATGTTGTAAATAGTGGGCATAAGACTTTTTATTTCAAGAGGCTTATTGAGATAATGAACATTCTTTAAATCTTCCGTTCTTTCTTTAACCTCATCCATATAAGCAGAAATAAAAAGAATCGGGGTCTCTTTATTAGGGCCATCATTTGATCTAATCGCATCTGCGACTTCCCCTCCATTTTTATGAGGCATTCTAAAGTCTAGAATAATCAATTGATACTTTGTTCCTTTAGTCATAAAACTGGCAAGGGTACTGCTCTCACAACGGTCTACAAAGCAATCTTGGTCCTCTTCGATAACTTCCTCAAGCATTTCAACAATACTTCTCTCATCATCAACGACTAAAATTGCCAGCATTTTTTTCTCCCTTAAGGCAAAAACCCTTCTTAATCTTTTTCAAATACTTCGCTTTTATTTTCTCATTAAAATAATCATATGGACAAGCAGCATACTTAAATTGCTGCCCTGTGGGTCTGTTTTCAAACCGTTTTAAGCGCTTCGGTAAAATATTATTTCTCCGCAAGTCAAGAACACCAAAATCCAAGGTGGACTTTGTAAACCCAATCAACTCTCCTGCCTTAATTTTTAGTGGGGAGACTGAGATATTTCGTGCCCTCACCTGATCTTCATCGACTTTTTTTTCACCTAAATGGGCCTTTATTCTTTGAGACAAGGTTTCCAGATGATCAAACCTGTAAACTATTTCACAACCAACCTGAAAGATAAGACGCCAGTGAATATCCTTTGAACCTTCCAGTCTAAACTTACTATAAAGAATCAGATAAGAGTCCCCTGGAGCATAAATAGAGGCCGCTTTATGAGCAATGGCCCTCTTCCCAATATGCTTTGAATTTTTAAAAAAAATATAAGTGTGATTTTTGAGGTAATTCCCAGGAGTTAACCCCCATCCCCAAATTTCTTCAATCTTAGAATAGTCGGTAATCTCATGAGTAAAGGCCGCTCTCTTTACCTTTTCGCATTGTTCAATTTTGGCCTGATCAAAAATGTCATAGCCAAAAGCATCCACAATGAGAAAAAAGCTAAATATACATTTCAACATCAGGATTCCAATTAAACTTGTCGACATTTTCTGTCGTCACCTGGAAAGAGTTAAGATCTCCTCCTGGCCCCACTTCAGTTAATTCTTCTACGGTTGCCCCCCAAGAGTTAAGAACCTTTACCTTTTTCAACCTCTCTACGTATTTATTAATTTCAGACTCCTCTCCATGGAGGATAAAAAAGACACGGTCTGAAAACATACTATCATTTGTCGCGCCTGCGGCAAGATCTCTTTTTTGAGCACCACGAATGAAAGTTTGTCGAAACATAACATTTTGAACTTTTCCCCGAACTTGATAATATTTGGTGACACTCGCCATGACTTCTCCCCTAATCTTTTTTTGATAATCTTAAACAAAAAATTTATCATGATAAAGTTATCAATTTAGGAAGGACCCTTTTTTCATGATACTAGTTCCCATAAGCACCCCCCCCATTCTAGAAAATACGACTTATCACTACTGTATAGAGTTCGAGTGGCAAGAATACGATAATCTCTTTTTTTCCACGAGAGGCATTTCTTTGCCTGCTGACATGGAAGAGGAGGTTCCTAAAAGAAAGGCACACTTTTTGGGAGGTCGGTACTGTGCTCACCAAGCGCTCGAAATGATGCATGGTAGCGATGAAGCTCTCCCCATTCAAAAAGGAGAAGAGGGCGCGCCTATTTGGCCGGAAGGGATTATCGGATCGATTACTCACAATGAAAATTTCGTTGGGGCCGTCGTTGCTGACAAAAAAAACCTTCGTGGTATAGGCATCGACACTGAAAAAATCCTAGGTCCTCAAAGTGCCAATATGATCGAGGGACTTGTGGCGACTGATAAAGAAAAAAAAGACAGCTTTTCCTTTGATCCCTTTGAGTATTTCACCCTTATTTATTCAGCAAAAGAAAGCATTTTTAAATGCCTTCACCCACTCGTTAATAAATATATAGAGTTCCACGACGTCAATATTGATCAGGTAGACTTTGAAAAAAGAACTTTTGATTTTTCTCTCTTAAAATCACTCAACGAAGAGTTCAAGGAGGGCATGAGTTTTCAAGGCCGCTTCTCTCTCGAGCGAGATAAACTTCACACGGCCTTCGAACTCCTTCACTAACCCTTTTTATGAAACTCCACAATCTTCACGGCGATGAGACCTGTCTCCATATTGGAAAGGTCCTCAGGCTCAACGACATTAGGACTCACTTCGGGTAATTTTTCTATTTTTTCACTCAAGATAAGGTTTTTATTGGCACCAACCTCATCAATTTTTCTCACAGGGGTAAAGTGAGGTGTGGTGGTTAACACTTCGGGGGTTTCCTGGATAATTTTATAAATGCTTTTCACAACATCCACAAAACGATCAAGCTCTCTTTTACTAAAACTCTCTGTAGGCTCAACCATTAATCCAAAGGCTTCAGGAAAAGCGACTGTCGGTGCATGAAGGCCAAAATCCAAAAAGAGTTTTCCAACCTTAGCAATCGCTTGGGCCTTAGGAACACCCGCCTTGGCAATTCTATCAAAGTCCTCTTCTGTTAAAGTGAGGATAAATTCATGCATTCTCGGAACTTTTTCACAGCCTCCAGGAAGAGTTGGATAAGTCTCAATGAGTTTTTTAAAGAGGTATTTGGCCGAAAGAACAGAAACCGCGGCCATTTTTTTAATCCCTTCAGTCCCTAAAAGCCTCATATAAGTATAGGCCCTGACCTTATGAGCAAAATTTCCATAATGACGATGAAAACTTCCAATCGAGTTTTTAGGTTTTACCACAGAGTAGACATCCCCATTTTTTTCTACCTGGATACCAGGAAGAAAATCCACAAGACATTCACTAACGGCGACAATAGCATCACCAGGTCCACCACCTCCGTGGGGGATGGTCCATGTTTTATGAAGATTATTGTGAACCGCATCGACACCCATGGCATTGAGGTCAACCCATCCGGCAATAGCATTCATATTGGCGCCGTCCATATAAACCAGGCCACCAACAGCATGAATTTTATCGGCCATTTCTTTAAAACGAGTTTCAAAAATCCCTGCGGTATTGGGGTTTGTGACCATGATACCAGCAATGCGGTTACCATGCTTTTCGATCATTTCATCAACTTGATCAATTTTTATTTGCCCGGCCTCATCAGACAAAATAGGGACAATTCCGTATTGGATACCGTCAACCACTTTTGTATCAAAGCCGGCCATCGTAGCAGTGGCAGGGTTTGTCCCATGAGCACTTGTTGGGATAAGAATGACTTTTCTCTGGTCTGACTCTCCCTTGGAGGCGTGATAGGCCTGAAACATTTTTATGCCCACCAGTTCACCCTGAGCACCAGCGACAGGTTGGGTGGTCACACCGGGAAGTCCTGTGACCTTTTTAAATATTTCCTGAGTTTCATAAAGAACCTGAAGACACCCTTGAGCTTCTGAAAGAGGAGCCTCGGGGTGGATATCTGTGAAACCAGGTAAAGAAGCCGCGTAATCATTAATATAGGGATTGTACTTCATGGTACAAGAACCCAGAGGATAAATGCTGTCATCAGGACTTACATTTTGGCGTCCCAAGGCCGTGTAAAACTCTTTGAGTTCATTTTCAGAAAAATTTGGTAGACCCACTTCGCCTTTTCTTAATAAAGTGCTTGGGATCGCAGGGATCATGCTTTCTTCTTTCTCACCTGGAAAGTGCTCCTTAAAAAAGGACTCTAATTTTTCGAGGTCTTCTTTTTCGTGGATATCAAAAAAAGAAATGAGAAGCCGATCCTTTGATAGGCCAACTCCTAGATGAAGGCCTTTCTCTACTGCTTTTTCAATCAAAGGGGCGACAGGAGTATTAAGCTGTAAAACGAATTCGTTGAAAAAAGGTGTTTCAGGAAAGGCCAAACTCACACCTTCTCTTTGAGTAAGGGCCCTGGCCATTTTTTGGGCGTTCTCCTGTGACTTTTGACAGGAGGCCTTCATCCCCTTTTCTCCCCTGGCCAAAACACCGGCCCCTGCAAGGGTCGCTAAAAAGGATTGGTTAGAACAAATATTGGAGGTCGCCTTTTCTCTTCTTATATGCTGCTCTCTTGTTGAGAGGACCATGGCGAGACATTCCTTGCCTTTAATATCTTTGGTCTTCCCCACATAACGTCCTGGGGTTGAGCGAATTCCTATTTTCTTGGCCTTATTAAAACGAATGCCAAAAATTCCCAATCCAGGCCCTCCAAAATTAGGCCCTATCGCCAAATGCTGTCCTTCTCCAACGATGATTTCAGCACCTTCGGCACCAAACTCTGAAGGGGGTTTTAATCCACCTTGAGCAAGAGTCATAGGATCAATCATCGCAACGGAAGGTACCTTTAAAGAAGTCGCTAAATCAGCAAGAGCATCAACATCTTCTAAAAGTCCAAGGTTATTGATCTGAGGAAACACGATCCCTGCCAATCTGTTTTCCTTGGAAAGAGATAAAGCAAGCTCATTGAGTTTTTCTATGTTCGTAAGACCTGTTTCATCAACACCTACCCACTCAACATTTACGTCGGTTTCTTTGATGAGGGTTTCAACAACCTCTCTATCACCTTCGTAAATGGCCTTTGAAACTAAAACAGTGTCTCCTTTTTTATGAAGGCGGACACAAACATTTAAAGATTCCGCCAAACAGGTGGACCTTTCATAAAGTGAAGCATTGATCGCCTCAAAACCCGTGAGCTGGGCCAAACAAGAGGAGTACGTCCATAAGGTTTGTAGAGTTCCCTGGCTTCTTTCTGGCTGATAGGGTGTATAGGCCGTGGTGAGGCCACGTATACTGCAAACATAAGGGATAAGGTCCATAACCTTATAATTTTTGAGTCCATTACCTAAAAATGAGGTTTTAACCTTATTTTTTTGTGCGACATGTTCTACATGGTTTAGGCACTCTTCATAAGTCAGTTCTTGACAGACTGCGTGATCGCTCTTAAATTGGATGTCCTCAGGAATATGAGAGAAAAGGTCCTCCAATTTTTCAAGGCCTATTTCCTTAAGCATCTCCTTTATTTCCTCATCATCTGCGGAAATAAAATAGGGCCTAAGCTCTCTATTTAACTTACTGGGATCATAGGGGAGTTTATCAAATCGTGAAGTCATTTGATCTTCCTTTTAAGGGTTTTAAATGCATTTAGATAATTACCACGAATATCAATCCTTTATCTACCCTTTAATGCCCTCAGAGGAACTTTCTCCCACTCTTTTAGAAACGCTGCTTGAAACATTCTCTCTCGAGCTCGCATCTGAAATTAAATATCCTTACTACTCTTTTACAGAAAATATCCTCTCCCTTCATTCTAACCCAGATTTAAATTTTACAAGCGCAAAAAACATGAAGCCCCTCTCTTTTGACTTTCGTAAAGAATGGGACTCCTTAAGACCTTTTTCTAAAAAAGACCCTCTTATAAAAGCGCTTGGCAATCAAAGAGACCTTGTTCTTGATGCTACCTGCGGCACGGGAAAAGACACTCTCTCTTTTTTAAAACTCGGTCTAAAAGTTATCTCCTACGAAAGGTCTCCTCTCCTGGCCCCCCTTTTATGGGACGCTCAACGAAGAGCGCCAGAGCTAGAGCTTGATATCCGTTTTGAAGACGCTCGCAACTGTCATGAAAGGCCAGATGTTATTTTCTTAGACCCCATGTTTCCCCCCAAAAAAAAGAAGGCCCTTCCCAAAAAAGAAATGGTGATGTTTTCCCACCTCATAGGAAAAGATGAAGACCAGGAAGAACTCCTTAAATGGGCCCTAAAAACAGCAAAAAAAAGGGTTGTCGTTAAAAGACCTCTTTGGGCCGACTCCTCTCCGACAATAAGCTATAAAGGAACCAGAGTTAAGTATGATACTTACATTGTCTGAGGAATCTTCTTTTTGACCAGTTTTATAAAAGCATTGACCTTTTTCTTTTCCCACCAACTCTTATAAACAAAACGAGCAACTTGAGGCCCACTCCAACCTTCATCGAGTTCAGACTTTAAAATTTCCGCCCTCAAGGTAAAATTAAAAGACTCGAAAGATATATTGATATGAAAAAGCCCTTTCGGAATATTGGAATTTTCAAAATGAAGAGTCGCCATTTTTCCTGAAATTTTTGAAATTGTACAATCAATAAGCTCATCAGGGCTTTCCCAAAATACTGTACACGGCCTATCTAATAGGACTCTATTTTCCAAAGATTCCATGTTTTTGGATCCTCATTTTTTTGATTTGAATGAGTTTATTTTATCAGTTTATGGGTCTAGAACAAGCACGATTAGGGTAAAAGGTCAGGACCCTTTACCCTAAAGAAGGTTATAAAATTCAAGGAAAAATTTTCCTTTTTGAATGGAATTTAGTCTATCGCCCTGGGGAAAATAAAGCAGGTAATATTAATTTGATCACCACCAGGAAGCATTAATCCAATATTGTCTCCACCGTGGGAAACTGCCTTAATTCCTGTTTCTAAATGTGTGACGGCCAAATAATGCATCTGTTGATGCTGGAGTTCCGCTCTGAAGTGATATTCAGTTTTATCATCAAAAATAACTTTTTTATCAAGATAGGAAGCCCCACTTCTATTCGTTCGTCCCTTTATTGTTTCACTCTCACCTTGATTTTTACTCGTTGTACAATAATATTCATTAGAAAATGCGTTGGAACATAGGACAAATGCGCTCAAAATTAGGACAGTCAATTTTTTCATGGTGCCTCCTCACAGGGTGCTCGATCAACATCGTTTAAAAGACATTCAATGATAGACGAGTTTATTTTGGTTTGCCAAGAATAATTCTTAACCTACGAGGTTTTTATAAGGCCCTATTAAATGATTAACTAGAGCATCCTGAGTCAACTTTTCTTTAGAAGGCATTTGCTTGAGTAAAATCGAAAAATTATTGTATTGTTCTGAGAGCTGCATCTTACCAAAAACTTTCAATAAATAAGAAATGAGCTTCGCACGAGTCATAAGAAGATTAATTGTGGAATCAAACTCACTATACAATCTTGCCTTCATAGGAGCATTGGCCATTTTTTCTTCATCAAGATCACTTATTCTTCTTACTAAAAAAACATAACCCATCAGGTTCGCCATCACTCCCTCGAAGTCATCTATTTTCTCCACAAGAGACTGTTCAAAACCTTGAGGCAATTGATATCTAACCTCAGGGCCTAAATTATACTTGTGAAAAATATTAATAGCTTCTGCATACTTCATGAGGGTTTCTATAATATAAGAAACGACTTCAACAACACGAATCTCAAGAGTTTCGGAAATTTTAGGGGCTTCCATCTCTCGTTTAACAAACAAAATTGCTTTCCAAAAGTTTTTCATCTTTTTAAATTGATCCTGATTCAATGGGGCCTGAATTTCGTAAATGTTTCTCTGATAATCCTCCACAGACCAATAAGAAGACTCTGGGCCGACCCACCTTTCTAAAACAAAAATAGCATGTTTGATCGAAACACTAATAATTTCACAAAACTTTTCATCTTTTTTTACAGGAAGGAGCTCCATCAAGATGGCATACTTTAATTGATCTTCCCTACTTTCCTGTAACTCCTGTTCAACCTCTGTAATATCATCCACTAGCAACATAAGGTTTTCGACTTTGGAGTGATCATCATAAAGAGGAACATAATTAATTTCTAAAACACGCCCCCTTTCATTCTCCCTATCTGGTATCGTTACTTTTTCTGGAAATCCACCCTTTAAACTTAAATAATTATCTTCAGACCCACCAAAAACTCCTTTGAAAGAATTTACAAGGTCATTCTTTTGTTTGCTTCCCTTTTTAAAATGAAAAAATAATAAAGAAAGCCCATTTAACCCCACAATATTTTTCCTAAATATTTCTTTTGAAAAATTAGAAACTGGCGCCAAAACAGTGCCCTCTTTATCCAAAGAAAAAATAGACTTATTAATATTGGCAAGCATCCCCTGTGTTTTTGCAGCCGACCTATAAAGTTCGCTGGTACTTTCCAAAATTTTGTTTTCTAAAGATTCATTTACGACCTTTAGTTGCTCGGATAAAATTTTAGAAATTCTCATTTCCTCTTCAAGTTGAAATGTTTGCATTTCAAGATCATAACTGACTTTTCTCTCTCTTTTAAAGGCATCCGAGAACTTTACAGAAAGAACATAACTTTGCACAAAAATATAAATTAAAAGGGCAAAAGGTATTATTTCAAAACTAGAAAACTCTGGGAAAAAAGCAATGGCCAAATCATAACAAGCACCTAATATAAGAATAAATGACCCTAGAAAAACTAACCTTGCAAAAAGGACCCTTTTTAAAAATAAGGAAGTTAAATAATAAATTAAAAAAACCATCCAGATTGAAATATACATTTGAGGAATCAAAAGGATATTTTTATATGTAAAAATACTCGTTGGAAGGAATATTAAGGGCAGTTGAGAAACAGAAAAAATGAAAGTTATTTTTTGAAAACGTTCTAATTTTTTATCAAAAAGATGATTGAGGAAGCCTGCAAAAAAATATGGGGCAAAAAAAATTGAAAAATATTCATACCTCAAAAAAATGTCGAAAATAAACCAGTTTGGTGCTTCAAAAAGCCAGGAATTAATTTCCCCAGTTCCTAACTGTCTTAAGAAAAGGTTAAAGCAAAAAAAACTAAAAAATAAAGAAGCTTTGTCTTCTCTCCTATTTAAATATAAACCAAGATGATAACACCCAAAAATAAAGAGTACTCCTAGTACAAATAAGATTGAATATCTTTCAACCTCAAACTCCCTCATAACAACTGAATAAGCGCCAATTTTAAAGTTACCAATGGCCCCTTCTCTAAAATTAAAGTTTGAAATATTTAAAACCAGAAAAAACTCATCCCCTTTAAAACTATCAGTCACAAAAGATTTGAATTGAGGGATCTCTTCATCAGCATTTTTTCCTAGGGACCCACCTTTTTGTATAAGCCCTGTCCCCTTTCCAGTGACTTTAAGCATTTCAAAAGCTGATTGCACATACCCGGACTTAAAAGCAATTTTTCTTCCTTTAACACCCACTACCTTAACGACAAAACTGCCATACCCCGTTCGTGTATAATCCTTACTTAAAGTGGTCCAAGAGGTATTTGTTTTCAAAAAGTGACTAGGGCCAACGATATCAGAAGAGTTTTTTATAAACTTTTTCCAGAAGAACAGCCATTCTCCTTTAAGCTCAACACTTCCCTTTTTAAAGTCCCAATTTGAAAGGTCTAGAACGCCTTTTTTAATTTCAGGGCGCACCTCTGCAAAGGTTTGACCGCAAACAATAAAAATAAGTAAAACGAGTCTTACCATTCACGACTCCAGTAAATAAAACTCTGTTTTACCTTTCGGCATCTCCTGACTAAAAATGTAGTTTTTTATCTAACAAGGAACACTAAGATCTTTTTTTAAGGGTCACTCCAAGGTCTCGAATCAGGCCAGTACCGAGCTCATTAATAAATTCTTGCTCCCCTTTGGCGAGAAAGAGCTCATAGCCCTTACCTTTCAAAGTGATATCATAAACAGTATTTATAGGAGTAGGCCCGATAATAACTTCTTTGGCATCTTTAATCCTAAATGTTCTTTTTTGAAGAATCTTACCAAATAAAGTTTTACATATATGAAACTCTTTCTTTTCTTTTTCAACAACAAGAGTATGAAAATTAAAATAAGAAAAGGCGACATAAAAACCCATCAGCATACAACAAAACTGAAAAAGCTGTTGTCCAATTCCTTGAGAGCTTGGATAAAGATAGCTGATCACAGCAGCGCCCAAGGCCATACCTACAATCGCGCCAAAAAAAACGAATTTAAAAATTCTTCTTTGAGACTCAGAGTAAAGTGGATAGAAGATCATACGCTTTCCTTATTTCGAAGATTTCTTTTTTGAAGAGACTTTTTGAAGAGAGACACCAAGGTCATCACAAACTTTCATTCCAAGTTCTTCAGCAAACTCCACCGTTCCCTTTCCTAAAAAAAGTTTGAGGCGTTTACCTTCAAGCGTGACCTTGTAAAGACTCTTAATCTTGGGGTTTGGAGAGACAATCACGGCCTTGGCACTTTTTAATTTATAAGGTTTTTTAAATATAATCTTTCCCATTAAAGTACGGCAAACATAGAATTTTCTTTTTTCTTTTTCTATGACAAGGGTTTTAAAAACAAAAAAGGAAAAACAGAGATAAAAGCCAAAAAAGAAAAAAGAAAAACTCACAAGTTTATGGATCACTTCTGAGGGGATACCTCGTAAAGGTGTTAAATAAGAAAAAATAAGAGTAAACACCAACATAAAAATAACCGTACCCACCATAACGTAGGCACACATTTTTCTATGTTTTTCAGGGTAAAGAGGATAAGTATTCATCATTAAGGCCTTCTTTTTACAGGGACACCAAATTCACGACTAAGGTTTTTTCCTAACTTTTCAGCGTATTCAATTTCCCCTTTTCCCAGAGGTAGCTGAAATGCCCCGCCCATTAGGATCACTTCATAAACAATATCAATATTTGTTTGTACAATGGAAATTTCCTGGACAAAACTCATTTGATATTTTTTCTCCTGAATAGGATTACCAAAAAGAGTTTTGGCCAAAGTAAATTCCTTCTTTTCCTTGTTAATAAAAATCGTTTTCATAGTGAGATAAGTGAAAGCAAAATAAAACCCCATAAACATAAAAATAAAACCTATTAACCTCTGTTTTATTAAGGGAGTAAGGGACCAACTTCTATTTTCTTTAGGAGATTCAAAATAAGAAACGACAAAGGCCAGAATGATCAAAACCACCGAAGCCCCGACAAAAAGTCCCGTAAAAATAAACCTGTTTTCTTCAGGGTACACCGGATAAGAAACCATCGTTCCTCACTTTAAAATTTTTGTCTTTATCGGTCTGTCCTTTAAATCCATTACCACAAATAGTGTTTGCTTTATTAACTGAGTGAAACTGCCGACTATATAACTATGTATAGAATCTATTTATTTATCATTTTTTGTTTAGTCGCCTTTGAAATGAAGGCCTCTGTTGTGAGAGGAGTTTTAAAACTTCCTAAAAAGACATTGAAAAGTTTTTCTCTAAAAGGGCAATGGCGTTTTTATAAGAATAAATTCATTGACCCTCAAACCCTGATAAAAGCAACAAGTCCCCCTAAAGGAAATTTTGTTCAAATTCCCGGAGTCGTCATTCCTCGATTTGGGTATGGAACCCTACTTCTTAAAATTGAAGGCCTTGTCAATGAAATGACTCTTCAAGGCAATATTATATCATCTGCTCAGGATACCTTCGCAGTCAATTCAAAGGGTGTCAAAGGCCTTTTTAAAGTTGGAAAAGTGGGTAAAAGCGCTAAAGAGGAAATTCCCCAGCTTGGAATTGTTACCAGCGTTCTTGCCCCAAGTTCCTCCACATGGATCGTCATACATATTTCCAACTTCCATTATCGAAATGGCCACGTTCAAAACCCTTTTCTTGGATCAAAAGAAAACATCAAAAGAGATCTCCATCACAAAGGTTTCTTTAATTCTTTTGTGATGGGAATTTTATTTATCATGGGACTTTATCATCTTGCTATTTTTGCCCAAAGAAAATCTAATATGGCCTCCTTATTCTTTAGTCTCTTTTGTTTGAATATGCTCATATGGCAATTAAGTGGCAAAAGCTCAGGCCATTACCTCGATAGCTATTTTGTACAGACAGACGCAAGTGCTTTTAATATTTTACTCTCTTTGGAGTTTACCGCTTTAGTCTTTTTCTCCACTTTAATAACTGGGAACTTGGGCCATCTCTTTAGAGATAATTTTTTTCTCAAATTAAAAAATATAAACTTTATTATCGCTCTTTTATTTCTACCCTTTTGCCTTTTTGGACCCCCATCATTTTTTACTCAAAAGGCCGTATTATTTTTCGTTTTACTCATAACTCTTATTAACTCTTTAATTATTCTAACAAGACTCCTTATATTTTCTTATCATAGCTATCCAGCATCAAGAATTATATTATTGGGTTGCACCGTTTTCTTTATAGGTTTCCTTTACGAGTTATATATCAATTTCTTTTTACATACAGAAAACTCCTTTGTGCCCATAACTTTATCCTTTTTTGTATTTATCCAAAGTTACGTCCTTTCAATAAAATTTAACCAAGCTTATGAAACATCCGCACAACTTTCCATAAGTCTAAAGGAATCTCTTTTTGAAGAGAGAAAATTAAGGAAAACAGTCACTGATAGTTTTAACGAAATATCCATGCTTAGCTATGACTTGAAAAACCTTAATAAAGACATGGATAAGCTGATAAAAGAAAGAACCCAGGAAATAGCGTCCCTTTTGGCCGTTTCCCAACAGGCCTTTTTTGCCTTTAACCAAACAGGAATTATTTTGGATCCCATTTCGAGTTTTGCCAATCATCTTTTTCAGCAAGACATTTTAAATGAGAAGCTAAGTCATATTCTCTACCCCAACCTAAAACTTGGATCAGGAAGATTTGAAGAGCTCAGAAAAAACCTCATAAAGGTTTTCGGCCAGGATGAAACATTTTTTAATTCTTTTAAGTCATCCCTCCCTTCACAATTAGAGCTTGCCACCAAAGAATCTGAGAAAAAAATATTAAAATTGCATTACTCACCCATTTTCGCGGAAGACAAAAAGGTTGTTAAAATTCTTTGCTTGGCCGAAGATAAAACAATGGAAATCGAAAGATTTAAAAGGGCCATAGAGGAATCTCTTAGTTACCGCTTCCTTAAAGACATTCTTCATACGGAGGAAAAAGAAAGGCTTTCTTTAATTCTCCCCTTAAAAAATTCAATCAAAATATGCTTTTACCTCTTAGAGGACCTCTCGAGTCCAGCGATTGAAACAAGTAACCCAGATTCAATTATTTCGAATGTCAAAAGCGATGCCTGGCACATTATCTCTCACCTCCCCACAGATATCTTAAGAAATGAGTGCGCTTCAAAAGTAGAAGAGATAGAAAAACATTTGGTGCTTTTAAAGTCCACTTCAGAACAAATCGGCCATATTCCACTTTCTTCCATTATCGGCGTCTCGGACAGCATTTCCTCAATTCTTGCCTCACTTTTAAAATACACTGATGAATTAAATACATTTGGAATTAAAATTAAATTGGATACCGAAATTTCTGATATTATTAAAAATACAAAAAGTGTCCTCGACGCACAATTTTCCAATCTTATGGAATACACACTTATTATTCATAGCAAGGACCTTCAAACTATACAAGAACCAGAATATGAAAAGGCCGCCGATAATGTGAGAACAAATAATCGTAAAAACTTTGAAGCAAATAAGGCCATCATTTATCAAAAAGTTAAACTCCTTTCTCTTCTCCATTTTGTAAAAGGCAAAATGAAAATGCACTATCTTTACGAGCACTTCATCGATTCAATCAAAGCTTTACCGAAAACGGATGTCATTACATCCCATGACCTTAGAAATAATCTATTCAAACCCTATATGGATTTAAAGAAGCCTAAATAATTATAAAAGAGTTCTTTTATAATTATTTAGGTTATTAACTTTTTCCTGAACTAATTTTTCAAATCCACTCATATAATGAAACTTAACCTCAGACCCTATACCTACTTTAGACAGTTCATTAAGAGCATGCTCCCCTTCAATATTTTTTTAAAAATGGCCTTATTATTAGAGAGCATACCCTCTGTGTTTGTAAAAGAGGCCATTATAAGTTGCAATTTTTTTTGAATAAAAACCTCAGTTTAATTCCTTTTTTAATCGCCTCTCCTTTCTAGCTTTTAATATCTAAAATACCTTTCAAAAACAGGCTTAAGAAGACTCATGACAGACTTAAAGAAGAAGACCGAAAGGCCATTGAATTTATTCTAATAATTTTACTGATAAAGAGTTTATATTTATAAACTTTTAGTGGTTGTTTTTTTAATTATTTCATAAAGACTTCCTTGTCTTAAAAGATTATTTTATTAGATAACTCTGAGGTAATGTTCATTATTATTTAAGCTCTTTGGCCTTAACCTTCTTTGATCGTTGTTTTGGCCTTTTGAATTTCCATTTATCAAATGATTACCTTTAATTTTAATAATTTGGTATTTTCTATTGTTTAAGGGCCACTCGTCCTCTTTTTTACTACCATCTTCATAAAAGTCGATCTTTTTCATATGAAATAAATGGAGATCTATCTCGCTATAATTTTCATTTTTAGTTCTAACTTTAAAATTGGAACTAAGTTCCATGGCCACAACTTTTTTAGTGCATTTTTCATCATTGAAGAAATTCAGCGTCACTGTTAAAATCGAGCTAAATACACTTTCCTCAATGACATAAACCTTGTAGTCTTCAGAAAAATGACACTTTTTTAACCATTTACCCTGTAAATTTAAACCCGTTATAGGATGATCTTTTAAAATACTTTTGTTATCTAATTGAATCGTTTTCAGTTTTTTAAAATGGTTTATTGAATCAAAGTCTTCAAAAGGGTTATTTTTAATTTCTAATTCCTCTAAATCTTTCATCTTTTTAAAAAGGTCTAAGCTTTTCAATCCTGTATTGTTGAGCTTAAGAAGCCTTAGATTTTTAAAAAGCTTTATACCATCCAATAGTTTATCATCATTAATTTTTTTCAAATCCACAGAGGAAAGATCTAAGCTCCTATACAGAGGATAATGATAAGAAAGATCTTCACATTTTTTTAAATTATAGGCGGTTAAAATTTTTCCCATTAAGTTTTTATAGTAATTCGTTTTTAGCTTAGGGTTTTTACATAGCTTTAAAAATGCATCCTGATTATTTTTAAAATTGGGATTATAAAGTGAAAGTGCCTTTTTCAAAAACTTTTTTGTTTCAACACTATCAATTTTGACATACGTTGAAGTAATTCTTTCTTTGATAATAATATTAGAAGCTATTCCTAGAACCTTATTTTTATAAATAAGAGGTCCACCAGAATCACCTTGACCGATGGAGACATCCTCACCATTTTTTTCATTTATAGAAGTTCCATCAAGGATAATGAAATTATCTTTGATTTCTTCAATGACATTTGTTCCCCATCTTTTTTTACCGGAACCGACAAGTCTTCCGTTCTCTTTTTTGTTATTTCCAAAACCCACGGAATAAATCTGGCCCTTTTCCTCAATGGCACCTTCATATAATTCAAGTGAATCTTTAGATGTTCCCTTGGGAACAAAAATAAGAGCTTGGTCGTATTTATAATTTTTCTCTTCTAAAAAATATTTTTGGTTTATAATCACCTGAGTTGAAACTGCCTTTTTTTCCTTGATGGAAACAGCAACATCAACCTGCCCATTCGAATCCACATTAAAGTTATCTGAAAAACAATGGGCCGCTGTAAGGATCGTATGGTCATTTATAAAGGTTCCCGTACATAATCCATGTGAGGTTTTAAGAGAAACGACAGAGGGGAAACTCCCATTCATTTTTAAGGAAACTCCACATTTATTTTTAGAAACTTCCAATGTTACATTTTCTTTGACTTCTTTACCGTTAACAACAGAACTTCCACAAAAAGATGTGGCCTGTTCTTTTTTTCCACAAGAAACAAGCAGAAGTAGAAATAAAGATACAAAAGCTTTTTTTGACATATTATCCTCCCGATAAATTGATAATTGCAAAATCAAAACCAAGCTTCTAACTACCTGAAAATTATAGGTACCTACCTTCAAATTGGGTTATTATTTTGACAGCTGTCAATAAATCAATCACCAAATAAATTTTATGTAGTCCCGATTGCACAGACGCTTCCTTTAAATTATAATGGCGTCTTTTACATTCTGATTGGAGTCAATAATGGAGTCGACTAGAAGACGCTTTGCAACCATTCTAGCAACTGATTGTGTTGGATTTAGTAAACACATGTCTGAAAATGAAGTCGGCACCTTAGAAAGTCTTAAGGCCTGCAGAGAAATTATCGATTCCTTTATTGAAAAACACGGCGGCGTTATATTCCACACAGCAGGTGACTCTGTTTTGGCCGAATTCAACAGCCCTATTGAAAGCGTTCACTGTGCCGTCAATTTTCAAAATGCCATTTTTGACAGAAATCAACTTGATGACAAACTCAATTTAAATTGGCGAGTTGGTATTCACTGCGATGACGTCATCATTGAGGGGGATAATGTTTACGGTAACGGTGTCAATATAGCCGCTCGCTTGGAATCCCAGTGCCACCCTGGAGAAGTTTTAATTTCGAAACTCATCAACGAAGTCATTACAGACCGTATTGAAGCGATATCTACAGCAGCGGGTAAAAAAATACTCAAAAATATCTCTTCAGATTTTGAAGTTTTTAGCATCTCTACAAAAAACTCTGGCCTAAAAAAACCTGTTGAAAAAGTTGAGAAACCAGAAGTCCAACAAAAAAGACCTGTCCTCTCTGTTCTCCCCTTTAAAAACCTCAATCAAAACGAAGACAGCTCCTTTCTTATAGACGGTATCTTTGAAGATATAACAACAGAATTATCAATGGTGAGACAGCTCTCCATTGTTTCGAGACAGTCGAGTATTAACTTTGCTGAAAGCGGTGCCTCAGAAGAAGAATTTGTAAAAAAGTTTGGTGTTGGCTACCTCATCACAGGAAACGCCAGGTCATCTGGCAAAAAGGTCAGAATATCTGTTTCCCTCAACCAAACAAGCTCCGGCCAAATACTCTGGAGTAAAAAATTTGACAGGGCCCTAGATGATATTTTTGAAGTCCAAGACGAAATCGTAAGGAATGTCACCCAAGAAATTCTAGGAGAAATCGAGTTATTAAGCCTCCAAAGGGCCAAAAGAAAACCCACCGAGAATATGAGTTCCTATGAATTTCTCTTAAGGGGTAAAGAGCTACACCATCAATTCAACAAAGAGGCCAACAAAGAGGCCTTAAAAATGTTTGACTCTGCCATAAGTTCAGACCCCGACAATGCCCAAGCTCGTGCTTGGAAGGCCTGCACCCTCGGACAGGCCATGGTCAGACAATTCAGTGATATGTCCATGGAGGAACTTTTCAAAGAGTGTAGCTCCCTCATCCAACAAGCAATAAAAATTGATCCCAATGACTTTGAGTGCCATAGACTCCTCTCGGCCATTTATTCAGTTACGGGTGATATGGGACTTTCTCTCGAACATGGGAAGAAGGCCTACGACCTCGTACCAAACGATCCCCGTATACTTCAACAATACGGTGAGGCCCTCTTAAAAACAGGAGATACAAAACTAGGCTGTGACTTAACAATCCTTGCCCTAGAGTACGATCCCATCGCCCAGGGGCAAACAAACAGTGACAAAAGAAAATCAGACGTTGTCTTTGCCTGCTTTGTCGATGGAAGAGACGAACTCTGTCTCAAAACCGCCCAAGAAGTTCACACACTCGACCATAAAACCGCTTTATTTGCAGCTTCGGCCGCCTACCAAATGAAGAAAAATATAGACGATCTTGAATGGTTAAAAACGAGAATAAAAAAATCAACTAAAAGTGACTTTGAACCAATCATTAATGAGCTTAAAGTCAAAGACCTCGTTATTATTAATACATTAAGAGAGACCTTAGGAAGTATGATCCTCCCTATCATTTAGACTTACCCGAGTTAATGGTTTTTACCTTAGAATAACTTCTTTCTCACAAAAAGTTTTTTTTTCCCGATTAGAATGTGACGTTAGTCATAAAGGAGACAATATATGTTAAAAACTCTTTTGGGCCTTTTATTAATTTTCTCACTTAGTGGGACAAAGGCCGATCTCATAAAAATGACGACCGTTAGTTGGCCACCTTTTTTCGGAAAATCCCTTGAAAATGGTGGTTTTCTGACCGCTCTGACCAAAGAGGTTCTCAAAACTCAAGGCCACAAACTAGAAGTCACTTTTCAGCCTTGGGCCAGGGCCCTTAAAGAAGCGAAAAGAGCTTCTTACCATGCTCTTCTTGGATGCTGGCGTACAAATGATAGAGAAAAAGATTTTTTATTCAGTAAAACAAATGTTAACGCTGGAATGCACTTTTTATCCCTCCCACAGTCCAAATACAATATCAAAAAAATCGAAGATCTTAATGGTTTAACTATTGGTCGAATTCGGGGATATGGTATGGGCCAAAAGTTCAAAGAGGCCCTTTCGAAAAAAAAGTTTAGTAGTTTGATATATAGTGATGATTCCCAGGCCCTTAGGCTTCTCAAGAAAAAGAAAGTTGATGTCATCATGGAAAACTACTCGGCCATGAAGTATAAAATTGGAAGAAAATTTCCCTCTCAAAAATTCAACTTGAAATTGTTGGTAATGATTTTGTGAATGGTTATCTCTACATATGCTGGTCCAAAAAAAAAGAGGGGGCCCAAAAATTGTTTAAGAAATTTAACCAAGGACTCCAAAAAGTTAGAAAAAATGGAACATTTAAAAGCCTTTGGGAAAAATACAATTTGTAATATGAATGCCCTCTTATTTAACCAATCTACATTTTTAGCTCAAAGCTTAAATCTTGGTTAACCTCTGAGTCTCTGATAGTCGATAGTGCTGTATATTCATCTCCAGCGAGGACAATAGGCTCATCCAATATCCCAGTAAATTTTTTAATGCCTGTGGAGCCGCCCTTATTTTCATCAACACTACTTGAAAAAGAAAGGTCTATTTCCTGCTGCTGTCCTCCAATAGACACTTTTGGAGAGACGCTTATTTTATCCAAGATAAACTTAAATTTTGGATCTGGATGCTTGAACCTTAATTCAAGGCCGGAAATAAGAACCTGCCCCTGTTCATTTGTAATGAACTTGATATCAATTTTAATGTTTTTAAAATATTTTTTTAAATTGTCGTTATTTTTTAACTTATAACTGCAACCAAGACCCGCATTGTCCTCCGTTATAATATCCTTACAGGTATCTTTAGTGACATAAAACATCATACGGTAGTTCGCCAAAAATAACTGCTGCATTAAAGACCAATCATTTTTAATGGCCGCAATACTTTCAGTCATATCTTTGATTTCGTCGACTATTTGAGCAAGACTGGCATTAACAACCAACTCTTTAGTTGATGTTTCCCCAGTTCTTAAATCATTGATTGTATTTTTTAATTTATCAAATTGTCCCTGTATTTGGCCTAACTGCTCCTCATTACTTTCCGCCTTTTCCTCATTTGTTTTACTTTTACCTGTGATATTTTCCACATTCGATTTTATTGAACTTAAATCGGACTTGATGGCCTTTATATCCTTTTTTCCTTGTTCAACCTTTGCCTTTAACTTATCAATCGGACTTGTGATTTTTGACTTTTTTGCCCCTCCAAAAACACTGAAGGATATAAACAGAAGAGATAAAACGATAATTTTCATTTTTAACTCCATGTAAAATGGCACCCGTTCAATATACCACGTTTTTAAAAACAGATTCTTCTCAAGCAGAGAAAAATGAAATTAAGTGTAAACAACAAATCTTGGTTTTATTTTATCGCCTTGGAACTAGGTAAAACTGGCCAAACATTAATTAGAGACTCAAAGCAGAACCAAGCATATTAAATAAAAGACACGGATAGAATAATCCATCTTGTTCGCTGGCGATTATTTCAGGGGAACAAGCACCTCGTCGCTCATTCCCCCAATAAATGATATTTTAAATGGCCTTGGCCGATTCAATCCAGGAGCTCCAAGTGGATTGATTTTTCTTAATCCAGCTCATGACATGCTTCTGGATATCTTCTTTTGATTTTTCACCTTCATTCATTTTAGTGTTTTGCTCATTAATATCTTGAAGGGGAAGGTTAAAGAGCTCCATAAACTTTTTAACTTTGGGGTTCTTGCTCAAAAAGCTTTTATTGGCCACAACCTGAATATCAGAAACGACAAATCCCAACTTAATAGGATTACTAACCGCTCCTTTTATACCACTGACTTGCATACGGTCCTTTCCAGGCATCTGCCCTTCTGTGGGTTTAATTTCTGGAACATTAATCCACATGACATCCTGACCAGGCTTGAGCTTGAAGATAGTCCAATTAGGCGCCCAGGTATAAAAGAAAATAGGCTTACCTTCTGAATGTCTTCCTAAAGCCGAGGCCATCCCTGCTTCATAACTGGCCTTATTCGCATTAATGTGGCCATCTAGTCCATACACTTTCATATGGTGGGAAATAACTTTCTCACAGCCCCAACCTGGAGGACAGGCCGTCAGATCAGCTTTACCATCACCATTTTGATCAAAGGCCTTTTTAACTTCCGCCCTTTTAAAGTCCTCAAGTGATTTAATATTATATTTCTCTACAGCTGATTTTGAAACGAGATAACCTTGAAGACCTCCGGCCTTGACCACATACCCAACAGTTTGTGCTTTTTCAGAAAAATCTTTAGGAGTTTGGCTATTGTGGTTGGGAAACCAGCCATTGGCCCAGTAATCGACATCACCTAGAGCGACACTCTTATAGAAAATCGGGTTTTGGAGGTCTTTTGGTGCTTTAACTTTATAACCAAGTTCTTCCAATCCTTTTCTGATGAGGGCCTCTTGAAAATAACCTGTATTCCAAGTCGCTCTTCCGGGTTTGATGACGGTATTATCTTGTTTCTTACAAGAGAAACTTGCTAAAAGTAATAACACCACGAGTGAGTTTTTAAACATAAAAATCTCCTTATTTTTTTTTATCGGCAATCGCCTGAGTTATTCGATCTAAAATAATTGCGAGAAGGACAATCCCTAAACCAGCGTTAACCGCTAAACCTATATCAAGTGTGTTTAATCCCTGAACAACAGGTGAACCAAGTCCACCGGCCCCAATAAGAGAGGCGATAACGACCATGGAAAGGGCCATCATGATCGTTTGATTGAGTCCGGCAAGAATTGAGGGCATGGCCATGGGAATTTGTACTTTCAAAAGTAATTGCTTATTGGTCGCCCCAAAGGCCTGAGCTGCTTCAATCACCTCTTTATCGACCTGGCGAAGTCCTAGGTTTGTTAACCTAATAATCGGGGGAAGAGCAAAAACTATTGTCGCAATAACACCGGCGACATTGCCGATAGAAAATAACATGACGATAGGAACTAAATAAACAAAAGCAGGGGTCGTTTGCATGGCATCCAGTAAAGGACGGATGCCCCTATCGATTTTTTCATTCTTAGCGGCCCATATCCCCATAGGAATTCCCACGATAACACAAAAAAAGACCGAGGAAAGAACCATGGCCAAGGTTTGCATCGTTTGTTCCCAAAGGCCTAAATATCCAATCATCAAAAAGGTAAAAGCGGCCGATATAGTAAGGCCCCATCCTTTGAACTTCCAAGCAAGAAAACAGAAAAAGACGATAATTAAAAGAGGATGGGCCTGTCCAAGGAGGGCCTCAAAGCCGTTAAGGGTTATTTCAATGGGAGTCTTCAATGTTTGAAAAAGAGGACGGTAGTTCTTTACCAACCAGTCAATAAAATTTGAGACCCACTCATTTAAAGGTATTTTATAATCAAACATGGCCTTCACCATTTAACCTTGCCAATTCCTGAAGATATGTTTTTTTTGTAAGGACACCTTTAAGCTCTCCTTTATTGTCTATAACGGGAAGAGGAGAAGAGCTATCGGCCACGAGAGGAAGTATCATTTTCATTTTAGTATCTTCCCTAACAGTCTCAACTTTAATAAAGGCTTTTTCAAAACTCTGGGAAACTTCCAGACCTTCTTGAGAGACCATTCCTCGAAATTGATTTTGGTTATCCACCAAGCAGGCGTAATTTTCTTCACTCTTTTGAAGTTCTTCTCTGGCCTGTTCTAATTTTATATTATCTTTAAATATGAGTCCCTCTTTTTGAAAATCTTTAGCGGTAATGACCCCTGTAGAATCGACTCCTCTAAAGAAGGCCTCGACATAATCATCAACGGGATTCAAAAGAATTTCTTTTGGTGTTCCCACTTGAACGACTCTTCCTTCATTCATAATAGCGATACGGTCACCTATTTTGAAGGCCTCATCTAAATCATGAGAGATGAAGACGATGGTTTGTTTTTCATTTTTGTGGAGTTTAAGGAGTTCATCTTGCATCTCTGAGCGAATCAAGGGATCCAACGCAGAGAAGGCCTCATCCATCAAAAGCACTTCCGGTGAAGCCGCTAGGGCCCGTGCTAATCCCACTCGCTGTTGCATTCCCCCACTCAACTCATGAGGAGAACTCTTTTCCCATCCCTTAAGTCCAACCTTTTCCAACTCTTTTAAGGCCCTCTTTTCACGTTCTTCTTTACCAACACCACTAAACTCCAAACCAAGAGCGGCGTTTTCAATGACGCTAAGGTGCGGCATCAAAGCAAAAGACTGAAAGACCATACTCATCTGAGTTCTACGGAATTGAACAAGCTCATCAAATGAAAGCTTGGTGATATCTTTCCCCTTAAACATGATACTTCCGCTACTGGGCTCAATTAAACGATTGAGCATGCGGACCATAGTAGACTTGCCAGCTCCAGAAAGACCCATAATGACAAAGATCTCACCCTCATTAACAGAGAAACTTGCTTCTTGAACACCTACAGAGAGTTGATGTTTTAGTATTTCTTCTCGACTTTTACCCTCTTTAATGAGTTCAATACCTTTATACTCATCTTTCCCGAAGATTTTCGTGACATTCTTAACAATAATTTTTTCCATAACTAAAGCCTAACATGGTAAATGAGATTACTCAAAAATAGAATGATTCCCTATTAAAGACCTGTTTTTCTCAATCTTTATTTCACAAAACTTAACGAGAGGGCCTTTGCTTTAAAAGTTAGGCGCCAACGGCGGCGCTAAAAAACCCGTCAGGGAATGCCATTAAAACCTCCATCACCCCTTCGTCATGAGGTCTGATGTAAAAGGCTACTACGCCTCCATGGATCACCATATTCTCTTCAATCAATTCTGCGACCTCGTAAAAGAACCCTATCTCCGCAGAATTGTCTGGCAGTACTTAAAAAGAACCGAAGACATTAACGGCAACTACGTCTCAATAGAAAAAGGCATCTCCCTCGGCTGCCCCCTCTCTCCCCTCATGGCAGCTCTCTATTTAAAACCCCTAGACGACGCCCTCGCTAAACTCAACGTCTTCTACACACGCTTTATGGATGACTCACTAAAAGTCGTGAACCAAACCCTAGAGAAAATTAAAAAAGAAAAACTTTCCGATAAAACAAGAAGACCTCAAAAAGGATTTCAATTCCTAAACTTTTTAATCATGAATCAAGGTTTTCTTGTAAGGCTCAATTAAGTTATTTACTAACGCCTCTTTCGTTAACTTATCCTTTGAAGGCATTTGCCTGAGAAGTTCAGAGAGTTCAAGGTAGTTTTTGGATAATTCGTTTTCGCCCAAGACTTTAAGGGAAAAAGAAAGAAGCCTGGAACGATTCATGATAAGGGAGATGATTTCGTCAAACTGCTCATAAAGACGGGCCTTTTTCGGGGCATTTAAAACTTTGTCCTCATCCAAATCATCGACCTTTCTTACTAAAAAGACATATTCCAAAATGTTAACCATGGCCCTTTTTAAATCACCTTCTCTTTCTTTTACAAAATTTTTAAAGTCCTTTGATAAATCATATTGGATGCCTGGGCCAACACGGTTTTCACCGAGTTCATTTAAGACATCCGCATGGAGAATTAAAGTGGAAAGGAGAGACGATAAATCTTCTGTGATTGTTTGAATAATGATTCTTTCATCAATACTTTTATATTCTTCTAATGATTCAATTCCCCATATCATTTCTTCGGTAAGCTTATTGACCTTTTCAATACTAGATAACTTTTTTAAAGCTAAACCATTTAAAAACTTTTTTACCAAATTAAGAGATACACTTATATCACTGGAGCCGACTTCATACTTAATTAAATTATCAAAGATTTGAATAGTTTGAGTAATGCTATCTGAAATTTCTATGGAGATTAGCTTTTGATCTTTAAAAGAAAGTAATTTCTTTAAAACATTATACCTTTCCGCTGCTACCTGGTTAACTTTAAAGTTATGAGATATATCTGTTACATCCTCAACGATAAGCATAAGCTTTTCAACTTTACCCTGGTTACTAATGGGTACGTATTGAATATTCAATACTCGCCCTTTCTTTTGTTCTTTGTCGGGCTGTATGACCTGATTGGGCAACCCCATTTTTAAATTAAAAAACTTACTTTCTGTAACTCCAAAGATATTTTTGAATGCATTAATAAGCTTAGCCTTTTCTTCGCTTCCATCCTTAAGATGAAAAAAGAGAAGTTTTAATCCATTTTGACCTACTATTTTTTTCCGAAACAGAACTTCAGAGTGATTCGAAACAGGAGAGAGAACTTCTCCTGAAGGAGAAACACAAAAGATAGCTTTATTAATATTTTTAAGCATTCCATTTGTTTCATTCAGGGTCCTTTTCAAATCATTTGTTGCCTCTTCAATTTTACTTTCAAGGTTTTTATTAAAGCCTTTAAGCTCTAAATTAAGAATGGAAATCTCGTTATAGCTATCAGTTAAGTTTTCATTTTTGTTGATTATTTCAGATTTTAAATCGACCTCCTTTTTCGCCCTCATTTCAATCTCTATATTTAATTTTTTTAAGTCTTCATACATAATTTCTGAAATTCTAATTTCTTCCTCAACTTGGAGTTTTTCCAATTCAAGATCAAAGTTATAATTCATGATCTTTTTATTCGCCACTTTTAAGTTCTCTTTCATTTTATTGAAAGATAAAACTAGCATTTCTAATTCATCTACTTTTTCCATCTTTTTTCGATCTAAAGCAAGATCGCCAGAATTATCATTGTTTAAATCTAATTGTGTTGTATAAATGCAAATTTTTTCCAAATGCTTAACAATTAACAATTTAAAAATATAAAAAATGAGGATAGAAAAAATGAGGACTTGTAATATTTGAATAAAAACAAAAAGAAATATCTGTTCTTGTATCTTGGTTGTTGTTTCATTTAAACTCGAAACAACACGAATTGACCCTAAATATAAATTTCGACCTTTAAGTTTATCAGAATATTTTAGAGCGAAGGTTTTTTCGATAATTCTCTCACCTTTAACGAAGTTACCTTTCTTGAGAACAACTTTATTATCAAACTCCGATAAAACCTCCACATAAATAATCTCAGTAATTCCTAAAATGCCTTCTAAGATTGTATTCGTTTGTTCTTCATTTTCTTCATAAATGGATGTCGTGATGGATTTCAAATAAGTCTTTTCAATGCTATTAATCTTTTCCTTGATTTCTTTTTTTTTCTTTTTAAAATCATTAAATAAGTAAAATGTGGAAATAATACATGCAATAGTGACATTTGAAATAACGACAAGAAAAATCACTTTTTTTGAAATAGTTGTTCTTTTTAATCCAGTTATCATGCCTAGAAATCTCTTTTACTTTAAAAGCTTACTTTAATATAATATTAGTTGTTTCTATAGATAAAAAAAGGCGGAAAAGGGTTTTGGACACAGCGCTAAAACCGCTCCCACCCTGGAAAGTAGCTAATTAATTATTAAAATATACTATTGAAATAAATAGAGATTTCATTGGATAAATTATGAAAATAAAATGTATTTTACTTGCTTCATTTATTTTTACCATAGGCTGTAAGAAAGAAATAAAAGAAACAAAAAAAAATAAGATAAAAGAAGAAATTGTTCAAGATGTAAAAGGCCCTTCAAATATTGATGACTATTTATTCATGACAGAAGACTTCGCACCTTTTAATTTTTTAAAAGATGGAAAAAAGGTTGGTTCGGCAACAGATTTACTAGTAGAAATTTTTAAAAAGATTGGTTCAAAAAAAACTAGAAAAGATATTCAGGTTTACCCTTGGGCAAGGGCCTATAAATACCTCCAATCAAAACCAGAGACCTGCCTATATTCAACAACTAAAACTGAGAAAAGGGCAAAACTTTTTAAATGGTTCGGACCTATCATTAAAATCGAATTTGGAATTTTGGGCAAAAAAAATAAAAACTATATAATCAATAATGTAAAAGACCTCGAAAAATATGTAGTTGGTTCAGTAAAAAATTTTGCTGGAGAACAACTTCTTGTGAGTGCCGGATTTCCATTAAATAAAATAAGACGCTTAGCTAAACCTATCCAATTTGTAAAAATGATTCAAAAAGATAAAATTGATCTAATCGCCTCAAATATAATTAATACCAAATATATACTTAGAAGTAATGGACTTAATCCTGATGATTTTAAAACATATTACAGCTTTAAAGAGAAACCACACTATTTTGCCTGCCATATAAGCACTCCCGATTCTATCATCCAAAAAATGCAAAAAGCCTTAGATGAAGTTAAAAAAGAGGGCACGTATAATAAAATTATGAATAAGTATTTTTAACTTTATTCTTAGGTGAGAGAAGGTTGGGAAAACAAACCACCTTTTTTCTCCCCCTACCCAAACTATTAAACCGCAGCAGGACAAGATAAATTTTTTAGGGGCTCCCAACGGCGGCGCTAAAAAATCCGCAAGGGAATGCCATAAAAACCTCCATCACCCCTTCGTCATGAGGTCTGACGTTAAAAGCTATTACGCAAAGGCATCTCCCTAAGCTGACCCTCTCTAAAATCAAAGTAGTTAACTTAGTTTAAAAGAAACAGGTTTATCGAGATTTCTTTTACGGGCTTAGGTTTTTTATAAAATACTCGATAATAGGACTTGTGTGACAACTGAAAAAAAGCAATAAAAATTGTGAACCAAAGTCGTTGTTGACCCTCCAAACCCACAACCTGAGCCCTCCGATAACACAGTCCCGATGATATCCCTGACATTAGCTCGATAACCCATACCGTCCTGACCTCCTTATTCACAGTCGCCCTGACTAGCAGCCCTACCTTATGTATTAAGACAAGACCTCCCCGACTTGACATTAGTATATACCGGTATATACTAATCCCATGAAATTATCAAAACTAGTCAAGGCCCTTAAAAAAGAAAAAATCAATTACATGATTGTTGGTGGTTATGCTGTTAATTTTCACGGTTATTCCAGAAACACAGTAGATATTGATCTCATCATTAAATTCACTCTCGCTAATTTAAAAAAAATTGAGAAGTTACTTCAACAAATGGGTATGGTTTCAAGACTTCCTATCGACGCAGTCTCTGTTTATAATTTCAGAGATGAGTATATCAAAAATAGGAATCTCCTTGCCTGGAATTTCTATAATGAAAATGACCCAACGGACCAGATAGACATATTGATCAATCACGATGTCAGCGATTTTAAATCTGAAAAATTTCGAGTTGGCCAATTAGAGCTTAAGGTCATATCAAAAGAAGACCTGATAAGAATGAAGAAAAAGGCCGGTCGTGATAAAGACTTGCTTGATATCAAAGAGCTAACGAAATGAAAGATGCAACAAAACAGATCGAATGGCTAGAGGCGATGAGAGAGTTAAATAAAGCAAAAAAGGTTGAAAAATCTAAACTGATTACAATAAAAATTGATCCTAACCTTTTGAATGCATTTAAACTTAAATGTGAATTAGAAAAACGCCCATACACGACCAGAATAAAAGAACTCATGCAGGAATACCTTGAGAAAGGTTAGGAAAAACAAAAGGCCATTACGCCTCTATAGATCACCCTATTCTCTTCAATCAATTCTGCGACCTCGTAAAAGAACCCTATCTCCGTAGAATCGTCTGGCAGTACCTAAAAAGAACCGAAGACATCAACGGCAACTACGTCTCAATAGAAAAAGGCATCTCCCTCGGCTGCCCCCTCTCTCCCCTCATGGCAGCCCTCTATTTAAAACCCCTAGACGTTGCTCTCACTAAACTCAACGTCTTCTACACACGCTTTACGGATGATTGGGTCATCCTTGCAAAAACTCGCCACCAGCTAAAAAAAGCAATAAAAATTGTGAACCAAACCCTTTCCAAACTCAAAGTAGAAAAGCACCCCGATAAAACCTTTATAGGAAGAACAAAAAAAGGATTCCAATTCCTAGGCTACACCATAACAAAAACCCTAAAACCCTCCCCCGACACCATCAAAAGATGCACAGATAAAATCATCCAGCTTTATGAGCAAGGCAAACCCGCCGGTGATTATATCAAGCGCTGGTTGTCCTGGGTTAAAGGGGGAGGCCTTCTCATAGACCTTGTTCCAGCGAACCTAAACCTTTTAAACTTAAGCCCCCTTTCAATCGACCCCATTTGTTTAACGGTATGAGGCCTATTGGCCCAATCTAAAAAGTCTTTATTGATCTCTAAATCAGGAACGACTTCAGACCTAAAAAGCCCCGAATAGGGATAATCTTCTACTTTAGAAACAAGTCCCTTTCTCATGGGCAACTGATGGATATATTTTAAAACATTTTGATAGTGAATCGTTTCGGTTAAAGCGGAACCCTTTTTACCTTCTAAAATCAAATGGGCCCTTCCGTCCATAATTAAAAGAGCATGAAGGAAATTAAAAGTCCTTATGACTTTTTCAATGCTCAAAGATGTTTTAAAGGTTAAATAACGAGGAATCATAAAGGGGATTAATCACAATTTTTTTCCCATGAATAGGGCCTATTCCACCTCTGAAACGAAAGGGTAACCCGTGGCACTGGAGAGCTTTTCTCCATAAGACTTTGCATCTTCGTATTTAAAAAAAACGGAAATCATTTTGTCTTCAGATCCCATTAAGTAGACTTGAAAAACATCTTTCCCTTGTAATTCATTTCCATGGCGTCCTGTCGTGAAGCCCGTTTCCTTTGTGACCTTGATTTCTTGGTATTTTGCCAGCACCGCTAAAGTTTTCACCCTTACACAAATTCCAAAAAGGTGAACTTTTAAAACGAGTTTTCCCTTTAAAAAAACATGCTTCCCATGAAAAAAACCAAAAAACGTGCCGGCGACACTAAAAATAAGAAAGAAGATGGCCCCAAACCCAAGTGGCCCATTAAGAAGCTTCACGTTCTTATGATTAAGAACCTCCTTAATGAGATCCATATCGGGGTGTTCAACGTTCATATACTGACAAGAGCTCTCGAAAAAACCCGACAATAAACAAAGGGACATATCCAAAGTAATTCCCAAAATGAGAAAAGCAATGAGTAAAAAAGAGACCCCAAAAAACCTTCTTACCAGGGAAATCTTATCTTCATAGATGACCATTTACCCTCCCATGGGAAGTTCAATTTTAAACATTGTCCCCTCATCAATTTTTGAAGACACTGTAATCTTCCCCCCAAGACGCACCACTTCTTCTTTGACGGCATCCAAACCAACCCCTCTTCCTGAAACCGTTGTGACATCGGTTTTTGAAGAAAGACCCGGTTCAAAAATAAGAGAGATAATTTCGTCTTTTGACATCTTTTCAACATCAAATTTCTTTTTTGAAACGATCTTAATTTCTTCAGGATCAATCCCTTTCCCATCGTCTTGGATATTAATGGTAAAGGTCTTTACGTCTTTGGAAAAAAAGACCTTCAATTTGGCAATTTCGCTTTTATTTTTAGCAACCCTCTCTTCTCTTGATTCAATGCCGTGATCAACAGAGTTTCTAAAAATATGAAGAAGGCTTTTAAAAAGTTCCTTATAGTTTTGAGGGTCCAGGTAAATGTCACTTTCCTGAACTTTTATATCAACGAGCTTATCCTGCTGCTTGGCGAGCTCCTTAGTCGGTGAGATAAACTGAGTAAAAAGAGTACTCACTTCTTTTAAAATAAATTCCTGGTTAAAAGATCCAATCGCCGATTGAATCTTCTTTATCAAAAGCTTCATATCTCCCCCCGTGTCACTATTAACAGAGGAATTAGCAAGTCCTAAAAGCTTTCTGTTTTCCCTTAGAAAACTTAAACGGGAAAGGTTCATTTTTTCTAAAATAGAATGGAGCCTGTTTTTATTATATTCAGTCCAATTGTTCCCGACTTCATTTAAATAACTTTCCAAGTTATGGATACCCTCAACGATTTCACTGATCTTATAAGAGCCAAAACCCGCTTTTAAGGTATGAAAGGCCCTAAAAATTTCCTCAGTTCTTTGACCTCTATTACTGAGATAGAAATTAACGGCCTCTTCAAAGTCGCTCATTAGGTCCGTAAACTCTAAAGGGCGATCTAAAATATTAGTAAGCCTTTGGGCCTTTTCTTTTTCAAGGAGGGCCTGTTTTTCAAGTCTCACGTTTTCCGTGACATCGGTGGCAATACAGATAATTTGATGTATGTTTTTGTCTTCAACAATCGGTCTATAATCCAGGGAAACGACCTTCCCCTTGGTTTCAAACTTTTTTGGCCCCAAGGAAATAAGATCTTTAAAAGGCACAATTCCTGAAAAAATATGGTTAAGCCACTTGGAAAAGCCCTCTTTTTCCCTTCTCCCAAGCTGCAGAACATCTTCCATTAACCTACCCGCAGGGTCTATACCAAAAAGCTCCACCGAGGCCTTTGTCGCCCCTTTTTGGACCACCCCGTCCTTATCCAGTATCATGAAGCCCTGCTTGAGGTTTTCAACTAAGTTATTAACATTATTGGTTTTTTCAGTGACGAGCCTCTCTAAATCATTCTTGGACTCTTCCAAAAGATCCGTTAATCTTTTCTCTTTTTGCAGGGCCTCTTCCTGTATGAGATTAAACCGATCAGCAATCCCCATTGAAAGAAGAACCAACTCCAAGGCATTTCCTATAAAGGGGGCCTGCTCTGTTAAGGCATTAGCGGGAAGAACCCCAGTATTCATAAATATCATGGTTAACATTCCCAAAATCATAAATGAAAACGCCAAAAGAAAATAATACGCAGGCCTGTATTTTTGAAGGGCCCTATAAATCCCACAAACCATGATGTAAACGCCTATAAAACCGCCTAAGAGAAAAGTTATTTTTATATTAATAGAGTAAGGAAAGAAAAAGGTTAATAAGGTGGCCAAACCAAACAAACCCAAAAAAGCCTGAGCACTTCTATAAAGTCTTGGGTTAAACTCATTGAGCCGAAGATAGCTGATAATAAAAAGACTTATAGAAACCCCAGCTAAACCAGCGCAAAATGTGAGTCCGTTATTGGCCACCCAAATAAACTCTTCAGAAATGAATCTTTGAGCAAACCCCTGTTTTATGAACATGGTAAGCCCATAAAAAAGAATATATAAAACATAATAAAGATAACTTAGACTTTTCGTGGAGAAGAAAATGAAAAAGTTATACAAAAACATGGAGATGACTAAACCAAAAAAAAGACCGGAAGCTAAATTATCCCTAGTCCTTTTTTCCATCAACGCCTTAGGCGAAGAAATGCTTAAATAAAACTGATTGGGAGAGGCCCCCTTAATCTTTATAAAATACACCGTGTCTTCAGGACGAATTTCAAAAGAAAAGGCCTTATCCTCAATTTCTCTTGTGCTAAAAGAGTGAACATCCCCTGTCAAAGAGGGTTTCCAAACTTTATCAAACCGAAACAAAGTGATTTCATCTTGGGTGACGTGATTGTGAGACAAAATCCACAACTTCTTCTTCGTCTTATTTTGAACCCTCACTCGTGCCCAATAAGAAGACTTTGAAAAACCAAAATTGGGGATCTTCTTTTTACTCCTTACAAACTTCTCTGCCCACTCTGGACGATTAACGTCTTCAATAGTCAGCTTCCCACCAGGGTCTACCAAAATATCTAAATGAAGTCCCAATTCATAAAAATTCTTACCGTCTTCCAAAACAACAGGTTTTGCAAAAACTTCAAAACATAAAAAAAGGACAAAAATCAGCTTCATAAAAACTCAATAGAAGGTGTTTCCTGACTTTTCGGCTTTTTCCAAGGAATTGTTTATGATAAAGTTCCGAAAATCACTTTGTTTACATATGAATATTATTGAAACTAAATAACAATTTCTTTTAAAGGAAGACCACTAGCACTGACCAACTTCTCAACATAAGGCCTTGCTATTTCCTCATCTTGAAAGTAACCGACAGTAACAGCGTCAGAACCGACCAATTGAACATGCCAAACGTCTCTTTCAGCGACCCTTATCGCATGATAAGTCATTTGCCCAAAACCCTTCTTTTTAGTAACTCTCACTTCAGAATAATCTGCTAATTTTGCCAAACTGCTTCTTCTTATCCGAATCCCCATCAAAAAATTTTCTAAATTGAGGTGCCCCCCATGGACTGTTTGCTTTCCACTAAAAAAACCAAAAAAGAGCCCAGAGATCGTCAAAACAGTCACAAAAAAAATTCCCACAGGAAGAGGCGTACTCCAAATATCAGTGTTCCCCATACCTTGCTGACAACTCACAAACCCATAACTGCATTTAAAGTAATCCTCCAAAAGCAAAGCAATCAAAAAGGCAATCGACAAAAAAGTAACCCCAAAAAGCCTTCTCAAAAGAGAGATCTTATCCTCACGAAGAACCATATTTTGCATTGTTCACCTTCCAATAATATAAGAACTAGATTATACACCCAATTTCAAAAACTATGCACCAAGCTTTAAAATGGCCCTTTGCCCAGAGAAAAAACCACTCACCAAATTCCGATATTCGGGACCTCCGCCTAAACATAAACTCACGAATGCCTCAAATTCAGTCTCAAGTTGAAAAGGGGACTTACACCCTATCCCCTACTAAAAGAATCACAATAAACCGCAAAAGAACATCTCTCTGGAGTTCGGAAGATTCACTAGTCCTAAAAGATTTGGCGCTCACTTTAGAAAAAAAACTGCCCCCCCACCTCTCAAAAAAATGCACCCATCTTAAAAATAACGGCGGACTCAAAGGCGCTCTAAGATCCGTCCTCAAAACAAAAAACAAATTTATCATGAGATCAGACGTCAAAAGCTACTACGCCTCAATAAATCACCACATCCTCTTCAATCAATTCTGCGACCTCATCCCAGAAAAAAACCACCGCAGAATCGTCTGGCAATACTTAAAAAGAACCGAAGACATTAACGGCAACTACGTCTCCATAGAAAAAGGCATCTCCCTCGGCTGCCCCCTCTCTCCCCTCATGGCAGCTCTCTACCTAAAGCCCCTAGACCAGGAAATGGAGAAACTTGAAAAAGAAGGCATCTCCTACATAAGATATATGGATGACTGGGTTATAACAGCTCCCACCCGCTGGAAACTAAGAAAAGCTGTAAAAAAAGTAAATCAGGTTCTAAAAAAACTTAAAGTTGAAAAAAACCCCGACAAAACCTACATCGGCAAAAAAGAGACTTTCAACTCCTCAGCTACTTTATAAACCCACAAAAAGAGGGAAACAACCTGTTTCCCTCCCTTAGTTTTCTAATTGTTTGTGGTCCACCCAGCGGCCAGTGCCGCTGGGTAGGTTGTAAAGTTTAGTGAACGGCAGCTAATGACCGCACGTCTTGTCTAGAGGGTCGCAACCAGCGCCGCCCCAGTCGCCGGTACTAGCGCTGCCACCAATAACTGCCTGCATTGCATCGCCGGCATAGCCTGCTCCCAGCTTTTTCCACCTCAATCCGAGACCCAACAAGGTCGCTCCATGATCAAACCCTTCATAACTGCCCCTAGCAGCCTCCTGCACCTGACCCAATCTTAATATGCTCATGTAAATATCGCCAGCATTCGCAAAGCCGGCAATGGCCCAAATGGTGAAAAATGTATTACTTTGTACGGCCGCACAACCTTCTTCGTGCGGAGAAACTGTGCAACCTTCGAAGACGACGTCACCAAGATGCTCCAGAGTCCCTAGATTCGCAGCGAGATTCGCCGAACCAATCCCCTTCTGCACATTACCAAACTGACTTGCCACCGCCACCGAATCAAACTCACTCAGAAAGTTACCAGGTTTCATATTCTCACCGAGATAAGCCGCAACATCATCACCATATTTACCTTTAACATCCACCAGAAAATCATCAAGCTGACCCTTACTCAACGCGCCCTCATCAAACATTTTTGGCGGTATCACTACGTCTTTTTGTCCTTTAGCATGGATCCAAGTGCCACCCTTCTTATCTGTTCTTACGATGATCATGTTGTCTCCAGCCCCCGACATTTTTGTTTCGTAGTTACGGAGTGTCAGGACCTCTCGATCGCTTGCAAAGTGGAGATCGTCGATACCAACCTTAGCGCTGTTCTTATTCGCTATTTCCGCAATCTCTTCGTAGACACCTTCTCTAGCTTTGACGAGAGCATCCATATCACAACCAGATTTACAGCCTGCTATGGCATCATCGAGCTGAGTAAGTTTCATGTCCATGACAAGATCATCAGCACTCATCGTTGTCCCCTTGGTTCCAACTTTCGTCCCCACAAGTTTTGCTCTTTTCGAAGCTTCAGCATGGCCTTTCCAGTTACCAGGGTTATCCAACCAATCCTTTAACGCTTTCGGGTCGTCGAGTTTACTAACCTGCTTATTCACCCAATTCATAGCATCATCTAATTTACTCCCGACCTTTTTAGCAGCATTAAAAATTGTAGAACCTGTCGCCCGACAAACCCTACCAATCTTTGAGCCCACCGTTCCGGCAACTTTCTTCGCCGTTGTCCAACCTCCTGCTGCCCGAGTTCCCATCATGACATCATCGACCTTACCAAACATTTTTCCAGTGGCGGTCCCGATCTTTTTCATTAGCTTACCGGCGCCTCCTGCCCCCTTCTTTGCGACTTTTGAAATAAAATTTGTAGCTTTCTTAGCCATCGGCTTAATAACCGACCCCGCCACAGCACCTGCCACCGCAAATCCGGCGCCCATCGCAAATCCCATTGCGGCGGCCTTCCCAACTTTCGACCAGTCGAACGCCCGTCCATTGACTGCGGCGTTCCCTGCTTGGGTGATCATACTCGCCACTGCGGCTTCTGCGGCACCTATGGTACCGAGGACCACTGCTTGGAGTGCCAGTGCTTTTAGCCCTGCTGCGGAGGTCACACCGGCGGTCCCCCCCGCTGCTGCGGCGACACCTGGGCAGGCGGTCGCGCATGCTGCTGCTAGTGCTGGGAGAGCAAAGGCGGCTGCGGCGGCAAAGAGGGCACCTGCTATACCACCGAGGATGGCGTAGCCCCATGTTTCTCCAGACCACTCCCAGAACTTCCACGTCCCGGAAATGGCGTAACCTGTGGTGAAAAGTGCGATCAGTGCAAATATTACGATACACGCAATCGTAAACGGTTCTTCCCCTGTCGGGTCAGCGTTTGAAATTGGATCTGAAGAATACCTATACGGTGAATGAAACACCGAGAGCGGGTCAGGAGACAGGAAGCGCCTGGCATCCCTATCGTAGATCCTTGCCCCCATGACAGAGAGTCCAGAGTCAGCTCCTCTTTCACGAACGTACTCTGCTTTCGCCCACTTGTTCGGGAAGTTGTCTCGACCAAAAGAGGATACTCCTTTGGTGAGCATCTGCCCGTAGGAATCGTAGGCGGTACTCGAGGTTATTTTTCCTTTATCGTTGGTTACCACGGCGACGTTCCCCAGGTGATCTGTATGGAAGAACTGTGCCCCGAGTTCGTATTCACCGGTTCCTTGGAGCCCTGACCTAAGAGGGAGGGCGTGGACCGGTAGTACTGTGGTCACCGTGAAGATGGTGATCAGCATCGGGTAATGCCACCATTTGACTTTACCGACCGCTCGTTTCCTGAAGATGTTTATCACCATGGAAAGGAGGAGCCCTATGGCAAAGAGGAAGCAAAAGCCTTTCATGAGTTCTTGTTCAAAATTAGGTCTTGTCAGAAGCTGACTGACCTTATGTCGAACGTATTTAGCAAGTCCTATTAAGGAGCTTGGGTCTACCATACCCGCCATTAATTTATGGGTATTGTGATTCATTTCTCTGTTAAAGACAGCGGCGGATGTGTTACTGACGTTTCTTGTGTAGGTATGAACATGTTTCCCCATGAGTGCAACACTAACGGAGTAGTTGATCGTACCAACGGCAGTTTTTCTGAGTTGGACACCCGGTCCAATATTGAGCTTGATTTCCCCGTTAGGCTTAATCATTTTTGTGACACCACCAGCGGCGTTTCTTACAAAAATGGTTTTTCCTTCAGGGCCGTCAATTTCGATGACTCTATTAAATTGAGACTCGTATCTAAATTTCCATTTTTTAACAGTCCCTGTGGCATTCGATGTACAACCACCGGCGTCTTCTGAAGTCATACGACAGTCATCAAAACTTAACTCAAAATAAGAGTAAAGGTCGTTTTGAGGGCCACCAACCCAACTGGAATTACTTGTGTGGTCCCAGCATTGTCCTCCTCCACCTACGTGTTCACAGACCTTAAGCTTAGCGCCCGATGGAATTTTAAAGGAACTCACATCATCGTTCCATTGACCAAGTGGTAGTGGATTCGACCCTGGACAGAACTTGTATTGTTTCCCTCCGTAGCTACCATGCTGGAAGAAGATGACACATTTATTGGATTTACCGAGAGAGCCTTTGCTATCCATGGCCGTTTTGGTGATCACCCTTCCTGCTTTATCGTAGGTGTACCTGGGGCCTTTACTCGTGGTAAGAAGCCGGCTCGAGCCATTTCCTTTCATGTTGTAGCTAACAGCATCGCTTCCACCCACACCGGTTAAGTTGGAGTTTAAGTCATAGTTAAAGCTTTGGTTATGACCGACATTGGTGTTGGTGTTTGTGAGGCGACCCATACTATCGTAGGTATAGTTGGTGTTGAGGTTGGTTCTCCCAGCTTCCCCACCAATTCCTTTATTGTTTTTACCTTGAAATGTCGTCCTACTTACACTGACAAGCTTCCCAATACTGTCATCAAAAGTTGAGTTTTCTCTGTGGCATACACTTCCGCCTGAACCACCGGTCCATTCACCGTCCTTAGCAAAACCAGTACCATTACCGCAGTTAACTTTTAACCCCGTATTTTTACCGTACTTATCATAGCTCGCTGTCGCCACGTCACCGTTAGCGTAGCGGAGGATTCTCGACTGCCCTAAAGCATCGAAGTCTTTAGCTTCGGCGATGACTTTTCCGTTTAAGAAGACCTTTCTCTTGACCCCTTTATAAACGTCCGCCATGTAGAGCCTATCCCCTGTTGGGAGGATACTGTGCCCTTCCGCGCTTGAAGCCGAGACATAGGGTTTTCCATCAATAGTTTGAATAGTGTGGACAACATCACCTGCTAGGTTATAAGTCATCGCTTCTGAGTTTCCATAACCGTCAATGACAACCCCTGGGGCCCCCATCGCATTATAGATATAAGTGGTCGCGAGACCGTCTGAGTTCATAATGGTTGAAGGACGCCCGAGCTTATCAAAAGCAAATCTCGTCGCTTCACCATTGCCGTTCAATTTGGCGATCACTTTTCCTAGTTTATTGTAGGTAAAGTATTCACAACCGAGGTCTGCTTTACACTGACTTTTAGTGTTCCCAAGAGAGTCGTAGGTTTTGGTGACAACGCCTCCTATCGGGTCTTCCATACTTGTGAGCAGGCCGTGGGCGTTGTAGTAAGACCTTACCATGGCACCGTTAGGAAGCTCTTTCCAAATTTGTTTTCCCTCGATGGATTTTTGTATGGTAATTGTAGATTCACCACTTCCACTTGGGCTTGGGAAATGCTTTCTTATCCGGAGTCCACCAGGACCACCGTATTCATACCTCGTTTCGTGGAGGTTATATCCACCGTGCATCTGGGAAGCGGTCGCCACATTGTCAGTGGCATTTAAGTAGGTAAACTCTTGATAGATTCTTCCCTTGTCACTTCCTCCTTGGGTGTTCGACCAAGGCATATACTTACGGATGACATTCCCCATCTCATTAAATTCATTTTTAAACACTCTTATTTCATTATTAGAATTAAGGCCGTGTTTTTCTGAACGGATCACTTGCCCGAAGGTATCAGAGTATTCATGGGCGAAGGTGTAGTTTCCGATCGTTGAGTTAGCTATTGCAGAGAAATTATCGGTGTCCATATAGTCGCCACAAATTTTAAAGGTGCCACACCATTCTTCACCAGCACCATCTGGACGCCCAAAACTCATCATGGCAAAAGTTCCCAGCCAATGAGCATCTGCAGGCGGTTTTAAATAACGGATTTGCCTTATAAGATCCACTTGAGCTTTAACAACTGGGTTTTGAGAAAAGACACGAATGGAGCGCCCGAAGGCATCGTATTCAGTTTTTGAATGGATCCATTCGTCTTCAGAAATGCCATCGACCCCTTTCTTAATGGTCGCCACTTCCCC
The DNA here is from genome assembly GCA_028346125.1 of Bacteriovoracales bacterium. Classification (GTDB taxonomy): domain Bacteria; phylum Bdellovibrionota; class Bacteriovoracia; order Bacteriovoracales; family Bacteriovoracaceae; genus UBA7317. Next base: position 3,812 of record JAOMEV010000002.1, on the reverse strand, counting down.
TCTTCGGGTGTAGGTGGTCTTTTGGGTGACGATCGGCATGTCGCTTGCCTTACCAGCACCTATAGTTTTATTGGTTGCTTCGACTCTGGTTCTTCTTTGCCTATGGTGGCGGTCATAATCATCGTAATGTCTTTCAAGCCCTGACGGGTCTATAACTTTTTTAAGACGTCCGTAACTGTCGTAGAAAAAGTCCGTTTCCTGCCTGACTATTCCTTGCCCTGGAGCGCTTTCACCAGAGCCTGCTGTTCTTCTATAAATACGCCCTTTAGAGTCATACTCCATTTTGGAGAAACTATCATTTATTGTGGGAGTACCACCGCAACTGGCATTACTACCCCGTCTAACCAATTCCGAGGTGGGCTTTTCAAAACCCAAGGCCATCTTTTTTAGGTAGGAATAGCACTTTGTTATGTTCCCTTCTGTGTTTCGAGACTGCTCAGTAAAATATTGCTGCTCTTTAATAAGAAGCCCATTGTCATCATAACTCTTAGTCGTGTAGGCCATTGGCGCTAAATCGCCATAATGTGGGTTTCCTCTATAGACCTCGGTATACCTCAGCTTAGCTGTTTTGGCATCTGTATCAAAGTCCCGCACGATCCTATAATAGAATCGCTGCCGACCCGTTTCTTCGCCCTTTGAGTTATAGCTAATCTTGGCGCTCGGCCGCAAGAAAATATCATGACTGAGACCTACTTGGTAAAACTCCAGCCTTAGGCGTGCAGTGACCTCAGAGTTATCCTGTGTTTTTTTAACCTTAAGACGAGTTTCATGAACCCCATAACCTCCACTGACACCTGCTCTATTGGCAGGTGCGATGTAATCCTCATAATAATAATCTACTTCCCTATCATGACTTCTGTCTTGATGCCCTGATTTGCTTCTATCCCTAATAATCGTCTTTTTAACAATTGGGCTTGCATGCTTTTGTCTTACATAGGGGTACCTAACGGGCGCCTTGTCTAAACTTATATTCCTATTCTTTAAATAATGTTTTGTTGAATCTTCCTTATAGCGATCATTTTTAATAAGTCCATGGACTGGATGGTTTAAGGTCCCGTAGGTAATCTCTATCCCTTTTTTTCTTTCCTTATCCCACGACTGACCAGCATTGATTGCGTGCCCATCGAAAACCTTAACAAGAACATCTGGCTTAATCCCTAAACCAGTATCACAGGACTTGTTAACCCTGACCTCTGCGCCAGCATTGGAGTAACCAATAAGGTCTGGGCACCCATCACCGTTGACATCCATAAAGAAACGAGGGTGTTTCCCTGCTTTCCAGCCGTGTCCTTTCGCAATCGTAAAACTACCACCAGTACTGACAGCTGTTTCTTTGGTAAACCCTGTCCCCGTAGCAAACGAGACAATGATTTTACCACTGGATTCAAAGCCGTAAATATCAGCGAGTCCGTCACCATTTAAATCCTGAACACCTCTAATCTCTTCACCATAATCCCAATTGTTATTGGCAAAACCGCTAATGGATTTAAAATGCTTAAAGCCCGTCCCTGTGGAAACATAGATAATCGTTTTGTTTTCTCCAAAGCCAATAAGGTCGGCCATCCCATCACCGTTCACATCAGCACAGGTTCTTTTATGCTCTCCTTCTGCCCTCCAGTCTTGGGCAAAGCCAAAGTCACTAATAAGCTGTCCATTACTAAAACCACTATCTTTAGAGGCAAAACTTTTTCCCGAGTTCCACCAAACACTTGTCCCACCATGCCCAAAACCTACGATGTCGGGGAGTCCATCTCCGTTAATATCACAAAGCATTCTTGGGTAATCGAGTTCTTGCCAGCTCCCGTTTTTAAATGTCGGGGAACCTTCCCCAGAACTGTGGGCCTTTCCAAGCCAGGCAATCGGTTTTTCAAACTTCCCTATATCACTATTTTGATAGTTGTTCAGATCTGGATTTTTCCCCAGGCCGACTTTAATATTTTTCATCCCAAAGATGACAAGGTCTAATATTCCATCTCCATTCACATCTTTAAATTCTCTTTTGGTGTAGTCATTACAATAAGCGTACCCACCGTCTCTGGCACATTTGTTTCGTTTGTCGTCACTTGTCTTCTCGTTGACACTATCAGGCTTATGGTAAGCACCAAACTTCGAAGCCGCCACATACCAGTTGTTATAACCCTGGCCTTTTTTAGTCTTTAAGTTTCCTCCATCAATGGGTTTTCCTGGAAGGGAAATAATACCATGTTTGCTTAACCACTTATGGGTTTTACTAAAAGCAACAACGTCAGAAGCTCCATCTGAATTTATATCCACAAATGAATAAGATTCTGTGTCAGACCTTTCAGACCATGCCATATGTTCTACGCAATGGGGTTTAACAAAGGCTTTACCAGTTGAAACAGCGGTACAGACCTTATCGATTTTTCGTTTACTGTTTCCAACATGCCAGGCATCACTACTAGTGGTCCACCCAGATAAAATCCATACTAAATCCTGCAAACCATCGCCATTACTGTCAGCGACCATTTTGATATTTTTCTCGTTCGATTGAGGGTTTCCATTGCTTTTCGAAGGCCATTTTAACCATTGCCCATCTCCAGTGCCCTTGGCGAGAGGTCCATCTTTACTCCCATCGGAATATTGAAAGGACGTTTCAGGGAGGCAGACCATTTTTCCTGATCCCCCTTCATCAGCGTGGGACTTTCCACACATCTGAATCCAGCTAAGTAAATTTCTTTTGGTTGAATAACCTCTTCTATAGTTAAGCCTGTATTCGGTCAGGCGCTCCCAACCAGGCCCTTCATTGGTATCAACATCAATCTGAAAGAGAATATGGTGCAGATTGAACTGACGGCCGCCCCAGTATCTGTCATATTTGTCATACCTGTGGCGGTATTTGAAAAAAACCCTTCTTGTGGGGGCGTGGTGTGCTGTCCCTGTATACAGGATTTCTCTTAGGACCGTTTCATTTTGTCCCCAGTTCGCCCACTTAACCTCCATATAGTTTCCAGAAGTATCGGTTACTCTATAGAGGTGCATTTGCCGGCGATCTGCCTGTTGTCTAAATTCGAGAACGTTCCCGTTAGGTCTACGTACTTTAAAACTACAGTTGGCCATCCCATCAATTTTTAGACTGCAACCAGCTCCGCCTTTATATTTTTCTATCCATAGTCTTGTATGAGGGCTTGTCCTAACTGTGTACTCAGAACCTACTTTTCCATAATTTCCCTTAAGCTTTTTTAACTTTTGACCTTCAAAACACCACTTGTCCAGTTTCTCACTTCCGCTAGCAATGTTAAGCCCTTTCGGTACAGTTTGGTTTCTATCACAGCCTCGTTTCTTAGTCCAAGTATGGGTGTAGGTTTCATTGTAATAGCGGTATTGCTGACAAACACCCCAAGAACTTCTCGTACACTCACTTTTCTGCCGCGTCCGTTGCTCACTCTTTTGACAATCGTACTTTTCAGAATTAGTTACAGCACCCTCATACTCTAAGCTCTCCGTAGATTGAACTTCCTTTCTATATTTATCTTCAGCAACTGTACGCTGTGGTCTATATATATTTTTAACAGCTATACGCTGTTGTTCATATTTATTTTCAGCATCTGTACGCATTTGCGGGAGGGCCAAAAATTCACTCATTGGACGTGTGGCCTTCAAAGTATTTATTTTGTTTTTAGTGTCATTAATCTCTTTAGTCTTATTACTAATCAATTTAATCTTATCTTGATCTTTTTTACAGCCGCAAACGGACTCCTTACGGTAATTTGTCCATCTTCGGCATACCCCCCAACTATAACTACTACACCTTCTTTCCCAACGTGTTGTCCGCCATTGACCATTCCATTTTA
>JAOMEV010000019.1 GCA_028346125.1 Bacteriovoracales bacterium | reverse complement strand
AGCGTCTCATTTTAATATTCAAGGAATTGAAAAGCTTTTAAAAGAAGGTCTCAATAAAATTAATGGCTTTAAAAAAGCCTCATAAATAGTAACAAACCCCAAAAAATGGTAAAATAAAAATATTTGGAGGTTCTTATCCGAACAGTGTTTAGAGTCTTAGCATTCACTCTAAATTTACTTGCCTGGTTATGGTTTTTCAGCGATGGACCCCATCATTACGGACTGGACCCTCACCCTGATTCATGGGGTGGTTCCTGGCGCTTTCTGACCTTTTGGGGTCTGAATATCAACCTTATCATGACAGGAGGAGCACTCCTTTCAGAATTTAAAATAATAAAACTTCCGTCCTGGATTTGTACTTGGTCCGTTCTTCATTCCAGTGTGGTTATGTTGCTTTACTGGAGTCTTGTGGCCATTGATCCTCTTTTAGTGAGACTTCCAGGACGCTATCTTCCCTGGTTTATTGAATACCATATACATCTTCTAACTGGTATCTTTTGCTATATAGAGGCCTTTAAATTAACAGGTTCTTTTAAGGATTTAAAACAAGATCTCATCGTTCTTAATATTGCCAATATTGCCTACATTAGTTGGATTGAATTCGTCGTTTCTAACTTGAGTGGGCATCCCTGCAATAAGGCCCAAACTGTTTGTGGTTTTCCTTACCCCTTTTTAAATGAAATCCCCACTTCAGAGCGTCTAGGCATTTACTTTTTTGCGACCATCTTTCTTTTTATGTTTTATTTTTTTATAAGAAAGACAATATTTCATTTCAAAACTTAAAATTCATTATCCAACCGCTACTTTACTCGGCCTATTGCATTAACAAAAAATTTAAACACATGATCATGGTTAGCTGGTTTTAAATTATTTAGGATGGCCTTAAAGTGTCCTTTTGGAAAAAGTTTTAGTTGTGGTTTATCAAAAGCATTGTAAAGTTCATACTGGGCCCTAGTAGGGACAGCAGGGTCATCTTCGGAAATGACCATATAAGCATATTGCTTGTTCATTTTTCTTCTTTTGGCAAAATAAAGGGAGTCAATTTTAATATTTTTTTGAAGATATTTTTCGACGTCATCTTTTGTTTTTATATTTTCGGCCTTCATTCTGGCCTTAACGTAACCCGTGACAACAAATTGTTTACTGTGAGACAAAATATAAGGAAGGTTACCTCCTCCAACAATAATGACCCCTGCCTTAAGTCTTTTTTCAACGCCAAGGAAAAGGCCTATAAGGCAACCTCCTAAACTCATTCCATAAGCTCCAATATTTTCTTTTTGTATCTCAGGAAGAGATTGAGCATAATCAATAAGAAGTCTAAAACGAGTTGTCACCCTTCTTGCCCAGTCATCAGTCTTTTTAAAAGGCCTTTTGGAGTCATTAACAGCATCACCAAACTTCATTAGAAAAATGTGATACCCCTTTTTAACGAGGTATTTCCCTAAAGCAAAATCCAAAGGAGTTTGATCTAAAATGGGAGGTACTATTATAATGAGAGGTCTTTTTTTTACAGTGACATTCATGTTTTTAAAGTTAGTTTTGCCTCCTGAAGTATTTTTGTAATAAGTAAACTTAACTTTAAGAGGATTATTTGAGGTAGGGTCATCTCCAGTTACAACAATATTATAGGCCCTATGGTTATGGTAAATGGCCTTAAATTTTTGTCTCTCTTTTTTTGTTTGGGCCTGGTCATAGTCAAAAAGTTTGAGTCTCTTTTTCATTTCTTGATCTGAAATGGCCTCTAACGCCAATCCTTGAAAAGAAAACAGTATCAAAAAAAGAGGTATAAAATTTTTCATAGAATGACCTTTGTTTAAATTAATTATATCAGGGCCATAATAAAAAAATTAATTTCTTTCTTATTTTGAAATTAAAATTATTTAAAATTCAAATGAGTATCATTGAATAACTTCTATAATTTTTGTTATATCAGGCAATATAAATTATATGGCCAGACGCTGCCTGAAAGGCCTTTTAGATAAGCCATTTACTCCCGATAAATTTAAGGAAATGATAGAGAAACCCAAAAAAAATCTTTGATAAATAATTAAAAAAATTTAGAGTTCCATTTGGCGACAGGCCAAATCTCTCATAATTTCTTCTGATCCACCACCGATGGCCATCACTCTTACCTCGCGGTAAATCCTTTCTGTTTTGCATTCACGAACATAGCTGATCCCTCCCATGATTTGCATGGCCTCGCGGGCACAAAACTCCATAGTTTTTGTAGCCTGGACCTTAAGCATGGCGATGTCGGCGGCATTGGGTGTCCCGTTTTTTATATGCCATCCGCAAATGTCCATATAGGCCTGAGTTGAATTTATTTTTCGAAGCATCTCTGCGAACTTGTGCCGAATCACCTGATGTTTGGAAAGAGGTTGTCCAAAAGTTTTTCTCACTTTTGCCCAAGAAGCCGCCTCTTCAAAACAGACACGGGAATAAGCGACAGCGCCAGCGGCCATCCCAATTCTTTCATTATTGAAATTATTAACGATTATTTTAAAACCCTCATTTTCTTTACCAATAATCTGGTCTGCGGGTACCCGGACATTTTCAAAATATATAGTCGCCGTATCAGAACAGATCCAACCTTGTTTTGGACCGACGGAACTTCTTGAAACGCCCTTGGCATCAGCAGGAATGAGAATAAGTGATATCCCTCCTATTCCCTCTCCACCTGTTCTTATAGCAGTTGTAAACCAGTTGGCCTTAAGCCCTCCGGTTATAAAAGTTTTGGAGCCATTTATAATGAAGTGGTCCCCGTCTTTTTTAGCTGTTGTTTTTAAATTTCCAACATCAGAACCTCCAGATGGTTCCGTGATGGCCAGACTTATATGGTGTGTTCCTTTAATAACCCCCGGTGCAACTTTTTTCTTCATCTCTTCTGAACCAAAATTAATCACAGGGGGAAGAGCGATTGAATGGACTGTTAAAGCGGCGGCAACTCCTCCGGCCCCTGGTCTTGCTAACTCTTCTCCCGTAATAAGAGCATGAAAAATATCAACCCCATCTGTTACTCCACCATAGGCCTCGGAGTAACCCGTTTGAAAAAGACCGACTTCACCGGCCCTTTGATAAACTTCTAGGGGAATGTCTCCGTCTTTTTCCCATTTTTCTATATGAGGAACAATCTCTTTATCGATAAAAGGGCGAACAACTGAGTCCCGCCATTCTCTATGGGTTTCATCATAAAAAGGGGCCTGTAAACGAATACCGTCAAAATCAAGCTTCATGTTTGACCCTGAGGACTTTTTTATCAACCTTCCCCACACCTGTGAGAGGCATTTCATCGATAAATTCAATTACTTTGGGCACCTTATAAGGGGCCATCTTTTCCTTGGCAAAAGCGATCAGTTTTTCTTTCAAATCTTCGTCGGAAATATGTGAAAAATCTGGGTTTTTTTGAACATAGAGTTTAACGATTTCACTTCCCGGTTTTTCCGGATTAGGAAGACCAATAATGGCACAAAACTTAATCTCATGATTATCGTAAAATTTTGACTCTACTTCAGCGGAAAAGACTTTATAACCCCCAACGATAACCATGTCCTTAACCCTATCAACAATCCAAAGGTAACCATCTTCGTCCATATAACCCACATCACCTGTGTGGAGATAGGTTTTCCCATCGTGTTCCCGAAGGGCATTCTTCGTTTCTTCAGGCCTGTTATAATATCCTTTTGTAACCTGAGGCCCACTGATGATGATCTCTCCTTCTTCACCTAAAGGCATATCTTTTAAGCCTGTCTCAATGTCCACAATACGAACGTGGCAAGAGGGGTAAGGGAGACCTACAGAACCTACCTTGTTCATACCTCTTTGAGGGTTTCCTGTGTTCATCCCACAAGTTTCTGTCATCCCATAGCACTCGGTAATTTTTCCCTTTCCAATAATATCCTCAATCTCATGAAGAACTTCTGGAGAAAAGGGCGCTGAACCTGAATAACACCACTGCATTTCAGAAAAATCCATCTTATGAAACTCTTTCTCACCTAAAAGAAGAATGAACAAAGATGGGGCCATTACTCCCCAAGTTGGTTTGAGCGTCTTCCATTCTTTTAAAAGAAATTTCAAATCTCTTGGGTTGGGGATTAAGGTTTGCTCTCCCGCTCTCATAAGAGTTCCCCAACAAATGGCCAACCCTCCAATATGAAAATAGGGAAAAAGAGCGAGATTTCTTCCTTCACCATCTTTAGCGGTCACCCAATTTTCAAAAATATGCATACCCGCCAACATATTTCCATGGGATAAAACGGCCCCCTTTGAAGGGCCTGTTGTTCCACCTGTATATTGGATGATGGCCATATCTTCTCTTGTTATCTTAACTGGGGGAGGATCTGAGGAAAAGGGTTTGCAAAACTCAACAAAGGGCATGACCTCCTTCCCTTCAATAGGTTCTACTTTTCCAACCGGTATTTTTTTTAATAGTTTCCCGAGGAACCTTTTAACAGGAGGGAGGTAATCCCCAACATTGGCCGTTAGAATTAAACTCAAATGGGGAAGACTATCCTTTTTATGGGTTATCTTTTGTTCAAACATAATGTCTAAAGTGACAAGAACTTTGGCCTTACAGTCATTTAATTCATGTTCCACTTCATCAGGAGAAAGTAAGGGTGATATACCTGAGATCGCACACCCAATCTTTAGCGCCCCTAGCATAGCGAAAATATAAGTAGGAATATTGGGCATGTGGATGGCAACAACATCTCCCTTGCCAATTCCTTTTTCAGAAAGTCCCTTTGCAAACTGATACGATCCCTCAAATAACTCTTTATAATTCCTTTGGACCCCAAGAAAATTAAATGCTGGCCTGTCTAAATAGTCATGACAGTGTTTTTCTAGATACTCTATCATAGAGTCGGTCTTGATATCTATTTCAGGCGGTACTTCCTTATCATAGTTTTTTAACCAAATTTGAGGATCGTAAATCATAAAGACTCCTTGGGAAATGTTCCCATTCCCTTACATATTATTCCTAGCATTACTTCGTCAGCGCCTCCTCCTATAGAAGCAAGCCGACAATCCCTGTATATTTTTGAAACATAATTATTCCAAGTAAAACCCATTCCTCCCCAGTACTGAAGACAGCTATCAGAAACTTCCCGAATAAGGCGCCCCCCTTTAAGTTTGGCCATGGAAGCGAGGAAGGTGACATCTTCACCATTTATATACTGGTCACAAGCTCTATAAGTTAAGGCCCTGAGAGACTCAACTTCTGTTTTGAGTTCGGCCAATCGAAAGTGAAGAACTTGATTATCCAAAAGCGACTTTCCAAAAATCATTCTCTGGCGACAATATTCAACAGTTTTTTCCAGGCATTTATCCATAAAAATAAGGAGACTCGCGGCGACAAATAATCTTTCTTCCTGAAACTGCTTCATCTGAAGAGTAAAGCCCTTACCTTCATCACCTATTCTATACCTCTTTGGAACTCTGACGTTATCGAAAAAAATAGGAGCGGTATCAGAACAACGAAGCCCTAATTTATCTATTTTTCCCCCGACTGTTATGCCGGGTAATTTTGAGGGAATAATAATTAAAGATTTGTTTTTATGATGATGCCCTTCACCTGTATTCACAAGAGTACAGAAGTAATCGGCCTGTGTGGAGTTGGTAATCCACATTTTTTGCCCGTTGATGATATAGTCATCTCCGTCTTTTTTGGCATAGGTTTTAATACTGGCCACATCAGACCCAGCACCTGGCTCACTGACGGCAATAGAGGAAACATACTCTCCGGTAATAGAAGGAACCAAAAATTCTTTTTTAAGTTCCTCACTGCCAAACCTTGCTAAAGCAGGTGTGGCCATATCTGTTTGAACACCAATTGCCGTTACAACGCCCATACTTTCGGAATAACCTAAATTTTCACTGAGAGTCACACCGTAGCTGTAATCGAGCCCAAGTCCTCCGTATTTAGGGTCCTTGGTTATACCTAAAAGCCCAAGATCTCCCATTTTTTTGAAAACCTCATGGGCCGGAAAAATGCCTGCTTTTTCCCATTCATCAATGAAAGGCAAAATTTCAGTTTCCGAAAATTTTTTAACTGTGTCGGCCAATTCTTTATGTTCATTTGTCAGGCGCATTTAATTCTCCTTAACCTCAATTTCCATGATGAGTTGACCGGCAGTTACCTGAACTCCTTTCTCAAAATGGACTTTACTGACAACGCCCTCTACTTCTGATCTTATTTCATTTTGCATTTTCATTGCCTCGACAATGGCAAGACATTGACCTTTTTCAACCTTTTCACCAGGCTTCACAAAGACCTCAAATAAAATCCCATGCATAGGCGAGACGATATTCCCATCTCCATCTTCTATTTTTTGAGACCCAGAAAAAGCAAGTTTATTTTCGTAGTATTCATCCCGCCCTTCCATAGAAACAAACAAACGCCCTGGTTCAGGAGAATGATAAATAACAGAGTATTTTGTCTCCTCTACTTGAAGGACCACTTTATTTTTTTCATGGGATAAAAATGTAATCGCTTTTTCAATTTTAGCACTTTTAACACGGTAGTTACGCCCTCTTGCTGAGACGGTGAGCTTTTCAGTGTAATAGTATGTTTTAAAAATTTCCGGGCCACTGGTCCAATTTTTAAGAGAAGGAGAGACAAGAAGGGATTCCTTAAAAGAGTCCTCTCTTTCACAATAATACTGTAAACAGGCGGCGACCATCCTTTGAAGGTTAGAAGGAGCTAAATCTTCCTCTGTAAATTCTTTTTCTATAAAGTCAGTTGAGACCGGCCCTTTCACAAGAGATTCTTTTGCAAGTGCTTTTAAAAGGAAGGTCTTATTTGTTTTTACACCAAAAAGAACACTCTCCTTAAGACCTTTTATTAAACGGTTTCTTGCTTCCTCTCTATTTTTTCCCCAGGAAATAAACTTGGCCACCATAGGGTCATAAAAAGGTGTAACTTTTTCTCCAGTAGAAAGACCTGTATCAATGCGAACACCCTTAGCAGGAGACCATAATTCAACTTTTCCCGTGGAAGGCAAAAAGTTGTGGGAAGGGTCTTCTGCATAAAGCCTTGCTTCGAAAGCATGGCCTTTAAAGCTTATGTCTTTTTGAGTTAATCCCAAAGGGCGCCCTTGGGCCACTTGAATTTGTAACTCTACGAGGTCAAGGCCCGTGATCATTTCTGTAACGGTATGTTCTACCTGAAGACGTGTATTCATTTCCATAAAATAGAAATTAATTCCATCCAGAAGAAACTCGATAGTTCCGGCTCCTACATACCCTATACTTTTTGCGGCCTTCACGGCGGCATCTCCCAAAGACTTTCGTAAGGGTTCACTAAGGCAGGGCGCCTCCTCAATAATTTTTTGGTAGCGACGTTGAACTGAACAATCCCTTTCACCAAGGTGAATAACATTCCCATGGGTGTCAGCAAAGACCTGTATCTCCACATGTCTTGAATTAAGCAAGGCCTTTTCAAGAATCAGTTCGTTGTTTCCAAAAACAGAGAGGGCCTCTGAGCGGACTATTTTAAGAGCACTTTTTAAATCCTCAAGAGAATGGACAATTCTCATTCCCTTACCGCCACCACCGGCAGCGGCCTTAACCATGAGTGGAAACCCTATTTTTTTAGCTTCAGTTATCAGTCTTTTATCTGACTGGTCCTCTCCTTGATAGCCAGGTATACAGGGAACACCTGCCTTTTCCATATGCCGTTTGGCCTTGGCCTTATTGCCCATGAGGGCAATAGAATCTTTTTTAGGCCCAATAAAAATGAGTCCCTCACTTTCACATTTACCCGTGAAATCAGGATTTTCAGAAAGAAATCCATAACCAGGGTGAATCGCCTCAGCACTGCATAATTTTGCAAAATTTATAATTCTTTCCTGTTCAAGATAGGAGTCTTCCAAAGAGCTTGGACCTAATAAAAAACTTTCATCAGCTTCCTTGGCATGCTGAGAATCCTTATCGGCAGAAGAATAAAGAGCAATAGTTCTATACCCTAATGCCTTGGCAGTCCTAATAATTCGAACGGCAATTTCTCCACGATTAGCAACTAAGATACTTTTAAACTTTTCCATTTTTATTCCTTTACCCAATGAGGTTTTCTTTTCTCAAGAAAGGAGTTAAATCCCTCTTGTCCCTCTTCGCTCGCCAATAGGTCTGAAAATAAATCCGCAGCAAATTTCACGAGATGTTCTTGGTCAAGAGTCTGAGTTGCGGAAATAATTTTTTTAGTCGCATTAAGAGCGTTAGGACCTGCTCTTAAAACCTTGACTCGAATATCTTCCAAAATTCTTAGAATTTCCTGTTCGTTTTTGGCCAGAAAGTCCGCAAGGCCTAAATTTTTCGCTTCTTCCCCTTCTATTTGATCGGCCAAAAGCATAAGTTTTCTCGCTTTTGGAAGTCCTAATTTTTGAATCACATAAGGTGCAATCTGAGCTGGGGTTAAACCAATTAAGGTTTCCGTTAAAGAAAGACGAGCATCTGCTTTTATGACAACAAAATCCGTGGAACAGGCAAGCCCAAAGCCACCGGCAATAGCAGCGCCCTCTATAACAGAAACCGTTACCTGCGGACAGGTGTTTACCATTTTAAAAAAGTCTGCGGCCTCAAGACTCATCTCCCTTGCCAGGCCTTTTCCTTTATCTTCGGAAGTGGCCATTTCCTTAAAGCCTTTGAGGTCTCCTCCCGCACAAAAAACGCCCCCTTTCCCTCGAAAGGTGATGCCTCTAATCGCTCTGTCTTCTCGAATAGATTCTAAAACGTTTTTCATTTCTTTGAGCATTTCTTTAGAAAGAGCATTTCGACTATCAGGTTTATTAAGCCAAATAGTGAGCCAAGGGCCAATTAATTCTAATGCTAGGTTTTCAGTTTGAGGTAAGTCGGCCATAAAACTCTCCTTTACATGCGAGCAATGCCAAAGCTATTAGGTTTTAATGTTCTATTTTTAGATTCCCAGCAGGTTTCTAAAGCAAGTCCTAAAACTTGACGGGTATCTCTGGGATCAATCATGCCGTGATCAAGCATGCGTCCCGATGTAAAAAAGGCATTTGATTGGTTATCAAAATGTTTCACAATGGCCTTTTCCTGAACTTCAAGTGTTTTTTCGTCAATGGCCTTTCCCTTTCTTTTTGCGGAATTTGTCATGACTTGTCTCATTGTACGGGCCGCTTGCTCACCTCCCATGACACCTGTTTCGGCGTTAGGCCAGGTAAATAGAAAGTCCGGCCTATAAGCATAACCACACATTCCATAATTGCCTGCTCCAAAACTTGCCCCTATATAAAGAGAAATTTTGGGAACACGGACATTGGAAACGGCCTGAATCATTTTGGCGCCATGTTTGATCATGCCCCCTTCTTCATAAACCTTTCCCACCATATAGCCTGTTGTATTATTCAAAAAGATAAGAGGTGTATCAGACTGGTCACAAAGCTGAAAAAACTGAGCTGCTTTATTGGCGCCTTGAGGATCAATTGGCCCATTATTGGCGATAATTCCACAGGCCTGTCCAAAAATTTCTCCTTGGATACAAACCGTCGTGACACCAAAATCAGGTTTAAAGTCGACAAAATCCGACCCATCGACCAGACGGGATACCACTTCCCGAACATCGTATTGCTTTTTGTAATCCACAGGCACAAGGCCTAAAATATCTTCTGAAGAGTAAAGAGGATCCTTAAAAGGTCTTTCCAAAGGCCTGGAGATATTTTTATTCCAATGAAGACGTTTAATAATATCTCTTGCTATTAAAATACCGTGGGCATCATCTTCCGCCACGTATTCAACAAGCCCTGAGGTTTTTGAGTGCATATCCACACCACCAAGTTCATCGTCTGAAGAGACTTCACCTGTTGCCGCGTGAACAAGAGCGGCTCCGGCCAAAGCGGCCATCCCATTTTTTTTGACCCCTACGACATAATCACTAAGACCTGGTTGATAGGCCCCCCCTGCTGTTGAAGGGCCGTGAAGAACTGTTATAGTTGGTATTCCCAAAGCACTTAACCTCGCCAGTCCGTGAAACATTCCTCCACCATGGGCCCAAAGCTCAACGGTATAGTTCATGAGGTTGGCCCCAGCACTTTCCACGAGGTGAATAAAAGGAAGCTTTTGATTTTCAGCTATTTTTAAAACACCTAAGGCCTTTTCCACACTTTTTGTCGTGGACGCTCCAGCATTGATACCGCTGTCATCAATAAAAACAAGACAACGGACACCGCTGACAAAACCAATACCTGTAATCATATTGGCGCCTGGAATACTGGTTTCAGGGTTTGGGTCATCCACCAGATAACTGGCCATATTATAAAGTTCTAAAAAAGGCATACCTGGATCAAGAAGAGAACTGAGTCTTTCTCTCGGAGTGAGTTGACCTCTTTCTTCAAATCGGGGCCTTCTTTTTTCTGAGAGGTCACTTGCTCTTTTTTCAAGTCCTCGCAATTTATCAATGAGATCAAGCATTTCAAAACGGTTCTGTTCAAAATTTTCAGACTCTCTGTCCATTTTTGTTTTAAAAATCGCCATATTTTATCCTTTGTGAGGTCCTCTTGTTCCCTTTTCTGGGGGATCAACAGGAGGCCCTGCAAAACACTGGGCAATACTCATCCATTCGTTGGCAACATTTCCCTTGAGTTGAAGGGAGGTGTCTAAAATATTTCTTACCTGAGTCACCACCTGACAAAACTCAAAAGCACTTCCTATAACTGATGAGTCTTCATTAGGTTCACCCCATTCCCATATTTCACCAGAGGGAGCACTTAATTTAAGGTAAGGCATTTCTCCAGGAGGCCCTTTTTTTCTATTTTGAAAGGTCCAACCGAAAGTTTTGACTCCAATAGTGACCACATTTTTAATCCGATCATTTTGCGGCCTCTCCACATTAACAAGATCATAAACTTCCTGAGCATGGGCCCAAGTCTCCATGTACCTTGCCGTCGTAAACATTTGAACACCCATATCAGGACCAAACCAGGGTAGACGCTGTTTGGGATCAGCATTTCCTAAGGCCTGCCCGAGCATATGAGCAGTCTCTTGCCATTTTGAGATTAACCTTTCAGGGTTAAGGTCATCATATTTTTTTTCTGCAATCTCTTGAGTCGTCATTCCAAAAAAGAAACTCTTCATCACAGCTCTTTTCTCTCGTCCAAAAGCATCTATCCCAGCAAGGGATGCCAGTGAAATCTCATCAAAAAAATGAAGATGAGCAACCACATCCCAAGGAGTCCATTCCCTAAAACCTGTCTTTTGCAACCAGTGCTCTTCTTTTAAGGTTTTTAAAAAAGTGAAAAACTCATCCACTTCTTCTATAAAATCCTGACTGACTTTCATCCTAACTCCTCATAAAGGCCCTTCGAAACCTTAATTGGAATTTCTAATAGCTGTTGAGCGAAGGCCTTTCCCTGAGGATCAAGGTGAAGACTCGACATCCCGCCACCTCCTAAAACATTTGTAAGTAAAAAATTAAAACCGCCAATTCCTGGTAACTCCCAACGCTTTACATTTCCCTTTAAAAAACTAGAAAAATAATCCGCCACAACTTCTGGTGTTAAAGACGCCCTTATATAAGGTAAATACTCAGACCTTCTTGAGATAACACCAATATTGGCATGATCGCCTTTATCTCCACTTCTTGCATAGGCCAGTTTAATGAGAGGGACCTCCTCTTCTGTCGCAACTTCCGGAAACTCTTTTTCCGGAGCTTCCTTTAAGACAAACCCACTTTCAAAAGAGACATCAACTTTTGACTGGAAACCTTCCATACTGACGAAGGCCTCTACTTCTTTTTTAGAAATCATAAAAGAAAAGAGTCTAATTGAAGGGGAAACAGAAGGCCTTCCTCCTAAAAAATTCATGATACCAGGAACCGTTCCCGTCGCCGCCTGAGCAATCTCTTTAGAGAGTAAAACAAGCGCCTCTTTTTGTTTGTGGTTGGCCACAAGCCTTAAAACGACTTCCCGTGGTTTCAAAGACCTCGCTTTATGACCGTATATAGACTCTGTTCCTAAAACATCAAACTTAGCATCGGTATAATCGGCCCATCCCTTTTTTTCAAATATTTCTCTTGTTTTTTTATAAATAGATTCAGCAGCAATGGCGCTCTTTCTTTCTGCTTCCATACCCCCTAAGACAACGGAGGCCGCTAGACGAAAACCCTGGCAATAAGTTGCTGAGACTTTATAAGTTTCTGTTGGAGGTAACCCCTTGGCACCTTTAACTAAGACACGATCTTTTCCGACTTCCTCTAAAGTGACCTGAGTAAAGTCACAAACCACATCTGGTAAAATATAAGCGCTGGGATTATCAATTTCGTAGAGGAGTTGTTCTCCAACTGAACCCCTGCAAACCAGTCCTCCGGTTCCCTCAGGTTTTGTGACAATAAACTCTCCATTGGACTCCACTTCAATGATGGGAAAACCTATATCGTGAAAATCCGGGACAAGATGCCAATCTGTAAAGTTTCCACCCGTACAATGAGCGCCACATTCAATAATATGCCCAGCGAGGGAGCCACTTGCTAAAAGATCGTAGTCTTTTTCACCCCATCCAAATTCATACATTAAGGGACCTAAAACCAGGGCACTATCCACACAGCGTCCCGTGACCACAATATCGGCCCCTTCTTCAAGGGCCTTCTTGATTCCCGGTGCTCCCAGGTAAGCATTGACACTTAAAAGGCCCTCAGGAAGTTCTGTATCAATCTCCTTTCCAAGGAGATCGTCCCCTTTAACAATCGCCACTTTAAGATCAACACCTGCTTTCAAGGCCACTTCCTTTATGGCCTTTTGGCAAGATTCTACGTTGATTCCCCCAGCATTACTGATAAGCTTGATTTTTTTCTCTTTAATTTTTTTTAAAAGAGGGCCTAGGGATTTAACAAAGTCAGTGGCATAACCAAGTTCTGGATTTTTTAATTTAGCACCGGCCAAAATACTCATGGTGACTTCGGCAAGGTAGTCAAAAACAATATAGTCCAAGTTTTCTTTAACAAGTTGAGGAAGAGCTGTACTTGTATCGCCCCAAAAAGCGGAAGCGCATCCAATTTTTTTCATTGAACGACCCCTTCTTTTTTTAGAGAATCGATTTCCTCTTGTTTGAGACCCACTTCCAAAAGAATTTCCTGGGTATTTTTTCCTGGCAAACCACCAATGTGTTTATAATTAGTTTTAGATGAAGAAAACTTAAGAGGATTTCCTACTTGTTTTTGAAATTTTTCCCCATCGGGAACTTCGACAACCATTTCTCGTTCTTTTATCTGGGGATGATCAACCGCCTCTTTAAAAGAAAGCACAGGTTCCACACAAGCATCAATTTTGGAAAATATCTCACACCATTTTGCATAGGTTTTCTTCTTGAAGGCCTTTTCGATTTCCAATGAGTCACTTTGCGGAGAAATACTTAGCGCCTCACACATTGAAGCAAAGAATTTGGGCTCCAAAGACCCTACGGAAAAATAACGTTTGTCCGAAGTTTCATAGTACCCGTAAAAACTCCCCCCATTTAAAAGGGTTGATTCCATAGCAGGTTCCATGCCCGCCACAAAATAATTGGCGGCATGAATGGAATTAAAAGCAAACGAGGCATCAGTCATACTGATATCTACTTTTTGTCCTTCCCCTGTTTTTTCTCTATGAATAAAAGCGGCGAGAAGGCCTACAACTGTATGAAGAGAACCACCTCCAATATCAGCAATTTGAGTTCCTGAAAGAACAGGGCCTTCTTTTTTTGTCCCGCTATAAGAACTTAAACCTGAGGTGGCCAGATAGTTAATGTCATGGCCTGCTCTATTTTTAAAAGGGCCTGTCTGCCCGTAACCGGTTAAAGAGCAATAAATTATTTTTGGATTTAATTTTTTAAGGGATTCGTAACCTAAACTAAGTTTATCCATCACACCTGGACGAAATTGTTCAACAATAATGTCATAATGTTCAATCAGCCTTTTGATAATGTTTTGAGACCCAGGTTTTTTTAAATCAATGGCCAAAGAGCGTTTTGAACGTCCCAAATACTGGCGCATGGGAACAAACCTTTTATCTTGCCCCTGTGAAACGGCCTCAACACAAACTACCTCTGCCCCCATATCAGCAAGCATCATGGTCCCGTAAGGCCCTGGCAAAAGAGTTGAAAAATCCAAAACCTTTAAAGAGGAAAGAGGTCCTGTCAAAATGCTTGATCCTTTTCCGCCATAACCACAAGACCCTTTGGTGGTTTAAACCGGGCACCATATTTTTTCTCTAATTCATAGGCCCTTTTAACAAAGGACCGAAGTCCGTAATCATTTATGAACTGGAGGGTTCCCCCTTTAAAAGGAGCGAAGCCCCAACCAAAGACACTTCCAATATTGGCATCAGCTATTGAAGTCACGACACTTTCTTCCAAGCACCGAACAGTTTCCAAGGCCTGGACAAACATCATCCTTTCCATCATTTCAGTTTGAGAGAGGCGGTTTTTTTCAGGAAAATGTTTTTGAAGCTCCGGCCAAAGGTACTTTTTTTCCTTATCTGGGTACTCATAAAAACCTGCACCACTTGCTTTTCCTGGACGGTTCATACTCATCATGAGTTCAAAAACAGAATCTCCCGGAGCTTTGGGAAGCTCTCTTCCAAGATCTTTTTGAGTTTGCAACCGGACTTTTTTTAAGAGACTCAAACTTACCTCATCCATGAGTGCTAAAGGTCCAACGGGCATTCCGGCCTGTTTACCTGCCGATTCTATCGCCCTTGGGTTTTGCCCTTCTTCCAAAAGGGCCATCCCTTCTTCAGGGTAAGTTCCAAAAACCCTCGAGGTGTAAAATCCCCGACTGTCATTGACGACTATGGGAACCTTACCGATTTTCAAAACATAATCAAACGCTTTTGCTAAAGTACTAGCACTTGTTTTCTTACCCTTAATAATTTCAACCAATTTCATTTTATGGACGGGTGAAAAAAAGTGCAACCCAATGAAATTTTCAGGTCGACTTGATTTTTCAGCAAGTGAAGTAATGGGAAGAGTTGAAGTGTTGGAGGCAAAAATACCTGTGATTTCCATCACTTTTTCCGCCATCTCGGTGACTTTTCCTTTGAGTTCCCGGTCTTCAAAAACGGCCTCAATGATAAGGTCACATCCTTTAAGCTTGTTATAATCAGTTGTCGCGATGATATTATGGTCTCTTTTTTTCAAAATATCTTTTATGTTGGCCAGACCCGCTTCAACAGTTTTTTCATCAGCATCTGTCATCACCACTTCCATACCGGCCATTGCGGAGACAGCGGCAATCCCATGACCCATCATACCCGACCCAAGAATTCCTACTTTTTTGACTTCTGTTGGTGGGATATCTTTGGGCCTATTTTCTCCGCCACTAATTTGGTTCATCTGAAACCAAAAGGCCTTCATCATATTTTTGGCCTCTTTACTGGTGACAACTTGAGCAAAGTACCTTGATTCGATTCTCGAAGCCGTATCAAAATCAACAAGTGCCCCCTCGACAGCTGCTGACATAATGGCCTCTGGAGCGGGATAATTTCCCCATGTTTTTGCCTGGAGCATGGCCGGAGCAAAAGCGAGTTTGGGGGCCAATTTTTGTGGGTTTCCTCCAGGAATTTTGTACCCTTTTTGATCCCAGGGTTGAGATGATTCTGGGTTATCCAAAATCCATTTTTTGGCCTTTTTGATTAAGTCTTCGGGATTGGAAAGTTCATGAATAATTCCCGTTTCAAGGGCCTTTTGGGGATTCATGTTTTTGCCTTCGATAAGAATGGGAAAGGCCTTCTCCAAACCCAAAAGTCTCACGATACGAGTCACTCCTCCACCACCGGGAAGAAGGCCTAAAGTCACTTCCGGGAGTCCGAGTTTTGTTTTGGGGTTGTCTACACAAATCCGGTGATGACAACTAAGAGCAAGTTCAAGTCCACCACCTAAACAAGTCCCATTAATGGCCGCCACAATAGGTTTTCCCAAGGTTTCAAGTCTTCGGACCTGGCCTTTCGCCACTTCGGCAAAACTAAAGGCCGCTATGGGCTCTTTAAACCTGTAAAGTATCTCAATATCTCCCCCCGCCAAAAAAGTTTTTTTGGCGGAAGTAATAATAATGCCTTTAGGATCTTCTTCCACAAGCCTTTCAACTGTTGCCTGTAAAGAATCAAGGAATTCCATATTGACAACATTGGTGGAGCGATTTGGCATATCCATGGTTATGGTTACTATGCCTTGTTCATCTTTTTGGTAGTCAAAGCTCATGAATCCTCCCTTTCAATAATGGTGGCAATTCCCATTCCCCCACCTACACAAAGTGTAATAAGAGCAGTCCTCAAATCTCTTCGTTCCAATTCATCAAGAACTGTTCCCAAAAGCATCGCCCCTGTAGCGCCTAAGGGATGCCCCATAGCGATTGAGCCTCCATTAACATTGACGTTGTCCAAGCTGTCTATTCCCATATCTTTTAAAAACCTGAGAACAACAGCTGCGAAGGCCTCATTGACTTCAAAAAGGTCGATGTCCTTGACAGTCATACCTGCTTTTTTAAGGGCCTTTTTTGAAGCTGGCCCTGGGCCCACAAGCATGATGATGGGGTCTGTTCCCACTAAAGCAGTTGAAACGATTCTTGCTCGGGGTTTTAGACCTAATTCTTTTCCCTTTTCTTTTGATCCCACTAAAACTAGGGCGGCACCATCCACGATTCCCGATGAATTACCAGGGGTGTGCACGTGGTTGATTCTTTCAACCTCGGTGTATCTTTGTAAGGTGACAGCATCCATTCCCATTTGTCCCATTTTGTGAAAAGAGGGTTTAAGGCCTTGAAGATCTTCGAGGGTTGCTTCTTTTCTTATATGCTCATCGTGGTCTAAAATCAGAATGCCGTTTTGGTCTTCAATGGGAATGAGAGATTTAAAATATTTATTTTCCGTCGCATAGGTCGCTCTTTGTTGGGACATAAGAGCAAAATTATCGATTTCCTGACGATTAAACCCTTCAAGAGTTGCTATGAGATCAGCACCTATTCCCTGAGGTACAAAAGGAATCTTAAAATTAGTTTTTGGATCGAAGGCCATTGGACCACCATCTGAGCCCATGGGGACTCTGGACATACACTCAACACCCCCAGCAACGACTAAGTCTTCCCAACCTGAACGAACTTTCATGGCCGCCATATTGACCGTTTCTAATCCAGTCGCGCAAAAGCGGTTAACCTGCATAGCGGGTACATCGACGTTCCAACCAGCATATTGAGCGGCCATTTTGGGGAGGTTGGCGCCCTGTTCTCCTATGGGAGTCACGCATCCCAAAACAACATCATCAATTTGGGAAGTATCAAGTTCATGCCTTTTTTCAAGTTTTTGCATGAGTTGTCCCAAAAGAAAAGAAGGTGTGACTTCATGAAGTGACCCTCCTTTTCTTTTCCCCCTTGGTGTTCTAATGGCGTCAAAAATATAGGCCTCTTTCATAATGAACTCCCTTTAAAATCCCATGGATCTTCCAATGATTTCTTTCATGATTTCATTTGTTCCACCGTAAATGGTTTGAACTCTCGAATCGATATAATCTCTCGCCACACGGTACTCCAGCATATAGCCATATCCTCCGTGGAGTTGCAGGCACTGGTCCACGACTTTTAATTGAAGATCTGTGGTCCAGTATTTGGCCATGGCCGCTTTTTCGGGAGAGAGTTTTTTGTCGTTAAGAAGTCTGATCATTTCATCAACGAACACCCTCCCTATTTCTGCTTCAGTTTGCATTTCTGCAAATTTAAACCGGGAATTTTGAAAGGAACCGATAGATTGCCCAAAGGCCTTTCTCTCTTTACAATATTCGATGGTGTATCTGAGAGTTTCTTCAATGACTCCCATAGCAGCGACGGCCAATACCAGACGCTCCTGAGGGAGGTTTTCCATCATATACTTAAAGCCCTTTCCCTCTTCTCCCAAAAGATTTTCTTTGGGAACTTTAACGTTATTAAAAAAAAGCTCTGCTGTATCCTGGGCCTTAAGACCGATTTTTTCCAGGTTTCTTCCCCTGTCAAAACCTTCCATCCCCCTTTCAAGAACCAGGAGACTTATTCCTTTAGCACCGGCCTTAGAATCTGTTTTTACAGCAACGATCACGAGATCACTTAAAATGCCGTTGGTGATAAAAGTTTTTGATCCGTTAACGATAAAATGATCACCCTCTAATTTGGCGGTTGTTTTGATATTCGCGAGGTCACTCCCTCCACCGGCCTCAGTCATCGCCAGGGCTGTTATAATTTCCCCTGAAATCATTTTAGGGAGCCACCGCTCCTTTTGTTCTTCTGTGCAGTAACGCTCAAAATAAGGTAACGCCACATCATTATGAAGAACAAAGCCCAAACCAGAAGCACCGGAAGCTGCAGATTCTTCGATAAGAATACTGTTATAACGGAAATCAGTTATGCCGAGTCCACCATATTTTTCAGGAACACTTATGGCCAAAAAACCCTGCTCTCCTGCTTTTTTCCAGATTTCTCTAGGGACAATCCCCTCTTTTTCCCATTGGGAATGATAGGGCGTTACTTCACTTTTTAAAAATTCACGAATGGAACTTTGGAACAAAATATGTTCCTCAGTCAAAAATTCCTTTTTCAATTGAAATTCTCCTTTTTACCGTTTCGTTTTTCCTAAAATATTAAGACAATTTTTTTTCAATGATTCGAGTTCATCAATAACAACCTGGAGCTCCTCTCTTTGCTCTTCCAGAACTTCAATACGTTCTTCAAGCCCTTTGAGAACGGCCTTGGCCTGCTTTTTATGTTGAGGATCGGCATCATACAAATCGAGAACCATTTTAATGCCAGACAGGGAAAACCCGAGTCGTTTGCCACGCAAAATAATAATAAGTCGGGCATGATCTTTATAAGAGAGGATTCTGTTCTTTCCTGCTCTTTGAGGAGAGATAAGGCCCTTGGATTCATAGAAACGAATCGCCCTTTCCGTTACATCAAGTTCTTTTGCCATTTCTGGAACTGTATAGACCTTATCTTTATCCATTTTACCCTCAAAATAACCTAATAGTAATATAACTTACCATAACGTAAGTTACCTATCAATTTGATTATCTGG
This sequence comes from Bacteriovoracales bacterium, assembly GCA_028346125.1. Taxonomy (GTDB): domain Bacteria; phylum Bdellovibrionota; class Bacteriovoracia; order Bacteriovoracales; family Bacteriovoracaceae; genus UBA7317. Next base: position 30,184 of record JAOMEV010000019.1, on the reverse strand, counting down.
GATAAAAACTTTTGAACCTAGTGAGCGGTCCCTTTTAGGTTGATAAGAACAACCCCTGCGATAATGAGAATAATGCCGCCCAACTTAAAAAAATCAAAGCTTTCATTAAGAAAGGAAAAACCTAAAACAGCAATTAAGGCAGTTCCGACACCTGACCAAATGGCATAGGCCACACTCACGGGAATCGTTTTTAAGGCAAAGGTAAGAAGAGAAAGTGATAATCCGTAAAAGATAAAAATGAGTATGGAAGGAATGATTTTTGTCATACCCTCTGAAAACTTCATAGACATTGTCCCTGAAACCTCTAAAAGAATGGCGCTTATTAAATATATCCAACCCATACTAACCTGCTTTGTAATTTGTATCTCCATAAATGGAGACAAACTTATTTATTATATAATTTAGATTTTCGATAAATTGATCTTCTTTATCACGGTACTTTCCAAGCCCATAAATGCCAAGAGTTATATTCTTTGAACCTATGATATAACCCAAACCTAACTTATGTTTTCCAAAGTCAGTAAAGACAAATTTGTTGATAGATTTCATTTCAGGAATACCTGAAGTTGATATATCCGGGTCTAACATTCCACACAACATCGGATGGTTTTGGAAAAGAGACTTTAAAAGGTTTAACTTTAAATACTTTGGGTTGTCAGTGGGTAATTCCCATGCAAGCAAAGCTTGAAGATGGGTAAAAAATGTTTCCCCTTTTTTACAACACACAATTTTATTTTTCTGCTTCTCAATAAGATTTTTGAAAAGATCCATAAAAGTTTCAGCATTCTCATTTGCCATTTCAAAAAGATTGAGAAGTTTGTGAATGTATTTTGAGTTTGAAATAACAGTATCGTAGCGCCCATATTCAAAGGTTCTCATTTCAACAGCTTGGCTTGTGCAAAGAACTGACTCAAAGGTCATCAAGCTGGCCATTTGAATAAAAAGCTGGAAGGACATATCCGGTCGAAGCTTTAGTCCTTTAAAAAAATCAGAGCTAATATCAATACTTTTATGGGTACAAGAAATGGCCTCTTGTTCTTCTCTAATCTCATTTTGAATTAAGATTTGTAATTCTTTGGGAATACTTTTATCAATCTTAGAATAGTTTAAGTCTTTAACAAGAAGATTCTCTTTGGTTTCCAAAGTAGACGCTTTTCCAGCTTCAAAGGCGCTGTTAATCATATCTAAAAAAGGCGATCCATCCATTATTAAGTGGTCGCAGTTGACACTTAATACCCCATTAGAGGCAACTGAAATCATTAATGACTTATCATACCAGTGATTATTGGCATTACCGTCGATGGCCTCTCTTACCATCTCGGATTTATGAGCAGGTAAATGATCAAAATCCAACGCAAGGACAAAAAGTGATTTTTCAACTTCTTCTAAAAATTCAGGAAAACCTTCTATCTGCTTAAAACACTCTCTATATTCCGCCCACTTATCACGTTTTAAAGAGGTAAGCATTCCAACAGGAAAAGGATTTTTCCCCTTCTTATAATGAACAATTTTATCTAATGCTTCAGTTATTTCTTTTACACTATAAACCTGGTTCTTTGGAGACACGAGTGGAACTTTAAAATAATTCCCTTGATAAATGACAATCATTGCTTGGATGTCATCCCATGAGTTGTAAACAATGGAGTCCATCTCTTTGCCTGGTCTTCTTGTGAGATGAATGAACTTTTCATAAACCGTATTATCGACCATTCCCCACTTTGTCGGGGTACAGGAAAAGTTATTTTCACGCTTTTCTCTCAAAAAACTGTAAATATTAAGAGAAAAGTTCGCGGCCTTTTCAAGAGGACTACAAACAGAAGGAAGAAATTCATTTAAAATAAAACCATAATTACAATGCTGTGGTAGTGGCTCTCTTTTTTTCAAATAATAATCAAAGAGTAAGGAAGCACTCCAATCAACAGGCATTCCACCAAATTCTTTTTGAACATTTAAGGTCTTTACTAACTCAGGGTAGACTTCATCTAAAAGGGGTAATAAATCATGGTGAAGATTTTCACGCTCTTTTTTGTATTGGGGATAAAGTGACCTCACGTGATCCCTCAACTGAAGAGTAAAAGATGCTTTCTCAAGCGCTTTTCTCCTTTCAGGTAAATTCTCTTTTATTTCCATGACATCTTCTCTGCTTACTTTGGATAATGTCACGCATCATATAGATTTCCCTTATTGATATCAACGCCTCGAAGAGAAGTTGGTAAATTTTTCTTAAATTTAGGTATTAAATGATATTTATTTAGACTGAAATTGTGATCAATTATTAGGCCACTATTAGGCGTTCAACAACTTTTTCTAAAAGACTAACTAATGCCTGTGCCTTAGCAGGTCTTGGTATCCAAGCTGTAACCCCTAGATCCTTGATAAATTCTTTAATATCTCTCGAACATTGAGTGATGTCGTAATGAATAAGTACGGGTAAATATTTAGTTTTATCATTTTGACGAGCATTTTTTAAAAAGGTCATAGCATCGGAATCCTTCAAATCAAGACCAGAAAGGACCATATTAATCTTGCTGTCTTCACTTAAAAGCTTAAGAGCGTCTATCCCATTTTCCGCTTGGTGAACCTCATATCCTTCACAATCTAGAAGTCTTTCAAGACGAGTTCTCATGTCTTCAGACTTATCAACAACCAATATGTTCATCCCTTTTCCTTTGTCATTTTTTGATTTTTTTAAACTTGTTCTTAAGCCGCTAAAAATGCATCTAACACTTCCAAAACGCGACCAAATTTTAAAGGTTTTTGCATCCAGGCCTTAACACCAAGTTTTTTGGCCTTGGTTTTCAAAGATGGACATACTTCAGTTGTACAAATTAAAATCGGTGTTTCCTTGAATTCTTCTATAAGTCTTGCACATTTAATAAAGTCCATACCGTCCATTTCTGGCATATTCAAATCAGAAATAATGAGTTTAATCTGTTTGTTATTTTGAAGTAGTTCAAGGGCCGAAAACCCACTTTCTGCTTCAAATATTTCATAACCATGTTCTTCAAAAAATTTTCTAAACCTAATTCTGACTGTTTCTGAGTCATCAACAACGAGGATTTCCATTTTTCCCCTCCTTTTTTTCTTTCGATTACAACAATATTAGCTTAAATTTGGCAGGAAAAAAGTCGTTCAAAATCAGTTCAAAATTTTGAAAAGTAGTTCAAACTCAGTTCATAAAAAGTTAAGGCCTAAATACTAGGTTCAAAGTAGGGCCAATTTTTTTTTAAAGGCCACGCCCCTTTTAAGTCATAAAAAACTATTCAAGAAACCAAATAATTTTATTTTATTTATTAGTTTTTTTAATCAGGTCATCCAATATGTTTTAAATAAACCTAGGGCCGAAGCTATAAAATAGTTTCCCCCCCATCCGCCACAAGCAATTGCCCTGTCATAAAAGAAGAGGCCCTACTTGAAAGAAAATGAGCAACACCCGCTATTTCTTCTGGTAAACCCATTCTACGAAGAGGTGTCGCTGTTTCTTGTTTTTTGAGGTAATCGGGGTCCTCCCAAAGGGCCCTTGAAAATTCCGTTTTAATCAATCCTGGAGCAATGGCATTAACACGAATGCCTTTAGGGCCGAGCTCTGTTGCAAGGTTTCGAACCAAGGCCGCTTCTGCTGCTTTTGAAATCCCATAGGCCCCTATAACCTCTGATCCTAAAAGAGCTGTAATACTGGACATCAAAATGATCGAGCCTTTTTTATTTTTAATCATGTGAGGAACAACCAAATTAGAGAGCCAAATAGAACTTTGGACATTAACCTGGATGATTTTTTCAAAGGCGTTATCTGTTAGCTCTGACAATGGCCCATAAGTTGGGTTAGTTGCAGCATTGCAAATAAGGGTATCGATTTTTCCCCATTCATCGAGGGTTTTTTGTACGAGGTTTTTTAACTGCTCTTTATCTCCAACATGGCATGGAATACTTATGGCCTTGAGTCCTTGATTTTTTAAGTCGTTCGCCACAGTTTGACAGGCCTCTTCTTTGCGACTTGAAATAACGACCTTTGCTCCCGCTCTGGCCATTTGGATAGCAATGGCCTTCCCAATTCCACGGGACGATCCTGTAATAATAACCACGTCATCTTTGATATCAAACACAATTTTCCTTAGGTTGTAAGTACGATTTTTCCAACAACTTCTCTGTTCATCATTGCCTTGAGGGCACCTGGGGCCTCTTCAAGGGAATAGTTTTTCGATACATGAGGTTTGATCAGACCTTCTTCGAAAAGTTTAAAAAGTTCTTTAAAGTTGGCATTATCAAGGTCTGTTTCTTTTTCGCGAAAGGCCCCCCAAAAAACTCCAACGATGGAGCAACCTTTTAAAAGTGGGAGGTTCATAGGAATTTTGGGAATTTCGCCGGAAGCGAATCCAATAACAAGGACTCTTCCATTCCAGCTTATTGATCTAAGGGCCTGCTCAAAAAGAGGGCCGCCCGCGGCATCATAAACCACATCAAGGCCACGCCCTTTTGTTATTTCTTTAATTTTTTCTCTTAAAGGATCTTGGGAATAATTAATAAGGAAGTCGGCCCCTGATTTTTTGGCGGCCTCGAGTTTTGCCTCACTGCTTGCAGCAGCGATGACTTTAGCGCCCATGGCCTTCCCTATTTGAACAGCGGCAAGACCTACACCTCCTCCGGCACCAAGGACAAGGAGGGTTTCGCCACTTTTTAAATCGGCCCTTTGTTTAAGAGCGTGAAACGATGTTCCATAGGTCATTGAAAAACCGGCCGCAATGATGCCTTCCATAGAAGGAGGCCTTTCTAAAACAGCTCCTCTGTCAACAACGACTTGCTCGGCAAAACCTCCAAAGGCCATCAAAGCAATGACAGGGTCTCCTATTTTTAATGAGTCAACCCCTTCTCCAAGCGCTTTAACGGTTCCCGCCACTTCTCCCCCTGGCGAAAAAGGAAGGGGTGGTTGGATTTGATATTTATTTTGGATAATAAGTGTGTCGGGAAAATTAACACCACAGGCCTCAACTTGAATAAGCACCTGTCCTTTTCCCGGGGAAGGAGCTTCTATATCTTTCACTTTTAAGTTTTCAGGTGGGCCATATTCAAAACATTGAACCGCACGCATAAAGTGCTCCTTTATATTTTACGTGCTAGCATGCTAGCAAAACATTTAAAGGAAGAGGGAAAAAAATGTCAAAACCAGTCTCCTTAGAGAAAAAAAACCATATAGCACTCATTACTATTAATAATCCTCCCGTCAATGCCCTTGGGCAAGCTGTTCGGTCTGGACTCATAGAAAAAATAGAAGAGGCGGAACAAGATAGTGAGGTCAAGGCCATTATTTTGAGGGGAGAAGATAAATGCTTTTCAGCGGGAGCAGACATAAGTGAGTTTGGTAAAACTCGTTTGGAGCCCCACCTTCCCGATGTTTGCAACAGGATCGAGGCCTCGAGTAAACCTGTGGTTGCTGCGATTCATGGAACGACTCTTGGGGGAGGTTTTGAAGTGGCCCTTAGTGCTCATTACAGAATCGCTCTTAGTTCAACGAAAATAGGACTTCCCGAAGTTCATTTAGGGATACTACCAGGAGCAGGAGGAACTCAAAGACTCCCTCGAATAGCAGGAGTTCATGCTGCTCTTGAAATGATGACAACAGGTAAACCAGTCTCTGTAAAAAAGGGAGCTGAAATCAACCTTATTGACCGTCTGGTTGAAGATAAACTTATGGAATCAGCTCTTTCTTTTACCGAGGAAATTATTGGAAAAGAATTCAAAAAAAGTAGAGACCGAAACGATGGCGTCAGTGACTCTTCAAAAAATGAAGCGTCTCTCAAGCTTTTTAGGGAAACTCTTGAAAAAACAGCAGGGGGTCTTTATTCACCTTTTAGAATCGTCGATGCTGTGGAAGCAGCGCTAAGTCTCCCTTTTGATGAGGGCCTTAAAAAAGAAAGAGAACTCTTTATAGACTGTATGAATTCTCCTCAAAGCAAGGGGCTTATTCACGCCTTTTTTTCAGAAAGAAAGTGTGCCAAATTTCCAGAGTCAAAAACTGAAGCGCGAAAACTTGAAACAGTTGGCGTTATTGGTGGAGGAACCATGGGCTCTGGGATTACAATCGCGGCCCTTGATGCTGGTTTTGAAGTAACAATGGTGGAAAGAGATGAAGACAGTATAAAAAGAGGTCAAAAAAATGTAGAGAAGGTCTATAACCGACATATAGAAAAGGGCCGTATGACTAAAGAACAAGTCGGTTCGGTTTTAAAACGCTATAAACCCTCCACTTCTTTTGAAGATCTCGGTGATGTTGATATGGTTATTGAAGCCGTTTTTGAAGAAATGTCTGTCAAACAAGGTGTTTTTGAAAAATTAGATAAAGTGATTAAACCAGGTGCGGTGCTTGCTTCCAACACAAGTTATCTGGATATTGACCAATTGGCCTCTAAAACAAACCGTCCTCAGGATGTTATAGGGCTCCACTTTTTTTCACCGGCCAACCTTATGAAGCTTTTGGAAATTGTTGTGCCTTCAAAGGTTTCTAAAGATGTTGTGTCTACAGGGATCAAGTTGGCCAAAAAGATGAGAAAGGTTCCCGTTAGAGCGGGTAATTGCGATGGATTTATTGGCAATAGAATCTTGGGTTCCTATGGAAAGGTCGCCCTTTTTATCATGGAAGATGGTGCAACTCCTTATCAAATTGATGAGGCCATTCGGGAGTTTGGTTACCCCATAGGGCCTTTTGAAATGTTTGATCTCGCTGGGGGAGACATAGGTTGGGCCAATAGGAAACGATCTGCTTCCACGAGAAAAAAAGAGGATCGTTACGTTCATATTCCTGATCGTCTTTGTGAAAATGGTTGGTTTGGACAAAAAACTGGCAGAGGTTATTATCTTTACGAAGAGGGCTCCAGGAAGGGTAAACAAGATCCTGAAGTTCTCAAAATAATCGAGGAAGAGAGGTCCAAAAAGGGAATCAAGCCCCGCTCTTTTACCAATGAAGAAGTTATAGAACGCTATTTGGCAGCAATGATTAATGAAGCTTCCAATGTCCTTTATGAAGAAGTGGCCACAAGGCCTTCAGATATCGACGTTGTTGAACTCTATGGATATGCGTTTCCACGGTTTAGAGGAGGACCTATGAAGTACGCCGATATGATTGGGCCTGAAAAGGTACTCAATGATATCAGAGAGTTTGCCAAAGAAGACCCCATTTTTTGGAAACCTTCTCCACTTTTGGAAAAGCTTGTCAAGGAGGGAAAAAGCTTTGAAAACCTAAACTAAGCTTATTGAGAACCTTAAAAGCTTAACAAAAAATTAAACGTCGTTTAAAATGGTACTTAGTACACTTTTTAAGGGGCCTATGGAAATTCTAATTGTAGATGACTCCTCAACAATTCGATTAAAGTTTAAATCATTTTTAAATGTCCATGGCTTTATTGTTCACGAAGCGGAAAGTGGGCTCGAAGGTCTGGATTTACTTGAAAAAAATGAGGACATAAAGCTTATTATATCTGACCTTAACATGCCTGAAATGGATGGTATGACCTTCATTGAGATTGTCGCCAGTAATGAAAAAACGAAAGACCTCCCCATATTGGTTTACACAACTGAACTAAGTCCATTGGTAAAAGCGCAGGCCAAAAGTTTGGGAGTTAAAGCATGGATACCCAAGCCTTTTAATCAAAATAAAATTCTTGAAGTCATCGAGAAAATTCTCCTCAATTAAGAGCTTAAAACACCCGTTAAATACAAGGATGATTAATATAAAGACCCTCCTTATTTTTTTTCTTTTATTGAGTTTCGCTCACTCTAAGGAGGTGTATTCCCCTCAGGTTATCGATGGAGTTATAAATCTAGAAGATTACAACTTTAAAAAATCAGGACCTGCTAAAATAAAAGGGAATTGGAATTTCTATTGGAATAAATTTTTAAAACCTGAAGATCTAAAAGATGAGGCCTTATTAAAAAAAGCAAAAAGTATTTCCGTTCCAGGACTTTGGAATGCAAACAAGAATTTTAAAGCTTATGGTTACGGAAGTTTGTTTACAAAAGTTACTGGTTTAAAAAAAGGTGAAAAACTCAGTATTCAACTTCAAGGCTTTAGTTCAAGTTTCAAGTTATTTATTATTCAAAATGATAAGTCTTATTTTTTAGGTGGAGTCGGAAAACCAGGCACTAAAAAATCAAACACGATCCCCCAGTTTGGAGACTTGGTCAGAAACTTTACCTCTACTGGTGGTGACCTTTATATTTTGCTCCACGGAGCAAACTTTCACTATAGAACAGGGGGTCTTTTTAACTCCGTTGCCATTGGAAATAAGCAAGATATTCGAGAAAACTCTGAGGGTGTCAAATATAGAAGCTTCTTTATCATAGGAATTTATCTCATCATAGGAATTAACCACTTTGGTATTTTCTATCAAAGAAGAGAGGACAAAGGTAGTTTCTGGTTTGGAATATTCTGCTTTATCATTGTTTTTAGATTTTTATCTGCAAAAAGTTATCTCGATTATATCTTTCCAAATCCAAGCGTCTTTTCCTTTGAACTCAATAGAAAACTCGAATTTTTAACTTTTTACCTGGGCGGACCTATTTTTAGCGAGTTTCTAAGATATCTTTTTAAAGATTACTTCCCAGATAAATTTATGAAAACTTTTTGGATAACCTCAGGTCTTTTTTCCGCTATTGTGTTATTGACTACCTCTAATATTTTTTCCCTTACAATAAACGCCTTTCAAATTATTGTCCTCTTTTTTATCATTTTTATTTTAATTCAAATTTTAAGAGCATCTATAAAAAACATACCCTATTCCAGAATTTGCATGGCCGGTCTTTCTGTTTTTATGTTTGGAATTGTTTGGGACATTCTAGTCGAGAATTCGATTCTTCCTCCGCCTAGACTCGCGATTGCAACAAGTGTTATTTTTGTTTTTATTCAAAGTTATATCATTTCCAAAAAGTTTTCGTTTGCTTATGAAGTTGCCGAGGCGCTCAGAAAAGACCTCCGTAATAAAATTAGTGAGCGCACTGAGGAAATTTCGATGCTCCTTCACAACCTCCAAAACTCTGTTTTTCATATCGATAAAGATTTAAACGTTATCCCGCCTGTCTCAAAATACTCTGAAATAATATTCAAAAAAAATATTGAAAACAAAAATATTTTTGACTTTATTTTTGAAAGTGTAAAACAAGGTAGCCGATCAGACGTTGAGTATCATGCGACTTTCGCATCTATTTTCGGACAGGATAAGTTAAATTATGACTTTATTGAAGGTAACTTTCCAAGTACCACTGCTTTGGCAGACGATGAGAGACCTGAGGGCAGAACCCTAAAAATTTCCTACTCACCGATATACAATGACCAAAAGCTAGTGGAAAAGCTCATGTTTATTGTTGAAGACATCAGTGACTTTGAACTTTTTTATAAAGAAGCGAAAATGGATCAATTGAGTTATATCTTTAGCAAAGAAATTATAAAAGTTGAAAATAAGAAATCTCTTATCGAAAAGCTGGAACAATCAATAAAAATAAGTCTTGATACGCTGGAAGACTTTCTTTCTCCGAAGGCCAGAACCTATACCGCAGATTATATTCTAAATAGCTACAAAAAAAGTTCTGAGGAAATCGTCCAAAATGTTACCGATTTTTCTTTTTTGAGTAAAAATATTAAGAAAAAGTTAACAGAGTTTGATTATACTTCTATAAAAGGGGAACAGGATTATGGAAATAAAGATTTCACACAGCTAAGTTACCAGATAGAGGCCACAGAAATAATAAACGATATACTCGAATTTCTTTTAATTTACAGTAATGTGACCAAACTTTTTCATACTGTTAATTTTAGCTTTACCTTCGAAAAAATAATTGAGGAAAAAGTCAAAGAGCTCAAATCAATGTTGATGGATCTTTTTGATAAAACTTTTTTGGTTAAAACTCTGGGGTCCATCAATAAAGATAAGCTTGCAGAAATGTCTGAAGCGGCCAAAGCTTATAAAGATTTTGACAGCACAATGGTTCTCATTAGACAAAGGGCCAAGTTTATTTCACTTTTACTTAAAGCTGTAGGTAACGCAGATAAATCCAAAAATTTTTCGTCAATGGCGTCTCTTATAAGGCAAATTCCATCACGCGATAAAATAAATGGAACTATACTAAACAATAATCTCATTCTTCCTTACAAAGAACTTCTAAAACTAAAGAATTAAGTTGGCCTACAAAACTTCTTTAAGAGAGGGCCATAATGATGAATAAGACCTTCATCATTATGATTTTTAGGATGGAATGAAGGTAAAAGAAATTCACCAATATAAAACATAATTTTAAAAAAATCTTTCCCCACTAGAAGTCCAAAGTCGAAAACCTGTCTCCATGTCCTCAATTTAAAAAGAATTTTATCCTTTAGAGAAAACTTCACCATCATTTCAAAAATAAAAAGAGGAAAAACCAAGGATGTCTGAAGAAAGGAAAATACACGAAGGAAATAGGACCCTCCAACGTTTTGATACAAGTCAAAGGCCACGGCCTTATGCTCTAATTCTTCAAAAGCATGCCACAACCATATTCTTCTATATTCTTTAGATGCTCCGTCTAACCACCTTGGGTTACTAAGAACAATTCTGGCCAAAACAGCTGTCACATGCTCAGAAGCAACTGTGAAAGCAAGTAATTGAATGGGGGTCAGATATTTTTGCCCATACTTTATAAAAAGATTAAAACTCCTTCCAACAGCCTCCACGTTATGGCCTTGGGCCTTAATCATATCGTTCCATGCACTATGCTCTTTATGGTGCTGGGCCTCTTGGTGTAAAAAGAGGCGAACATCCTCTAATAAGCTCTCTTTTGTAATCTTTTTTTCATAATATTTTACACTCTTTATAAAAAAGGCCTCACCAACAGGGAGAAGAACAGAAAGGGAGTTAAAGAAATGAGTCATGACAGGATTGTCTTTCCACCATACTTTTGGCATCGAGGTTACTTTGTCACAGATTTTTTGACCTTTTTTATTCATGGGACTTTTTTGGCATGAATAGAGTTCATTTAGCAACGGTTAGATAAAAATAACAGAGTCAATAAAATTTATTTTTTCTCGGGATTGAACCAAATTGGAGAACTCCAGGCCCTTTCATGAATGGTGGCATCATATGTCCCCAGTTGAATTTTTTCCCATTTTTTTGGGTTTACTTTATCCAAATGCTTATGAAGACAACACTCTCTAAAACCTTCTGGAATCAATTTTTGGTTCTTTTTGCTTGAACAATGATGTTGAAAATACTTCTTTGGTGTTGAATTTGGCCTTTCCTTTTTAACAAAGTCAACACATTGTCCCCAAGACCAACGACAAACTGGATTTTCCATAACCCTGGCATAATAAAAAGATTTCTCATTGGGGTTAAAATCAGGGTCAGTCCAAAACCCACATAACTCATTGGTTGCAGGCCCTTCGGACTCACATGTGTTTAAATTGACCGAAGAGCCGTTATCTGGTTTACCAGAAACATTATAAACTTTTTCATGAGATTTCCCTTTAGAGTCGACCCAGCCTTTAATAATCTGGATAACTTTTAAAGGAGTACTCCTTTCTTCAACATCCTTTCTTTCCCCATCTGTTTTATGTCCTGGATCCCTTAAAGCAGCTAAAGCAAAAGTTGGGGCGCTTGCATTACTCGGACGTTTTTTAAGGTCGCTTCCCATGGGAACGCCCTTCTCATAGCCTTTGGATACAAATTCTCCCCCGGTCAAACCGGCCCCTTCTGGGTCAAATTTAACATTTTTACAAAGGGATTTTTTTTCATCCTCAGTGTAGTCCCACCCTCCAAAAAATCGAAGGACAATTCTAGTTCCACTTGTACCATAGGTTTCTTTTTTTCTCATGGAATCAAAAATATAATCTCTTGAGTTTTCCTCACTCCAAATTACTGCTAATCCACCTGGCCCATAAGACATAAAATCAGCGAGCCCCCTTGAATTTTTTTCCTTGGGAAATCCATCTTTGGCATAGGGAACCCCCTTCCCTTCGATTTTTGTATTCCCAGCACCTGCGCCACCATGCCCTTTAAAAGAAGTCTCGTTTGTGGCACCTGGTGTACCGATATGGGTATCTGTACTGCCTATAACTCCAAATTTAAAAGGATTGACACCAATTTTTGTCTCTAGCTGAAGCCCTCTTTTTAAGCTATCTCTAATAAAATTACTTTTGGCCGGGTAAGTTGAAAGGGTTGAAAAAAAGAAGGGTAACTTTCCAGTAAACCACTTCTCAAACATATTTTCTTTGTCTGCGGTAAGGTTGTTATAAGGGAACTTTTCAAATCTACAAAATTCATCTGAATTACTCACTATAGGTGCTTGTTTGAGTAAACTTCCCTTTTTATAATAGTGACATTCAGAGTCTCCCTTATGTTGGAAAACTTCTATTAAAGGCTCCATTTTTATTCTTTTTTTAGCATAGTCCTTATTAAAGTCACCCTGTAGTTTCCCTTCAGCATTGAATATGGTTCTTATTTTCCTCTCAAAAAACCGGCCACCACCCATATTTGAGTTATGAGGAATGGCGATAACATCGCACCCATTACCATTACTGTCTTTTAGAGTCTCATTTTCAAGGCAGTTTTTTATAAGTTTATCCCAGAGGACCTCAGGGTGTTTGGCCTCCATGACTGAGTAGGGAATGTCTGGGACTTTATCATTTCTAAAAATAACATTACGATGAAGGTTGGTACCTAAAGGAGAAAGGGTGTACTCATATCCAATAAATGAGGTGAATTTACAATCTTCAGACTTATCATAAGAGCCCTCTGCAGCATCGATAACCTCTTTCCAGCCAATTTTAGCTGCCTTTCTACATTTCTCTCCTTTCTTTCCACAAAGCCTCGCTCTTCTTAGAGGTTTACTATTATGCATATGACTATTGATGTTCATTCCTGCCAAATAGCGCTTAATCATACTCATACCATGGGCGAAAAGATCTTTTCTTAAACGCCTACAAGTCATGGACCTATAAGGTCTGGGATAATTTTTTTTGTCACCACAAACTCTTAACTCCCCAAAAAACTCCGCATGATCGGAAACCATAGCAAAGTCTAGAGGGCGCCCAATTTGAATGCTCCTTTGTGCCGAGGCATCAAATTTTGGTTCTTCACTGAAAGATGTACCGCTTTTCAAAAAAGAATTAGCGGGGTGGGCCCTTCCTTTTTTTGATTTGGGAAGCCATGGGTGAAGAAGCATTCTCTTCCCCTTAGCAAATTGATAGGCCTGATAAGGAGTTGTCCTTGCATCTTGTGTAGCAGCGTCCAAAGACCTAGAGGTATGAACATGGACATCTCCAAACAAAGGTCTTTTCAAAGGATTGTATGAGCGACATTTCTCTCTTTCCTCAGTATATTTGAGACGCCTTACCTCATCAGAAAAGGCCCTATTCCCGAATAGAAGTCCTAAAATAATGATTTGTAAAACAAGCCCTTTCATCTAATTCCCTTCGAGGTCCAGTTTCAACATTTGTTTATAAGGAAGAATCAAATTTTGATTCAGGACCGTTTCATTTAATTTATTTTGTGGAGGCATCTGCTTAAAAAGAGTTGCCAGGGTCGAAAAGGTTTTTGAGGCCTTTTCTTTTTCAATTGCTCTAAGAAGCAAAGAAATAAATTTTGTTCTTTGTTGAATCAGGTTCATAACTCTATCAAACTCAGGATAGAGCCTCGCGAGACTTGCCATTCTTGCGAGCCTGTCTTTGTCGATCACCTCAATATCTCGAACAAGAAAGGTTTTTTCAAAAAGGTTCATGAGGAGTATTTTTAAATCACTGACTTTTTCCTCAATAACATTATCAAAAGGTAAATCGAAATGAACTGGGTAAAATAGCTTTATAACGTTCCCATAAGTTAATAAATACTCCAGAATATCACTTATTTTATCAGTAACTTCTAACTGATAATTTATCTTTTCTTTATTTTTTTTATTCCCATACTCGGTCTCACCCATTAAAGACGTATAATCAAAATCGGCCGTTTTGATATGAATTTTTTCACTGAGAGTCGGCATGATTTTTACATTTGTTGTTACTTCCTCAACCATTGTTTTGTAATTATTTAAAAAGTAATCGTCTTCAAATGTATCAGATTTTGGAGAAAGAAGTTCTTCAAGAGTATCAAGCCCTGATTTAATGGATTCTCTCAAAACACCAACTAATTCTTTTTTATTTTCGATGGTCAAAATTTCTTTAATGAATTTGTAACTCAACTGATCCATTTGCGCTTCTTGATAAAACCGCTCAAACTCGGTGATATCTTCAACAATAAACATGAGTCTTTCCACAAGTTCATTCTTATCGTATATCGGGGAGTAGGAAATTTTTAAGGTCCTTCCCTCAGGTCTTTCAGAATCACTTAAAATAACACTTTGAGGAAAGTTTCCTTCAATAAAAGAATAGTTTAATTCGTCATCTCCAAAAATTGACTCAAAATTGAGAACTGTTTCGTTATATTTCCGACTTCCTCTTTCAATATGCAAAAGAAGAAAGTCAAATATGCTCTTTCCTTCTATATTTTTTTTGAAAAGAGTTTCGGAATATTGAGAAAAAGGAGGATGAACCCTAAGGTCCTTTCTGACAGAAAATATTGAATTTTCTAAATTATTAAGAAGTCCTGAAATCTCTTTTGTTCTCTTTGCCACCTTTTCTTCAAGCTCAACATTAAGTTGTTCCGCAATTTCATAAGCAAACGAAAACTTTTTGGAAATGATATAACTTTGAACAAAAACAAAAACTGTACTTGTAAAAAGAAAAATTCTGGGAGGTGGAATAATTTGGTTTGCAATTAAAATATCCCAAACAACTCCAAAAACCAAAACAACGAGACCTTCTAAACAAATCCTGGAATAAGGGACATCCTTTAAGGCGGCCCTTGTCACCTGTGTCACCATAAAACCCGATGCTAAAAGCATCACGATTTGAAAAGGCTCCGTCATTCTCACAAAAAATGAAACTGGAGTAAAAATTGTAATAAGTGAAAGAGTCCCACACAATATCCAAAAGGCCCGTAAAAGTCCCCGCTTGAAATAATCATCAAAAAGAAACTTTAAAAATTCTAAAAAGATGGGCCCTGATAGAAAAAAGGTTAAATACTCCACTTTTTTGTTTAAATAAAATGACCAGACGTTGGGAGAGGGAAACAAGACGTCTAAATGAGAGTTAATTGACAAGAATCTAGCGGCCATAATCAAACAAAAAAGGCTAAACCAAAAACTTCCCTTATCCTCTTTTCGTTGAAAATAAATTCCAAAGTGATTGATCCCCATTATGAGAAAAATACCTAAAATAAAAAATCTCTTATAATTGATGCCTTCAAATTCCTCTTGAAGCTCATTTTGAATACCTAGGTTTATAGGATATTGGAAGCCCCCGTCATTGAAATGAAAGTTAGATACATGGATCAGAATGAAAAATGACTCCTTTTTGACAACAAAGTCCCCTATAAAGCTACCAATTTGTGGATTTGATTCCTTTTTCAATGAGCTGACTGTGCCAAGGCCACCAATATCTTCAAACTTTTCACCTTGGTAAACATACATTCTAAAATTAGAAGCGACGTCTGTTACCGTTAACGAAAAGTTCGTTCCTTTTTTGGCCCCTTTTACCCGTAGAAGATAAGTTGCATGCCCAAAAGGTTCAATCTTGTCATCGTTGTCTCTGGCCCACAGGCCAGGGATATTTATTTTTTTGCCTTTTGATAAGAGTTTTTTATTTTCAAGATCTTTAGGTCCAAGAAACTTCTTCCAATAAAATCGCCATTCTCCCTCTAAAGAAAAAGAATTTTTTATATCAAAATTATGGCCTTTCAAACTCAAGACGCCGTTGACTGGACTGGGCACTTTTTCTTTTGAAAACAAGGATATGCAAAACCATTGACTCAAAATAATGAGAGAAAAAATAAGTCTTCTTATAATGGTCTTTTGGCAGTTCATCTTGGATTAATTAACGGTTTTTTTTAGACAACTGTTGAGAAAAAACAATGTTTAACAGAAAATATTTCATTTTTAGAAATACATTATGTTTAGTGGAGACTCCTTCAAAACATTTGGTATTTACTTTTTCTTAAGCTAGAATCTGTTTACTTTTCTCTTAACAAACTAAGGAGTGTTTTATTATGAAAAAAGGTCTACTGCTCGCCCTCGTTTTTAGCTTTATTTCATTTTCCGCAAGCGCTAACGATTACCATACAACTGAGCTCATTATGGAAGATGATCCCTCTGAATATTTTACTCCCAAGTTTGAGAACCACGATGACCATATGAGAGGTGGCCGCAACCCAATGGAAATTATCAAGGCCATTATTACGATTGGCGAAAGAGCATGGGACCTCGTCGTTCAAGGCAAACCTGTTATTAGATCCTCTCACCAACCTATTAGTGTCCTACCCCAAGTTGAAGGCAGAGACCTTGTTCCTATGGACTTAGAAAACTGGTCACTTCCAAAGGCCAAGACTTTCTCCTTCGTTGCAAAAACAAGGTCTGGAAAAGAGTACGTCAATTTCAAATACTCAGTTCACTTTACCTACGGCGGCTCCTACAAAGGACAAGGGAAGTTTCTAGCAGGAGTTGATATTACACCTATAAACATAAAATTAGGTTGGGGAAAGAAGTTTGATTCACACACGAGACTTCTTGAAGTTGTTAACCATGGAACAAAAGAAAATCCTCTTGTTTCTGCCCTTATGAGCATTACATACACAATTAAGAGTATGACAAAAACAACTCGGATGACCGAAAACTACCAGGTTGTAGCAGACGGACGTATCATTCCACTCCAGTAGAAAATCTTATGTAATGAAGATTCTCTTCATCCCAATTAAACTGAGATTTTATTTTTTCCGGAGAGCATGATCCTTCTTTAGTAAAAAAGAACTGAGATTGCTCTCCATTTTGAACAAAAACAGCTTTGATATTCTTTTTTGAGAAATAACTTTTATAATTGGCCCAGGTTGGAACACCTTCTTTAAAAGACTTGAGCGTTTTTCTAAATGACTTTCTTACGTGAGAACTGTTTATATCGTTAAAATAAACGAGCTCATCAGCAGAAAGGCCATTTTTTTGTCGAAGGTTTTTCACCCATTCAGTGTAAAAGCTACAGGCCTTACAATCGTCACGAAACTCTCCATTCCAGTTTGTTTCAAAAGAGATTTTTGAAGCTGATCGCCTTTTTAAAAAAGAAAGAAGACGCTTGAAAACTTTTTTATGTTTTTTATCTGAATAAAAACAGCCAAGATCTTTCCCTTGCTTTATCTCAGGATTTAACAAAAACCGCCCTTTCAAAAAATGAGGCCGTAAAAAGTCCTCAAGAGATTCACTCCCGATGCCAATGGCCGTATGTCCAGTTGTTGAACTCGCTCCAATATTGCCTTCCCGGTCAAAAGCAAAAATCTGCCCTAGAGGCATTTTGTCGACCTGTGTCTTTAATTCTCCTAAACTCTGAGCTTCTCCAAATGTGAAAAGACTCTCTAAGTCTTTTGGGTTTAAATTCAACCCCGACCAAGAAAGAAGGGCCTTTTTATCTTTTGGTGCTTTTACTGGAATAATCGGGTGGCCCTTTTTTGTAACTTCGTAACTCTTACTTTCACTTGTAAGACCGCCTTTAATTTTGATTGTTGGAAAGATCTGGTAGGTCTCCAAATCCGAAGGAACAAAGGAAATTTTAACTTGATTGAAAGATGGGCGTAAAACCCAAGAAATGAAGTTATTTGTCCCCTGGGTGACGATAGGGATTCCTGGAATGGACGCTCCTATCATTTTTAAAGGGCCATTTTCACCATGCATCACAGAAGAGAAAAATGGACTTCCAAACCTCCGATGCTCAAGGAGGTCCGGAAAAACTCTCGTGTCATGATTAAAAGAAGAAAGTATTCCATCTAAAAAAGATGAATTGATCTTCACTTTGTTGTAGATCTTATAGGGGCCTTTGGTTCTGAGGGCCTTTTTTCCATACCGTTGCAAAAGATCCTGCTCTTTCATTTTTTTTAAAAAGTCCTGCTTTGACTGCTCCCAAATATAAAGGAGTACAAGGGACATCGTATGTTGAGGCCTCCATTTTTGAAGGTCATCTCTATTTTCCACAGTACTTTTTTTCATAAACTCTTTCATTCCACGGTTAACTCCCATGGAATAATAAGATAGGTTTTCCCTTACACTAGGGCCCAAACTGTTGAAGAGTCTTTTTGAGAATTTTTCAAAATTTAACATTCGCATCAAAAAATCATTATGAAGTTCTGAGCGTCCTTTAACTTCACTGGCAGTCCCCAAGGCCCTTCTTCTCATCAAGTCCATTTCATTGGGGTGTAAAAGACCATGAAAATACCCAAAGCATGAGTAGTAAGAGGTCTCATCATTTGCTTTGAAGTGAACAATGCCCTTTTCTTTAAAGTAATAACAACCCGGGAGATTTGTAGAGAAACTGTTAAAAGAAAAAAGTAAACCTAAAAGAAAAACCTTCATAATAACACCGTTTTTTTAAGGAGATAAAAACGGTGTTGATTTTTTCGTAAATTTTGATGTTTGGCAATCTCGAAAAAGACAAAAAGGGGACGCTGCCCCCCTGCTTTGTCTCTTATCTGTAGTCTTTCAACTTCTGAACTAGCTCCGCAAAAACGAGAAATTCCTCTTCAGCTTCCTTCAACGTGCACTCAGCTCCATTCTCACACTTTAACTTTTTATAGTTTTGAACAATCGCTATAGGTAAGTTTCTTTTTTGTTCAAGAGCTCCACTTTCTACAACTTTGTCTTTTTTACTTTTCAACTTCTGTTCCTAAACTTACCCATGTTGATCTTAATTTAATAATAATGAATTTTTTGATTTTTCAACATTCATTTTCAGGGGGAATTTGGTTTCAAAAAAGATTCAGTATTAAATTTCAATATCTTATAGAGCTTTCTTAAAGGTAGGGTTGGAAAGTTGAGGCCAGTTAAATTAGAGATACTGTTTAATTTCAAGTACTTAGCTATATTTTAACCTTTTAAAGGAAAAGACCGATCCCTTTTGAAATTCCATTTTTCATAAGGGGACTTAATGAAGTTAATAATCTTTTCTTTTGCCTTGTTGATGGCCTTTAATGGCCTCCATGCCCAAAGCGTTGATCTTAAAAAAGCAAAGTACATTTATGTCGAGTACAGAGGAACTCCTTACAAAATACTTTTGGCCTCTGATAAAGTTGCAAAGAAATTAGATAACAATAAGAGAAACTGTTACGCCTTCAGCACTCATTCAAGAAGACACACTCCCGGTGGAATAAAAAACTCTCCTGTTGAAAGGCCCTACAACGTTAATAAAAAGAACTTAAAAAAGGCCCTGAAAATGGATAAGGGGATTCTCCTAGGCACAGGGCCCAAGCTCAAATATTTAACCAAAGAGGCCTTTAGTAAAAAGTCCAAAGATAAAAAGATTTATTTACTTGTTGCAGGCTTTGTCACATGGGAAGAATACCACTTTGTCGGTGCTTTTGAAGGCGGCTGGTGGAATAAACCTTCCAAAGTAGGTAAGGCCTTCAAACTCACAGATACCTTCAAAAAACCTACCTACGGCATCTATAATCGCCTAAAAAAGCTGGGCAAAGGTGCAAAACCTTTTAGCAATGTGGGCTTTTACTTAATTCCCTACAAACCTCAATATGACTAATTTACAAGCGAAGGGCATTTGTTAGTGATTTGATCAAAAAGCGCTCGGCTTCGTTTTTTCCAAACTCCGGTCGATAAACGAGAGAGAACTCATCTTTATAAAAATGAGCGGGAAATACATTTTTTAACTTCAGTTTTTCCCGAAGAACAAAGCGCTCAGGCAGAATCCCATAACCCAGCCCCTCTTCTACCAATTCTCCGATAACCTGAAAATCCGTGGAAGAAATATGCCGTGAAGGGGCCTCCTTCCAAGAACGTAAAAGAGACTGTACCTGTGATAATTCCAAATCGGCCACGAACTGATCCTTTCGAAATGAGGATTTAGGACGCCAAATACAAATTTTATCGCTACAGACTTTCTTAATGATAAGGTCCGGATTACGGATAGGGTTAACAACAACTCCAATATCCACCTTTCCATTTTGGATGAAGTTTTGAATGTCTCTCGAATGAGAATGAACCAAATGGACTGTGATATTAGAATGTAACTCCTTGAGAAAGGAGGTAAGAAAATAGCGTCCTACTATAGAGTGACAGCCTATTTTAACAATTAAGGTGTTAGAGTCGTCATTTTTCGCAAGCCCTTGAATTTCACTTTTAATATTTAAAAGCTTTTTAGCTTTTTTTAAGACCTGTTCACCTTGAGGGGTCAGGCTGATGCCTTTTTTTGACCGATAAAAAAGAGTCAAACCAATTTCCTTTTCTAACCTTTTAATCGATTCAGACAGGGTCGGTTGGGTGACTCCAAGCATAGTTGAAGCAAAAGAGAAGCTTTTATAGGTATGGATGTTATAAAAATTTTCAAGATCTTTTATATTCATATATAGGCTTTAACCTATATCAAGTATCACAATTTCGCCACTTCTTTTTATCCTCAATCTTAGGCAAACTATTACTAAAGGAGGTCCTATGAGCTTTGACAGAAGAAAATTTATAATTGGTTCAATCGCGGGTCTTGCCTCAAAAGGAATTTTGGCCGATTCATGCAAGTTTTTACTCACTCCTCAGCAACCCGAGGGGCCCTTTTATCCAACAACAAGTCCTTTGGACACTGATGCAGACCTTACCATGGTTAAAGGACAACAAGCAAAAGGACAGGTGGTTGTAGTCAAAGGAATAATACAAGACCAATTTTGCCGGGCTGTTGAAAATGCTGTCGTCGAAGTTTGGCAGGCCTGCCATACGGGGAGATACAACCACCCTTCTGACACATCGAGAGCAAAGATTGACCCTCATTTTCAGTATTACGCCTTAATGAAAACAAACTCAAAAGGAGAATACTCCTATAAAACAATTATCCCAGGAGCTTATAAAGCAAGCAGATATTGGACCAGGCCTCCCCATATTCACTATAAGGTGAGCTTAAGAGGTTATGAAGAGCTTATTACCCAACTTTATTTCAAAGGTAACGAGTTCAACCAAAGAGACGGCATCTTAAATGGACTCAGCAATGAAGAGAAAAATAAGGTTATCGTTGAGTTTAAAAAAGATGAAAGTGGATTTTTAACAGGTAAATTTATCGTCAATATAAAAAAACTATAGGAGAAAAAAATGAAATTTTTAATGCCTTTAATATTTTTCATGGGAACCCTTTGTTTTGCGGAAGAAGTTATTAGTGAAAAAGTTGTCTCTCTCCCGGTAGATATAGGGAAAGCAAAGTTAAAGTTTACAAACCTTGGATACGGACAGACCTACTTTGTCAAAATCATTGTCCCAGAGCTTGCAGAGAAAACAATTCTCAACCATAGAAATGTTGGAGAAGATGGGCCTTGCCTTTTTACAAGAGACACATCTGACCTCAATGATGTTCTCCAAAATAAACCTGAGGTCATTAAAACAGACTTTAAAATTACCCTCATAAAGAGCACGTATAAAAATGGCGAAACTTGTCACCTTACACTTTTTGAGGATATAGAGGCAAATATTAGAGGTTACCACTTCGAGCACCGGAGAAGTCTTCCACTTCCTGACCGAGTTGCTGAGGACTGTTGAGGGATATATGGACCAGTTTCACGCACACATTTACTATGACAAAACCTCTTTCCCAAAGGCCAAAAACTTAGTCGAAAAGGTCCCTGGGAACATCAAAATAGGAAAGATGCATGAAAGGCCAGTTGGACCTCACCCAAAATGGAGCTGCCAGCTCCTTTTTTCCAAAGACCAACTGGCCTCAATGATGACCTGGCTTATGAAAAATAGAGATGGTCTCACCATCTTTCTCCATCCAGTCACGGGAAATGACCTTTTAGACCACACTGAATACGCTGTATGGATGGGTGAAATCTTAGATCTCAATATAGACGCGCTGAGCTAGTTTTACTTTTAAATAAAACAAATGTATTGAATCCTAGTTAACTCTGGGGGATAACTATGAAAACAATTATTTTAATGACAGCTTCTTTATTTATGATCAATTTAAGTCACGCTTACAAACACCAAGATTTAATGGATGCTTTGAAAAAAAGCGATGAACTGGCCGTTCAATTAGAAGACTTTCCAAAAGCGAAAGAAACTGTTGAGCTTTTCAACAAAGTTTTTTCAACGTATCAAAAACAAACTCTAGCAAGTGAGCTGGGAAACCTCTATGCGGAAGATGCCTTTTTAAATGACCGCATTCACAGTGTGCAAGGGGTTAAGGGCATAAAAAAATATTTTGATGGTACCTTTAAAAAAATCTCCAAGGCCGAATTTAACATTCTCGACGTGGCCTACGGAAAAAAAGACGCTTACATAAGATGGGAAATGGTCCTTTATTTTAGGTCACTAAAAGTCACCAAAAACTTAGGCATGTCCCAACTACGCTTTAATACAGAGGGAAAAATCATATACCATCAGGACCACTGGGATTACTCCGAGATCCTTCAGCAAATGCCTCTTATTAAAAACGTCATAAATACCATAAAAAATAATTCTTAGTTTACATATCATCCTCCTCTGGTTTGTTGATAACTTCCCTACCTAGATACAATGTTGAAGAAGGCGTGCTTAAAACGCCTTTACTAGAGGAGGGTGTGCGACCTGAGGAGTAGCTCCCGAAGGATCTTGTTTCAATCAGGTCACTTTGAATCACAGGAGTGATAGACAGAATTGCCAAAAAAAGAAGGATGAAAAGGAAGCGTCTATTCATCAACAGTCTCTATTTAATAAGTACTCTTTTCGATACTGCATTATAGGATGCGAGGCAATATTAAAAAAGCTATTTTCTCTGGTGCAAAAAAATTACGAATGAAACATCTATTGATTATTTAGAAAATAGATAAAAATGATTTTGATAAATGAAAAAATTAGGAGGAGTGCTCTTTATCAATAATATTTAAAACCGCATTATAAAAAATATCATCAACAATGGGCTTTACCATCCAAAACTTGATCCCATATTTACCACCTTCCACTCTAACATCATGACTAACTTCAGTGGTTACAAACATAATTGGAGGGAGCTCAACCGCCTCTTCTATAAGGGATTTGACCATTTCAAGCCCATCCATCTGAGTCATGTAAAAATCAACTATCGCGATTTTTAAATCAGGATTATTTTTAATCAGCTCTTTTCCTTCTAAACCATCTTTAGCGACAAGAATTTCAAATTTTCGATCCCTTTTCTCAAAAATCTTAACCATTTTTTCAACCATTTTTGGGGTATCATCAATAATACATATTTTCATAAACTTCCTTCCATTAAGAGCTCAACTAATCTTTTCGGAAAATGAATTGAAAGATTTATTTAAAAAATAAAGTTAGTTTAATTAAAAGTATTTTCTCACTTTAAGTCCCAAAAAAATAACCGATAAAATTAGCGTGAGAAAGTATTTAACCCTCCTTATTAACTTAATTTTAAAGATCTCCTTGATCTCTGCAATATCTTTTTCTCTAAAAGCAAAAACAGTGATACTCAATGATCAAACTCCAATCTATCAACTTGGTAAATATATTTCTATCCTGGAAGACAAAGAAGGTACTTTAACCTTTGATGACATTCTAAAAGGCAATCATCCCCAAAAGTACTTTACCATTGACAAAGATGCTCCTAATCTTGGTTTTTCGCTCTCAACCTTCTGGGTAAAGTTCACCTTAACAAACGAAACAAAAAATACAAGTTCCTTTTTCTTCGTTTATGAATTTCCTGGAATTGATCGCATTGAGCTCTACCAAAATCTCGAGGGGACCTGGAAAAAAGAAATTAGCGGTGATCTCATCCCTTTCGTAAATAAGAAAATTCCTCATCACCTCTTTCCATTTCAAATTTTCCCTAAAAAAGAAACAATCTATTATATGAAAATAAAAAACACAGCGGCCATGCAAATACCTCTTAAGATCTACACTTCTGAGGCCTACTACGAAGATAGAGTTGAAAGAGTGCTCATTGTTTCTCTTTTTATTGGCATCCTTTTAGTCATGTTTGGGTATCATTTAATTATTTACTTCTCTACAAAAATGATTCTTTATGTCTATTACTGTTTCTTTCTTTTTGGGGTCATGTCATTGACTCTTGCGATTACAGGCTTTGGCGGTCAGTACGTACTCCCACATTTAGTGTGGTTTAATAACCTAGGTATTATATTTGGAGTTGGAAGCGCCGTTTTTGGACTTTCACTTTTTCTTTATAACTTTTTGGAATTATCAAATGAGCATAGGTACTACAAGTATTCATATAGAGCGGGATTTATCCTCGCTGGAGTCTATTATATCTTCAGCTTCTATTTTCCTTTAAAGATAGGGATGAGAGTCCTTGTTTTTACAATTGCCATTCCTTTGGGAATTTTATTTACTTGGACAATCCTTGCCTTTTTAGGCAAGCATAAATCATCAAAATATGTCCTCTACGGTTTCACGGCCATAGTGACAGGAGGACTCATTAAATTTGCTCATGGCGTAGGTTTTCTGCCCACGAATTTTCTATGGAAAAATGGATTTTACTTAGGGGTTGTCGCTCAGCTTCTCCTTTTCTCTCTTGGTCTGGCCAATCTTATCAATCAACTCAAACAAGAGGCCCTTACTAAAGCAAAAATAATTTCAAACCTTAATAAGGACCTGGAACAAAAGGTTATAAGAAGAACAGAACAACTCAAAGAATCCTTGGCAAGCATTAATATACTTATGGATAATATGGCCCAATCTGTTTTTGCTATCGATGGGGACGGAATCATTACAGAGCCTGTTTCTAAGTACTCTTACGATATTTTTGGAGAAGAAATAGAGGGTAAATCTATCTGGGATACACTACTTAAAGATTTAGACCCAAAACAAAGTGAACATTCCACATTAGTTTTTGTCTTTGCCACTTGTTTTGGGGTTGATGATCTTCAGTGGTTAATGGTCAAAGACACTGTACCTAAAAAGTTTCATTTTCATTTAAATGGAAAAATCAAAAGCCTTAAAACAAGAATGAGACCCATTTACCATAACGAGCTTCTAGACAAGATAATGTTTATCGTTGAGGATGTCACAGAAATAGAAAAACTAGAAGCTGATATCAAACGTCAACGAGAAGAAAGTAATTTAAAAATAGAAAAGCTTCAATCCATTGTTTCCAATTCAAAAGAAACACTGGTTACCTTTTTTAAAGAATCATATAACTTAGTTGATATCCTTGAAAATGATAAGACTGAAAAAGATGATTTCTTAAGATCAATTCATACTTTAAAAGGTCTTTCCAGGCTTTATGGCCTTAATTTTCTCTCATCAAAGATACATAATCTTGAAACTGAAATTATTGTGCTCTATGAAAAAGGTTCACATAAAAAGAACTTTGCAGAAGAAAAGAAAAGTAATGTGGAGCAACTCATTAGCTCAGTGGATGGTGCCCTTGAAGCAGTAAGAGAAGTTTACGGTGATCTTTACGATCCAAATCAAAATAACAATGATCAAGAAACAGAGACGATTGAAGTTAATAAAGCTCTTCTCACGAACACTTATAAAGACGTCTCACAACTTCTCGAAGAAAAAAACTACTCACCAATCCTTTCCATGATTGAAAAGCTCTCAAAAATTAATATAAAAAGTATGGCCACTAATTTGAAAAATATCGTGGATAATACAGCGAAAAAGCTTGAGAAAAAAGTTCTCTTTCAAGTCACTGGAGACAACTCCTATTTACCCCAAGAAGACATTGCCATACTAAAAGAGTCTTTTATTCATCTTCTTACCAACAGTGTAGATCATGGAATTGAAAACGATGGTGAACTCAATATTTTTGTTAAAGAAACAGCTGAGACAATCAATATCACAATACAAGACGACGGACGTGGCATCGACGAAGCGGCCGTCTTAAAAAAGGCACTTGAAAAGAAAATACTTACTGAAGAAGAAGCTGAAGATTTGAAATCAACGGAAATAAAACAACTTATATTTAGGCCATCATTTTCAACAAGAGATGGGGCCACAGAAACCTCCGGGCGTGGGATTGGAATGGATGTTGTGAAACAAAATATAGAAAAGCTTGGTGGAGAAAT
This sequence comes from Bacteriovoracales bacterium, assembly GCA_028346125.1. Taxonomy (GTDB): domain Bacteria; phylum Bdellovibrionota; class Bacteriovoracia; order Bacteriovoracales; family Bacteriovoracaceae; genus UBA7317. Next base: position 4,121 of record JAOMEV010000019.1, on the reverse strand, counting down.
CCAAATCGAAGATAAGCAATCAAGCGGAACTACTTTTATTATTTCTTTGCCCCATTTTCTAAAAAAGTCCGCTTAAAATAACTATGTTTAGGCATTTTTTTCCCTTCAAATAACATGATATCTTATACAATTTTTTAAAAATTAAGTTACCGAATAATACTCCATGATAAATTTAAAACTTATTTTAAAAGGAATTTTGGTCTTTTTAATTGCTTGTTCAACCCAGGCAGAGTCCCTCGTTTTAAAAAGTGAAAAACCTTACTCATTAGGAAAATACCTCTCCTTTCTAGAAGATAAAAACGGGAACCTCACGTTTGAAGATATATTGAAGGGAAACCATGATCAAAAATATTTTAAAATAAAAAAAGATGCTCCTAACCTCGGCTTTACCCATTCATACTATTGGGTTAAATTTTCTTTAACGAACTCTAATTCACATGACTTTTACTACTTACTTTATGAATTTCCTGGACTAGACCGAATCGAATTTTACCAAAATATAAATGGAACATGGGAAAAAGAAGTTAGTGGTGACCTCACTCCATATACCAAAAAGAAAATTTCTCATAGGTTTTTTCCTTTTAAAATTTACCCTAAGAAAAATTCCGTTTATTACATGAGGTTAAAAAATACAGCGGCCATGAGAGTTCCTTTAAAAGTCTTTACACCTGAAGAATTTAATAAAGATAAATTAGAAGGGGTATTGGGTTTTTCTTACTTTATAGGGCTTTTGTCTATCATGTTTGCCTATCACCTTGTAATTTATATTTCAACGAGGATGCTTGAGTACATTTACTATTCTATCTACATGGGCGGGGTCACGATCCTTACCCTCTCAATTACAGGTTTTGGCGGTCAGTATGTACTTCCTCGATTAACTTGGTTTAATAATGAAGGTATAGTTGTTTCAGTAACGTCATGTGTGCTTGGGCTTAGTTTTTTTCTTTATCGTTTCCTAGAAATAAAGGATTTAAACAAAAAGTATGAGTATTCCTATTACTTTGTTAATACTATAGGCCTTTTATATATTCTTTCTACTATTGTGACCCCTTTTAAATTCTCTGTAAGATTTCTTATATTCACTGTAGGGGTTCCCCTTTCAATTCTTCTCTTTTGGTCTATTTCGTCCTTTGTAAGAAAGCAAAAGTCTTCCAAGTTTATCATCTATGGTTTTTGCGCCTTATTTTTAGGCGGCATTATGAAGACTTTTCATGGTATAGGCATCCTAGATCATTTTATTTTTGACAAAGGGTTTTATTTTGGAGTGATCGTACAGCTGCTTCTCTTCTCACTTGGTCTTGCCGAGCTTATTAACAACCTAAAGAAAGAGGCCTTTGAAAAAGCAGAAATAATCTCAGAGCTTAATAAGGATCTTGAAGCAAAGGTTATGAAGAGGACTGAACAGCTCAAAGAGTCCTTAGATAGTATTAGAATGCTTATGGATAACATGGCCCAATCTGTTTTTGCTATTAATAATGAAGGTATAATAATAGAACCTGTTTCAAATTATTCTTACAATATATTTGGAGAGACGATTGTAGGAAAGTCCATTTGGAAAACATTATTTAAAGATTTAAACCCAAAAGATAGAGAATTTAGTAGTTTGGAATTTGGTTTCGCGACTTGTTTTGATTCAGATGATATACAATGGGACATGATGAAAGATAACTTTCCTAAAAAGTTTAAATTTTCTTCAGACACTGATAATAAAAGTCTTAAAACAAGAATGATGCCCTTATTCCATGAAGGCCTTTTGGAAAAGCTAATGTTTATTGTTGAAGATGTCACTGAAATTGAAAAACTAGAGGCAGATATTCAACGACAACGAAATGAAAATGCCTTAAAAATTGAGAAACTACAATCGATTGTTTCTAATTCAAAAGATTCTCTCATTACTTTCCTTAAAGAGGCCTATGACCTTATTACGGTCATTGAAAAAGAGACAAGTAAAAATTCTTTCTTAAGGGCCGTCCATACTTTAAAAGGCGTCTCCAGACTTTATGGCCTTAATTTTCTCGCCACAAAAATACACAGAGTTGAAAGTGACCTTATTAATCTCTATGAAGAAGGATCTCACAAAAAGAGGTTTGAAGAAGACAAAAAAAATAATGTCACTCTTTTGAAAGAGTCACTAGATGATACGCTAGAGTCAATTAAAGAAATTTACGGAGACCTTTACGACCCTCGTAAAGAGCTTGATCATTTAAAAGGTGATACAATAGAAGTCCATAAAGAACTTCTTAATGTCACTTACAACGAAGTTTCACAACTGATTCAAGAAGAGAACTATGATCCGATCCTTAATATGATTAAAAAATTATCAAATATTGATATAAAAACGATGGCCTCTAATTTAAAAAATATTGTGGTTAATACTGCTAAGAAACTAGAAAAAGAAGTTTTATTTCAAGTTTCAGGAGACAACACGTACCTTCCTCAAGAAAATATCGCCATACTCAAGGAATCATTTATACACCTCTTTACCAATTGTGTTGATCACGGAATTGATAATAAAGGTGAGATAATCGTTGATATTAAAGAGAAGTTTGATGGCATCTATATAAAGGTTAAAGATAACGGTCTTGGAATAAATGAAAGTGCTATTTTAAAAAAGGCCCTTGATAAAGGAATTCTTACGGAGGAACAGGCCGAAAATATGGACTCCAAAGGTATTAAAGACCTCATATTCATACCCTCATTTTCTACTAAAGAAGATACGACTGAAACTTCAGGTCGAGGGATAGGAATGGATGTCGTTAAGAAAAACATCGAAAAATTAAAAGGAACAATTAATATTGAAGAAGGAATTTTGGAAGGAACGAGCTTCTTAATTTCACTTCCCCATTTTGAGAAAAAAGCCTAGGTCGATGACTTTACAACAAAGAGACAGGAAAAATTGAGTATAATATCTAAGCCAATAATCATTAGGTAAAAAGACTTCACCCTGAAGTTCCCTAAAAGAAAAGAAAATAAAAATATCAATGAACCATAAAATGTCGTCAAACAGGAAATGGCCATTGCTGGTCCTATAGAGGCCGGGTTACTTAAATTACCTAGCATAATAATTGTGCCAACTAAAGTTCCAACGAGTCCCATAAAAATAGCGGTGTATCCAAGAAGCTCCCAACCCGTTATATCACTTCCTTCAACCTTTTCAGACATCGGAGAGGCGATTTTCCAATTAACTCGAAACAACAATCCAAAAGAAGATCCTACAAATAAGGCACTTGGAACATCTAAAAATGCCCTTAAATCTCCCCCTGCAAGAATAGCTGCAACAAAAGCAAAACCAACGATAAAGATAGATAAAACTTTACCTGCCATTATTTTTCTCCAAAATTCTTAGTTGATAAAAGAGTTGTAAAAAGAAAAATTAATAGACCATAGAGTAAAGTCAATAAGGCAATAGCGAGGGCAGGGCCAAGGGCGGACTGATCAGATAAATTACCTAGCATAATGATGAATCCAATCATTGTTCCAATGGCGCCAGCAATAATGCCCGTTACTCCCATTGTATGTAAAATCTTGCTCTGATTTTCACCTTCACGAAAAAGTTCTTTAAATCCTTCTAAACCATGCTTCGCGGAAATAGATGCGATAACAGGACCAATAACAACGAGTAATGAAGGAACATCTATAAAAGCACGTATATCACCACCTACAAAAATTGCGGCCACGATCGCGAAAACAATAATTAATAGGGAAATAATTTTCATGTTTCACCTCTTTATTTTAATTTGGCCAAATCACTATCGTTAAAACAATTCAAAGGTTAGGAGAAACAAAGCGCCTTTTTTCTCAACCCTACACCACTCATTAATCGAATACTTTGCCAAAAACTCAATATCGTAGTTGAAAAACCTCTAGGCTCGCCCCCAACTCGCAACCACCATGCAAAACTTCACCGATTTTCTTTAATTAAGACGAGCTTCTATTAAAATAAATAATTTTAGGTTATATATTTTATATTTCCAATAAATTTTATAATTCTATATTTTGTTATAGATGTTTTAAAACTCTTTAAGTCACTTAAGTTCATTTTTTCTTTCAAAAACGCATATTTCTTCAAAGAGTTTATATATTTTTTTAAACCCCTTTTGTAACTTGAATTATTCTAAATA
>JAOMEV010000018.1 GCA_028346125.1 Bacteriovoracales bacterium | reverse complement strand
ATCGGTGCAGCCGATTATATTGCCAAGCCTTATGACCCCCCAGAGCTTTTGGCCAGGGTGGCAACTCATTTAGAAATTCGATCCTCTAGGTTACAGTTAGCAAAAGATGCTAAATTGAAGGCCACTTTAAAGGCCCATGGAATTTTGGCCCATGAAGTTTATAACCCTCTGACCAGTGTCTTAGGTAATATCGATATGATCTTTTTGATGGTTGAAAAAAAAGAATTTAGTGAAGAGAAGTTAAACCTCTATTTAACCAGGGCCAGTGAAGGTTGCCATTCTATTTTTGATAAAGTTGAACAGCTGAAACAACTCAAAGATCAGGATATTGATGAAATTCACGATGGCCTAAGGTTCAAAAAAACTTCTTAGAAACTCCTCTCGTCGTCTCATTAAAGGTGTGCTACCTTTGTGCCCCTTAATTAAAGTAAAAGAGGATTTTTTATGGCAGACAGAATTGGCGCTATGCATATACTTGTTGATCATGAGTATGAAGTTGAGGACCTCCTTAAAAAGTTGGAGAATGGTGATAGCTTTGAACAATTAGCAAGGGACTTCTCGAAGTGCCCTTCAGGAAAACAGGGTGGTAAATTGGGTGAGTTTGGAAAAGGTATGATGGTTCAGGAATTTGAAAAAGCGGCTTTTGATTTGGAAGTCGGTCAAGTTTCAGGGCCAGTCAAAACTCAATTTGGTTACCACCTTATCAAGAGAACCTCGTAGAAATGATTAAAGAGGCCAGTATTTTTGGCTGTGGATGGCTGGGGGTTCCCTTGGCTTCAGAGCTAAATAAAAGGGGCTGGGGAGTAAAAGGCTCTACGACAACTCCCTCGAAACTCCCCTTTCTCGATTCCTTTTTGAAGGCCTCTTTTTTGGTAGATATAGATAGCCTTCCAGAAAATATTGGAGAGTTTCTCTCTTCAGATGTTTTGATAATTAGTATACCTCCAAAGCTAAATAGACGTGATGAACCTTTTGAGTTTTTAGAAAAGCTTGTTCTTTTTAGGAAAGAGGTACAAAAGTCACCTTTGACAAAAGTTCTTTATATAAGCTCCACCTCTGTCTATGGCGAAAATCAGGGGAAAGTGGATGAAGATACAGTACCAATGCCAAATTCTACACGTGGTGAAGTCCTACTATTGGCAGAAAAAGAAGTATTGTCTTGGCCAAAAAAGGTGACAATCCTTCGCTTCGGTGGACTTGTAGGAAAGATGAGGCATCCTTCTTTTTCCCTATCGGGCAAAAAAGATCTTAAAAATGGAAAAAACCCAATCAATTTGATTCACCAGGAAGATTGTATTGGAATAATTTTAAAAATTATTGAAAAAGATAAATGGGGAATGACTTTCAATGGAGTCGCACCTTTCCATCCTCTCAAAGAAGAATACTACACTGAGGTTTGTAATTACTTTTCATTGCCTTCCCCAACTTATAAAGAGTCTACTTGCTTATCTGGGAAGGAAGTTTATGGAAAGTTGGTAGAGGACTTATTGGATTACAAATTTATTTACCCCAATTTAGGACCCTCACTCTTTGAAAGGAAGTGAGTGTTTGAGAATGACTTCGACAAGACGTTCTTTTTCATAGGGTTTTGCAAAATAACCCGTAAAACCTTCTTTCATAAGTTCGTCTATTTCTTCAGGGAGACTTTTGGCCGTTAGTGCAATGATGGGGGTTAGGGACCGTTTCATTTCTTCTTCCCATTTTCTTATTTCACGAAGTGCATTTATACCATCCATAACGGGCATGGTTACATCCATGAGAACGAGGTGATAAGACCTTTCTTTAAATACCTTAATAGCAACTTCTCCATTATCGGCAAATGTAAGTTTGAATGGGGTTTTTCTAAGAAACACTTTTATTAAAGTTTGGGCGTCTTGGGTATCTTCAACAATGAGGATCTGGAGAGGTCCACGGGATTGAATTTCTTCTGGAGTTGTGCCCATAATCTTGTCCTGTCTAAATAAAAAACTTTTATCATTTTAATTATAGGCCAGAATAAGAAATGGAGAAAGAGGAGATTGTCTCTCAATAGTTAAGTTAATAAGTGGGTGCTGCGCATCATGTTTGACTTTAGAACATAACCCGATTAGAAATTGCCGAAAGATAAATTTTAATTGGAGACCTTTCTATGGCCAACTGTAAATACTGCCAAAAAGAAATTACATGGATAAAAGAGGGACGCAAAAATGTACCCGTAGAAGGAGACGGTAGTGTTCACAAGTGTCCAGAGCGGCAAAAGGCCATGGACTCTTATAAAAGGTTGGATAGGGACTCAATTTCCAAAGAGGAAATTGAGCGATACGAAAAAGCAATGAATGAAAAGGCCAAAAAATAGTTAAAGTTACTCCAATAACATTAAGTAGTGAAAGGGTGTCCCTTTGTTAAAGTGTTTATGAGAGAGAACACCCTGCAACTCGTTCTCCTTGAAATAATAAGAACCTTCTTTAGAAGGTCCAACCGTCAGAACAGGCCCTCTAAGTGGGTGATCATAGACATCTGCCTCTCCTAGAGAAGAATTGCAGTTAAATTTTTCTTCAAACAAAAGAGATTTTCCATCGCGACCTAGGTATTTCCATTTGTCATTTTCTCTTTGCCAAAAGTGAACAATGAAAGAGGGGTTATAATGTCTATGGCGAAATTTATTTTGGCATACCTTTAAATTGACTTGGAATTTATGCCTTTTAGCAAATACAGTTTGATCCCCGACTTTTGAAGAAAGCACAAAGGTAATCAAACTTTTATTTTTCTTAACAATTTTATACTTTTCTTGGGAATAGAGCTTATCGAGGTCACCCTTTTCATAATAGTTCCAGATCCATGATCGGCCTTTTTTAAACAGAGACTTATTAAAAACTCCTTGCTTAGGAGTGACTTGACCTAGAGCACTCAGGGAGCAGATGAAAAAAAGAAGTATAGCTTTAAACATGAGTGAGACCTTTGTAAAAAAATGTTTTCCTCTAACTATCTTAGCGATAGAGGAAAGGCCAGAAAACTCAATCTTCCTAGGTAAAAATTAGGTAAATGGTCAAAGACAATGTATAACTTAAAATAGGGTAGTTTTTCTTGGAGCTTTAATTATGTCATTTCCTAACTTGTTAAAAGAGTTGGATCTAGGTTTTATGACTCTAAAAAATAGAGTCGTTATGGGATCCATGCACACAGGCCTTGAAGAGGCCAAAAGTGGATTTGATCGCATGGCCCAATTTTATGCTGAAAGGGCCAAAGGTCAAGTCGGGCTAATTATTACGGGTGGCTTTGCCCCAAACTTTGAAGGACGAGTAAGTCCTTTTGCCTCCCAATTAAGTTTTAAATGGCAGATAAAAAATCATCAAAAAATTACACAAGCCGTTCACAAGGAAGGGGGAAAAATAGCCCTTCAAATACTTCATGCTGGACGTTATGCGTACCACCCTTTCGCTGTCGGACCTTCGGCGATTAAGTCGCCAATCGCTCTTTTTAAACCGCGCGCATTAAGTGAAAGAGGGGTTAAGCGAACAATAAGAGACTTTGCAGAGTGTGCTCTTTTGGCCCAAAAGGCGGGTTATGATGGTGTCGAAATTATGGGCTCGGAGGGCTATCTTATCAATCAGTTTATCGCCTTAAGGACAAATGCTAGAAAAGATCAATGGGGTGGTGATTATAAAAATCGAATTAAGTTCCCTTTAGAGATACTAAAAGCAGTTAGGGAAAAAGTTGGTAATCAATTTCTTGTCATTTTTCGTATTTCTATGCTTGACCTTGTTGAGGGAGGAAGCAGTTGGGATGAAATCAAACAGCTGGCCAAAGAGGTTGAAGCCGCTGGAGCAAATATTTTAAACTCTGGTATTGGATGGCATGAATCAAGGGTGCCCACAATTGCAACACGTGTTCCAAGGGGGGCCTTTTCTGAAGTTACTGCTGAAGTTAAAAAAGTTGTAAATATTCCCGTTATTGCAGTTAATCGAATAAATACCCCTGAAAAGGGTGAAGAGATTTTAAAGAAAGGTCACTCTGATCTCGTTTCCCTTGCTAGACCCCTTCTTGCAGATGCTGATTTTGTTAAGAAGGCCATGGAAAATAAAGAGAAAGAAATTAACGTTTGTATCGCTTGCAATCAGGCCTGTTTGGACCATACTTTTAAAGGTAAGGTTAGTTCGTGCCTTGTCAACCCAAGGGCCTGTCATGAAACGGTCTATAATATTAAGGAAACCAAAAAAGCTAAGAGAATTGCTGTTGTTGGGGCCGGTCCTGCTGGTTTGGCCTTTTCTATCGAAGCGGCCCAGAGAGGACACAAGGTAACTTTGTATGAAGCTGAGTCTCAAATAGGAGGACAGTTTAATATGGCCAAAAAGGTTCCGGGGAAAGAGGAGTTTGAAGGCTCTATTCAATACTACAAAACAATGTTGGAAAAGTATTCTGTGGAAATTAATCTTATGACCAGAGTTGATGCTGAAGACCTTATTCGAATGGAATACGATGAAATTATTTTGTCCACTGGAGTAAGCCCTAGAATTCCAAGGATTAAAGGGATTGGAAACCCTAAAGTGCTTCTCTACACAGATGTTTTAAAAAAAGGAAAGAGTGTAGGGAGCAAGGTGGCGATCATAGGCGCCGGTGGAATTGGTTTTGATGTTGCTGAATTCCTTCTACAAAACCCAGAAAAAGTTTCGGCCGGGTTAGATAAAGATATTTATTTTAAAAAATGGGGCGTGGATACTTCTCAGAAAAGGCCTGGTGGCCTCACTCAAGAAACAGAAAAGGAAGTGCCATTTAGAGAAGTTTTTCTCTGTCAAAGGAAAAAAAGTAAATTAGGTTCAGGGTTGGGGAAGACTACGGGATGGGCCCACAGGCTTTCACTAAAAAAGGATGGGGTAAAAATGCTTTCGGGTGTTTCCTATAAAGAAATAAATGATGAAGGGTTGATAATAGAGCACCAAGGTGAAGAAAAAATACTTAAAGTTGATAATGTTATCATTTGTTCAGGACAGGTCCCAAAAAGAGATCTTTACTCGGCATTAAAGGACTCAGGTATGAGTGTCCATCTAATCGGAGGGGCTTACGAGGCCAAAGAACTTGATGCAAAAAGTGCTATAAAACAAGGAAGTGAGCTTGCTTTTGAAATTTAATTTTGGTTTTTGATGACTTATTTCTAGGTTTTCTTCCATTTTGTGAAATAATGGGACAAATATGTTTAAGTTGAGAACAGGACGATGGCCATGAACTACGTTAAAAAAGAAGAAAGACCCGATATGGAGGATTGTCCTACTTTGGCAAGGCTCCTTACTGCAGAAAGCTTTACAATTAACATCGTGAATGAGGAAGAATATAAAATCATTCAGAAATTTTATAGGGAAATATTAGGAGTTTTTATTGATAATAAAGACTTTAGTATCCCTAATCCCGATCAAGGTCCTTCAATGATAAAAGGGATTGCTCGAGACGTTCTTAAGGAACACGATGAAGTGTACCTTATCAGAAAAGTCCATAATAAAGTGAATAGCTATTTTGTTTTTTTAAAACCCAAAGAAATTTAAAGACGTGTCACTTTTTTTGATTTAGTTTCTCCTTTTAAGGAAAAACTAATGTCATCATGGGTGCTTATCTTTTTTTACCTTTTCATAGGTCTTCTTTTTAGGAAGCTTGATTTCTTGCCTGAAAAGACCTCAAGTGCTCTTAATAAGGTCATCATTAACCTTTGTTTACCTGCTCTGATTATTAACCAAATGTCTGGTTTCGATTTTCAAGCGGATCATTTTTTTGCTCTATTTATCCATTGGGCGCTTTTAGGGTTACTTTGTTTGATTGTGTTGTCCCTTTCGAAAATTTTCAATTTAGATAAAAAAACAACTGGCTGTTTTCTGCTTTTGGTCCCTTTGGGAAATACTTCCTTTTTGGGTTACCCCATGGTTGAGTCATTTTTTGGCCAGAGATATTTGGTCTATGGGATAATCTACGATCAGTTAGGATCTTTTTTGGCACTTTCTATCTATGCGCCACTTGTTCTCAATTTTTATTCACCTAAGAAAGACATAAGGAATATGGGGCTTTTCAAAAAAATTGTCTTTTTTCCTCCTTTTTTGGCCTTAGTTTTTTCTCTTTTGTTTGGACATTATTTATCCCATCCAAGTGTTGAAGGTTTATTAAATCCTTTTTCAAAGGGGATTATTCCACTGGCAATGATTTCCGTTGGACTCCAGCTAGATCATAGGTTGAGAAAACATAAGGGGCTACTTTTTTTGGGTCTTTTTTTGAAAATGGTGATGGCACCTTTTTTAGCATTTGCGATTACTTTATCTTTTGGTCATCTCGACCCTTTAAAAAAGGTGGCCATTTTTCAATCTGGTATGCCGCCAATGATAACTGCGGCACTCTTGGCGTTTGAGGATGACCTCAATGGAGAGTTGGCCCTCTCTCTGATGAGCTGGGGCGTTTTGCTATCTTTTGTGACTCTTCCTATTATTTACTTTTTTTTAAAATAGTCATTAGGCAGCTGATGGAAAGCTAATTTTAAAGGTCGTCCCGTGCCCTAACTTAGACGTGACTTTTATTTTTCCGCCAATCTTTTCAATATTGCTTTTTACAACATCCATTCCAACTCCTCTTCCAGAAACTTCGCTAACAGAGTCTGCGGTAGAAAGATTTGGAAGGAAAATAAGATTAACTTTTTCTTCATCACTCATAGCATCGGCTTTTGCTTTTTCAAGGGCGCCTTTTTTTACGGCGGAATTCATCACTCGGTCACCATCGATACCATTTCCATCATCTGTAATGACAATTTCAAAAGTATTATCGACATCTTTGGTGGCGATTGAAATTGTTCCATGTTCGGTCTTTTGCCTTTCTTTTCTTGTGTCAATGCCTTCAATGCCGTGGTCAATAGAGTTTCTTAAAATATGTGTAAGAGCATCTGCAATAAGGTCTAACTTTTGATTCTCAAGAAAAATATCCGCTCCAGAAACATTGAGCTCGGCCTTTTTTTCAAGCTTACCGGCGATTTCTATCACCATCTTTTTAAATTTACCGCATTCTTCAAGAAAGCTATTAAAGATAATTTTCTTTATACAATAAGTTGCCTGCCTTATTTCTTCATGATGATCCCCAACTTTTTCAATAAGGTTTTTTATTTCCTCGATCTGGCCTTTGGAAACTGTTATCTCATCTGCTTGTCCAAAGCTAAATATTTTTTTTCCAATATCTAGGTAAAACTCAATTGATTCTTTGATATCTTCAAAACCAGCTAAAAGGGCATCAACCCTTTCATTTTCAATTGTTTTTTCTTCCTTTATTTCATCAATGATATTAACGAGGTCACTCTCCACAATGTGTGTTGCTGATGAGATAGTTGAAAGGCTAAAGATTCTAGAGTTACCTTTTAATGTGTGGAGGTTTCTAAAAACTTCACCAAGGTTTGAAGCCTTTTTATGATCATCCCTATATTCTCTAAGTGGTCCATATGAATCCTCTATATACGTATGTGCCCCAAGAATAAATGCTTTAACGTCATCGATTTTATTAGAGGCTATTTGGTTAATGGCAGCGATCTCTTTATCTTTTTCTGCCTTTTCAGCAGCAAGTTTTTCAAGCTCAGTAATGTCTTCTACAATGAACATGAGTTTGTCGAGTTCTTCATTTTGATTAAACATGGGGTTATAAGTGAACTGCAACGTTTTGTCATTTTTACTAATGGGATCTTTGTATTTGGATTTTCTGATAAAGTAATCTTCCATGAGGTCATATTGCAACTCATCTTCACCAAAGACCGTGCCAAGCGCTGAATTTAGTTGAGCATACGCTTCTGTTGTTTTGTCGAGATCCTTATAAATGGTGTTAAAAATATCAGTTCCTTCGATTTTTTCTCCAAAAACGCTTTCAGAAAAAGCTGAAACGGGTGATACGACTTCTTTTTTGTTATTAATGGAAAAGACTGCTTGCCTCATATTATTGAGGAGGTTGGCAACTTTGTGTTTTTCGGCTTCGATCTCTTTTGTTCTTTCTTCAACTTTATTTTCTAGATTGACGGCGTAATCGCTTAGGGCCTCGTGAGCCTCTTTGAGGTTATTTCTCATATCGTTGAAGGAGAAAACAAGATCATCGAGTTCATCGTCTTTGATTCCTTTTGACCTACCAAGGGAAAGACCATCTCCAGAAAGGTCATTAAGGTCCATTTCTTCCGCAAATTTTGCCATATGGGAAAGGTGTCTTGAAACTAGAGTTTTAAAGATCATCCAAATAATAAAAGAGACTAGAACAACTTGGGCAAGCTGAATTATTGAAAAAATAAAAATTTGGTCTTTAATTTTTTTCTTAGCACCATCAAGACTAACAGTGAGGAACATGTTTGCTACGTGCTCTTTTTCACCATCGTCTGTGTTTTTAATGATGGAAACTTTTTTGTGGATACCAAGATCTTTTCTTTCCTGTTTAGTTAATTTTTTATATTTTTCATTAACTTTAGAAATCATAGGGTCCGGATCGTCTTCAGAAAATATATCGACCTGGACCATATCAGGCAGCTTTAAAATACCATTGATCGCATTTACTGTTTGATCTTCATCTTCTGCGTATATTGAGCTTGCTAAAGCATCACCGTAGCCTTTTTCTATATCAACCAGCTGATTTTTTACACTAATAAGCTTTTTCTCATAATCATTTTGTAGATAGAAAAAAGGAAATTATCATAGCAATCAGAATGCTGGAGATGACAACCCACATAATCATGTTTTTTGCTATAGATGTTTTAGACGCTTTCATAAAAATGGCCTTATTGAAAGGTTTTTGTAACGCAGAATTATCTTCGGCTATTACTTTATAAAAGTTGAGTAAAAGACCTTGGATTGTTTTAAATTAAAATTTTATTTAATTTATTAACTATGATTTCCGATAGGTTAGGAACTAAAAATAATGCAAAGGAATTTATTGATGGAAGATGCTAAGAAAATACTTATTATTGAAGATGACCCCGATATATCAGAAATTTATGAAACCTGGTTTGAAACCAAGGGGCACACCGTAGTAAAATCATCAACAGGTTTGGACGGGGCTTCTAATTTGTTAAAGGAAAGGTTTTCACTTGTCATTGTTGATATTAAACTCCCATATAAGTCAGGAGTTGATATCGTTAAATTTTTAAGAAGAAGTGAATATAGTAACGAAGAAACAAGAGCTCTCATTATAAGTGGCTTTGTGAAAGATATTGAAGAAGTTGAAAAGTTAAGAGAAGTTTACATCCTGGAAAAGCCTGCCCGGGAAGAAGATATTTTTGAAATCCTAAATAAATAGTCCTTTGTTAAAAGTTAATTTTTGTTTTAACTTGCTCAAGGGTTTTTTCAATTTTTGATTTCATGACTTCTTGATTTGGGGCTTCGTTATAGAGGTAGTATTCCTTAGGTCCCAAATTTTCTCCAAATTCTATTTTTTTCTTTTCCAGTTTCATCAACCCATTGTCGTAGGCCATTTTTTTGACATTAAAAAGGTATTTGATTTCAAAAATATCTTCTTTCATTCTCATTTGGCAGTGAAGGTTGTCCATACTCAAAAATTCTTTCGCATTAGGCGGAAGAAGTTTTGCCTCAACAAAGCCCTTTTTATTCTTTTTATCCTTAACCTTAAAGCGGTAAAAGTTAACAAGAATTTCAAGAAAAGAGTCTAAAATGGCCTTAGGGTTGATGAGTAGTTGAAGATGCCCGCAATCCCAAACATTTTTATTTTCGCCATAAAGAATATAATAGCTTCCAGTTTTATCAGTAATGGAGCAGTTTTCAGGTAATTTAAAGTCCCAAGATAGCTCTTTTTCTTCCTGGGGTTCAAGTAAAAGACCCTCATCGAATAATTTAGAGAATTGGAAATCAAAAGAGGCTTCGTCTTTAGACTTTATTTTTTTAGCATGTCCCCAACAAAGATGGACTCCTATTTGGGAAAGAGGGAGGGAGTCTTTTCCATGGTTTTTAACCTTTAAAGTTCCTCGGACTTCTTGGTTTTGACGCCAGCTCTCACCTTCAACGTTGAGGTTGAGTTCGAGGGGGGACTTAAAGTTTGTACCTTTCATAGATCTATCTCCTGATTTAAGCGGCTTCATCATAATAAGGAGTAGGCCTTTATTAAAGAAAAAACTGGAGTATTTTGGACATTTTTCTAAGGATTTTGCCCAAAGTCAGTAATTTTTTGAAATTTTAGACTATTAAAGAAAAAAAAGATTAGGTTCGAAAAGACTAGGAGTGAAAACCTAATTTAAAGGAATTTGATGATGTTTGGTAAAAAAAAGCCAAGTTGGAGAACCGCCAAGGTAGAAGAGTTTCTTGATGACTTTTCAATTTGGGCAAAGCACACAGGAAATCAGGATTGGGTTGGTTTCGCGGAAAATAAAATTATACAGCTGGCCCAAGAAAGGGACCGACCCAGTGAAGAGTATATTTTAGAAGAGCTAATAAAAATGCAAGAGACTATTAGGAAGCTTTCAAAGGAAGGAAAGGAGTAAGTTGAGGTTATTATGGCAAAAATAGGGGAGTTCTTGTGGCGAATTGTAGTCTTTATTTTTGAAATAATTCTGAGTCCTCTCCCTTTTTTTAAAAAGTTTTTTTGGAAAAGGTGGTATAACTGGCTATCTCGGGACAAAACTATTGAAGTTGATTTTCTTTTTATGAACTACGGCCATCATGAAGTATCTGAAAACAAGGAAAAGCTTAGGAATGGAGAGTATTTAAAAAAAGAGAGATCTTTTTATTCTCCAGATAATGAGACAATGGCCCGTCTTTATTTTTATCTTTGTGAAAGCTTTTCAGGTAACTTTAGAGGAAAGAGTCTTATAGAAGTTGGTTCCGGGCGAGGAGGTGGGGCCAGGTTCATTTCTCAAAATTATCCCATTTCCTCTTTTATCGGTATAGATTTATCAACCAAAAATATTGATTTTTCCAAAGACCTCCATAAAAATATTCCACAACTCTCATTTATGGAGGGAGATGCAGAAAAACTACCCCTGGCAGAAGGGTCAGTAGATATTGTTTTTAATGTTGAGTCATCTCATTGTTACCCTCGCTTTGAAACTTTTATTTCGGAAGTGTCGAGAGTATTGAAAACGGGAGGACATTTTATCTTCTGTGACTTCCGGCCAAAAGAAGAAAGAGAAGGCCTTTTAAAGGTCTTTAAAAAGAATGGTTTAGAAGTCCTTTCAGAGGTTGATATTACTCCCAATATTTTGGCGGCCTTAGATTTTGATAGTGAAAAAAGAATTGCCTTGATAAAAAGGCTCACTCCAAAGTTTATGTATCCAATCATGAAAATATTTTCAGGGGTTAAAGGAACTCTTGTTTATGAAAACTTCAAAAAAGGGAAGTTAGATTATTTTCACTTTGTCTTGGCCAAAAAGTCCAAAGAAGAGCCCACTAGGCCAATAGAAGAAAAAAGGTAAAGGGAAATAAAGAGAAAAACTGGGAGTCCTAAATCACTACCAACCTTTAAAAAACCCAAACTTAAAACTATTATCAAGAAAAATAAAAACAGGGTGAGTTGTTTTGTATAAGGAAATGAATGGAAAAAGTTTGTAAGGACCTGTGGTCTTTTAAGAAGAGGTTTCTCACCTAATAGAGGAGCAAGGTTTGATACCAAAGGGTTGTATTCTAATTGGTGATTAGGGATCCCAAATAATACGCTTTCCTTTTCTTTTTCGTAAGTTCCAAACATTCTATCCCAGAAAGAAAAAATCGCACCGAAGTTTTTGTTTCTGTACTGAGCATTTTGTCCATGATGAACCCTGTGGTGAGAGGGCGTAACAAAGATAAACTTCAGGAAGGGAATCTCTTTTTTTATAAACCTTGTATGGTTAAAAAGTTGCCATGAGGTATGAAAGATGAAGAGGATTAAATAATTCTCTGGAGAAAAACCTAAAAGGGCCGCTGGTATATGAATAAAAAATGAAAAAAACTCGTTAAAAAGAGGTGGGCGAAGCCCCACAGTAAAGTTAAACCTTTCGGCCTGGTGGTGCACTGAGTGGTTTGCCCATAATAATGGAGAGTGGTGAGAGAGCTTGTGAAACCAATAGTAAATGAAGTCAATGGTTATAAGAAGCACAATATCTGAAGTGAGCGACCTCTCAACTTCAAAAAAAGAAAAATGTTTGTAGCAAAAGCTATAAACGAAAAAGAGTGGTATTTTGAGGCCAATATTTAAAATAATTTGGCCAAGCCCATGGCAAATATTTGAGAGGGCCTCTTCTAAAGAATAAAAGTTGAGCTGGTGTTTTTTAGACCAAAAAAGTTCTAGTAACACTGCAAACGCAAAAAAAAGGATAATCCAAAAAAGAGCTTCCATGAAGTGAGATTTACCTAAAAGGTTAAGGAAAATTGAGGCAATCAGCGTTAAAATCCTGCTGTTTTTTAAAAAAAGAGTGATTTTTATAGGCCAAATAAATGTTATTTTTTTAAAAAACAGGTTTGGAGGTATTTAAGACCTATATTAGAATGGAAGTCGTTTAAGGAGTCTTTTGTGGGTCAGTCTGGTCGAGCAAAAATACTCATTTGTGATGATAGCTTTGATTTAAGAATTTTTTTGAATCTTAAGCTTTCTAAGGCAGGTTACGATGTTCTTCAGGCCGAAGACGGAAAAGAGTGTATTGAGATCCTTAAGAATAATGATGATATTGATATCTTAATTTTAGATATTATGATGCCAAACATGAATGGTATTCAAACTCTTCATCAACTAAAATTAAGACTAAAAATAATAAAAAATAAACAAGAAAAGGAAAATGAAAATGAAAAGGACACAGGTCCCTCTTTGAAAGTCATTTTTTGTTCGGCAAAAAATGAAGAGGGACAAATCGAGGCCGCTCTTCAAGGTGGGGGAGATGATTATATTGTTAAGCCAGTTGATCCAAAAATTCTTATTCAAAAAATTGAAAGGCTTTTAGGACACAATCAATCTCAGCGTTTTGCCATTGTTCCCTCAAATTTAGATATTAAAGTTAAAGAGTACCCAAGTGAAGAGTTTTTCAAATTAATTAAGCTCTCGGAAATTGGTGCTCACCTAGAGCTTTCTTTTAAAGTTCCAGATGGGGAAGTTATTACAGTCCTTTCGGAAACCTTGGATAGAGATTATAACCTAGATTTCAAACTCAAGGGCACAGTCGTTTTTTCAGAGCAAAAGGTAAAAGATATTTTTGAAACTGAAATTGTTTTTAAAGGTCTTAACGAATTTCAAAGAGAAAAAATTCGCTCGGTAACCGTTAAAACACGCGAATTGAAAGAACCTTCTGACGAAGAGGAAGAAGAAGAAGACTCAGCCACCTAGGCTCAGTCCCTCACCTCTGGGATCAGAAACCCCATGAAGTATATTTTTCTCAAGGCCAATCGCCTGAACTTTACAGCCTAAAGGTTTTAGTCGTATTTTATGTCCCATATTTATAAGTTGTTTTTGTGTGGACTTAGGAAAGGGTGAGCTTCCAATTCTAATTTCATTGGGAAACCATTGATGATGAAACCTTGTTGAAGAGACGGCCTCAAAAAGTGGTTTCTTGAATTCAATATAGTTGAGGATTGTTTGGGCCACACAAGTTAAGATTCTTGTACCTGAAGGCGTTCCCAGAGCAAGGACCGGTCTTGAATTTTTAAGTATTATTGTGGGGGACATGCTGCTAAGAGGTCTTTTTCCTGGGCGAATAAGGTTTTTTTCTCCACCAACTGCGCCAAAGAGGTTTTTGGCCCCGACCTTTGTTGCAAAGTCATCCATTTCATTATTCAGCAAGATGCCAGTCCCTGGGACGACAAAACCTGAGCCCATCCAACCATTTATGGTTTGTGTAGAGCTAATAACTGTTCCTTGAGCATCCATAATTGTGAAATGGGTTGTTTCGTCGGATTCGTAGGGAAAAGGTGTTTTTTCTTTGACGCTATCAAAAGTATTGGCCTTTAGGGGATTGATTTTTTTTCTTAGGGCAACTGCGTATTTTTTTGAAATGAGGTTTTTTGTAGGGACTCTAACGAAGTCTTCATCGCCCAAATAGCGGGCCCTATCGACAAAGGCCAATTGCATAGCAGAACTGATGAGGTGAATGGCCTCGGGGGAGCCCATGCCCATTTTTTCCAGAGGGTCATTTTCCAAGATATTCAAAATTTGAAGGACGTGTATTCCTCCCGAGCTGGGAGGGCCCATTGAGTAAACTTTATGGCCTTTGAAGGTACCACTTACTGGTTTTCGGAGGCGGACTTGATATTGAGCAAGGTCTTGTAGAGTTATAATCCCTCCGGCCTTTTGGTTCTCAATAGCTATTTTTTCTGCTGTGGTACCATAGTAAAAACCTTTGATGCCTTTTTTTGCAATCCTTCTTAAGGTTTTTCCCAAGTCCTTCTGAACCAAGGTTTCTCCATTTCTGAGAGGGCGACCATTTCGATAAAAGATTTTCTTTGAACTTGGAAATCTACTTAAAGTTTTTGACCTTGCTTTGATCGCCTTAGCGAGGTGGGGGTAGACTTTAAAACCCTTCTCGGCAATTTCTATTGAAGGGCCCAAAACCTCTTTAAGCGTAAGTTTTCCAAACTTTTTATGAATCGTAAGTAGTCCCGCGACCAGGCCAGGAACCCCGGCGCTTAATGGTCCGTTGAGAGACTTTCCTTTTACAACTTTATTTTGCTTATCCAAATACATTTTTTCTCGAGAAAGTTGAGGGGCCATTTCTCTAAAGTCATAGGCGTAAGGTGTTTTTTCCTCGGGCGTCTTTAGAAGGAGGAAGCCTCCGCCACCGAGGCCCGTTGATTGAGGCCGTTCGACTGAAATGGCAAAGCTTAAGGCAATCGCGGCATCAACCGCATTTCCACCTTTTTCAAACATCTTTTTGGCCGCTTTCGTAGAAAGAGGACCTTGGGAGGAAATCATATACCTTTTTGAATAGGCCTGGTAGGGATTATCTATTTTTTGGGATGAACATGAGGTCAAAAAGATGAGTATGAGTATTTTAAGCATAAGACCCGCCAAGTTAAAGTTGTTGTGGAGGTGTAATAATTTCATGAGAGTACCTCATTTTTAAAGAAAATTTATTGTTTTTTTTATTCGAAACAATTTTGCATTGCTAGGCCGTAGAGAGAGTGGAATAACTTTTCCATGAAAGTAACGTTTATAAGACCCTCTATGGGAATTCACAGAAACTCAGATGCCATGGAACCCTTGGCCTTTGCTTTATTAGCTTCCTACTCTCCTGAATTTGTTGAGCATAAATTTTATGACAATCGAATTGAGGACATACCCTACGAGGAAGAAACTGATCTAGTCGCTCTTACAGTAGAAACTTACACCGCAAGAAGGGCCTACCAGATTGCTACGGAGTATAGGAAAAGAGGTGTTAAAGTCGTTATGGGTGGTTATCATCCGAGTTTTGTTGCAGAAGAAGCTCTCCTCTATGCGGATAGTATTGTTGCAGGAGATGCAGAGGAACTATGGCCTAAGCTAATTAATGATTTTAAAAAAGGTAAACTTCAAAAAATTTACCGTTCTAATAACTTGAGTTCTCTTGAAGGTATTTCGCCAGACCGCTCTATTTTTAAAGGTAAGCGATACGCACCTATTCACCTTGTCCAATACGGAAGAGGCTGTCGATTTAATTGTGATTTTTGTTCTATTAAGGCCTTCTATGGGAATTATCTTGGGCAAAGACCAATAAAAGATGTGGTTAAAGAGATTGAATCTCTGAAATTCAAACATATATTTATCGTTGACGACAATATATTTAGTTACAAAAAACAAGCGGTTGAATTTTTTAAAGCGCTTATTCCTCTAAAAGTACGATGGTCTGGACAAGTAAGTATTGATGTCACTCAAGACGATGAGTTGATGAAGCTTATGCGAAAAAGTGGTTGTTTAAGTGTTGTTGTTGGCTTTGAATCCTTGGATAAAAAGAGCCTGATTCAGATGAAAAAAGGCTGGAACCTTCGTTATGGAGGTTATTCTGAGGCCATTAAAAAGTTTAGGGATCATGGAATAATGGTTTATGGGACCTTTGTTCACGGCTATGATCATGACAATTTAGACAGCTTTAAATATAACCTCGAGTTTGCAATTGAATCCAAATTCTATTTGGCAAACTTTAACCCTCTCACTCCCACTCCTGGCGCACCTCTTTACGACAGGTTGAAAAAAGAAGGGCGACTTATTAATGATCCCTGGTGGCTGAGTCCTGATTTTAAATATGGGCAGGCCCAATTTTATCCTAAACAAATGACACCAGAAGAGCTCACAGAAGGATGCTTTAAGGCCAGAACAGAGTTTAATAGTTATAATAATATTTTTAAGAGGTCTCTCGACCTTAAGGCAAATTTTTCAAGTCCTTACCACGCCGCCATGTTTTTGGCCTCAAACCTTATTTCAAAAAGAGAAATTAGAAAAAAACAAGTTGATTACCTCCAAGATAAAGATCAAAAATTTCTTCTTGGTAAGCCGAGGTCTGTATGAAGTTAACACTTATTAAGCCCAATATAGGAAGACAAGAAGATTACCTCTACATTGACAATGGAAGAATGGAGCCCCTTCAGCTTGGTGTTCTTGCGGGAATGACTCCTGAGGATATAGACGTTGTTATGTATGACGATAGAATGGAAGAAGTTCCTTTCGATGAACCTACGGACTTGGTTGGAATAACGGTTGAAGTTTATACTGCCCGAAGGGCCTATGAAATAGCTGCCGAATATAGAAGAAGAGGTGTCCCTGTCATAATGGGTGGTTTTCACCCCACACTTGCTCCTGAAGAGGTCGCTCCATTTTGCGACTCTATCGTTACAGGTGATGCAGGCTGGATTTGGGAAGACGTCATTAATGATTTTAGAACCCATGGAAAACTAAAAAAGCTTTATAAGTCGAAAGTGGGAGCACCACAGGCCAATAAGTATTTTCCTAAAAGAGAAATTTTTAAGGATAAAGGCTATTTGGATATAGGACTTATTCAATTTGGACGGGGTTGCAAATTTACTTGCAGCTTCTGTGCAATTTCAGTCTTTTTTGATCGTCAGCAGTTTACGAGAGACCTTTCTCAGGTCATTGAAGAGATGAAGCAATCTGGAAAGAAAATGTTCTTTTTTGTTGATGATAATATTTGTGCTGACTTTGAGGCCCTAAAGGAACTCTGCCGTGCACTAATTCCCTTAAAAATCCACTGGGTTAGTCAGGGAAGTATGGATATGACCAAAGACAAAGAGCTTATGGGGCTTTTAGTTAAGAGTGGCTGTCTAGGAAATGTTATTGGTTTTGAAACAATCAATCCTAATAATATGAGACAAGTTAAAAAGGCCCCCAACAATAAAGGAGCACGTTATAAGCAGTATGCTAAAGAGATACAAGTTCTAAGAGACTTTGGTATTCAAACGTGGGCGGCCTTTACGCTAGGCTATGACCACGATACGATAGAGTCTATACAGGAGACTGTTGAGTACGCTATTTCTAACAAGTTTTGCTTTGCTGCTTTTAATATCCTTATGCCTTATCCAAATACTCCTTTATATAGAGACCTCGAGAAGCAAGGCAGACTTCTTTTTGATGGAAAATGGTGGCTTCACCCCGAGTACCGTTTTAACCATGCTGCCTTTATTCCAAAAAATATGACGCCTGATGAACTTACAAAGGCCTGTTTGGATGCCAAGGTTCAATGGAATTCCCTTAACTCAGTTTTCAAAAGGTTTTTTGATTTCAAAACCCATATGAGAAGTTTGGCCAATGCTTACATGTATTGGAAGTACAACCCTGTATATAGGTCTGAAAATGCTCAAAAGCAGGGAATGGCCTTTGGGAAATACAATCATATTTATCGTGGGAATGAACTTAAGCACAAAAATGATGACATCATGCTTAACCCCTATTTAAACAATATTAAGGAGCTTTCCAGCTTTTATAAAAACTTTGAGTTAATTTAAATGGAAAAGCAGCGCTATCCAGAAAGTTGGTATCCCCTCTGTTATTCGGATGAACTCAAAATGGGAAAGCTGCTCCTTTTGGAAGTTTTCGATGGTGAGCTTATTCTTTTTCGAAGCGAAGAGGGAACTCCTGGTGTTGTCTCTCGTCATTGTCCTCATATGGGGTCAGACCTTTCGAATGGAACTATTGTTAAAGGAAGACTTCAATGCCCTTTTCATCATAGGGCTTATTGTATTAAAGGAAAGTGCTCGAATATTCCAGGTTCAAAAAAACGACAACTGGGGCCTCATTTAAAGACTTTTCCTCTGAAAGAGTATTTTGGCATCATCTTTTTATATTTTGGGTCGCGTCCAAAGTTTGATTTTCCTACTTTTCCAAGGGTAAAGGAAAAGGCCGTTTTTTCAAAGGCCTTAAGGAAAAAGCTTAACACTCCTTACTCCTCTTTGCTTTTTAATGGCTTTGATACTCACCACCTCACGTGTATTCATAATAGGGAGATTGTTTCTCCTGTGAAAATGGAATCTCTTTCTCCTTTCCACCTTGGCGCCGATTATTCAATGAAGGTCCTTGTTGAAAGGTTTTATGATGTTGCTGTTAAGTTTTTTGGAATCAAAGTCGTTGATGTCCACCTTGACTGCTGGGGAGGTAACTTCCTCATTATAACCAATAAAAAAAGCCTGGATAATATTTTAATAACTTCAGTTCCTGTTAATGCGAGAAAGAGCCAATTCTTTTTGACGACCATTTCTGAAGATCGGGGAACAGGCCTTTTGGGCTCTTTTTTTCAAAAGTTAAGGCTTAAAATGACAAGCTTCTTAGGCTTGGCCTTTTTGAGGCCAGATGAGCTTATTGTAGAACAAATGAAGCCGGAGCTAAGGGCCTTAGACCCTGAGATGGATTATACGGTTGTTAAGTTTTGGGAATATTGGAACTCTCTCCCAAAAAATGTCCTTTGAATCAGAGAGTTATTTGGTGCGACCCAGTATTTTTTACTACAATTTCGTATTATTTTGTTGTCAATGATAAAAAAAAAGCACTAAGTATTTTAAAAAATAAACATTTATGGTATCAATTCCATATGGTTTTTTAGGAACCATAATTTTTATTTATTTTTTAGATTCAGAGGTTACGAATGAATTCAAAGCTTTACGTAGGAAATCTTGCTTGGGCAGTCGAAGAAAAAGAACTTGAGACTGTTTTCTCTAACTATGGGCAGGTTTTGTCTGTAAAAATCATCAAAGATCGCGACACTGGCAGAAGTAAAGGGTTTTCCTTTGTTGAAATGGAAGATGCGGACGCTGCTAATGCTGCTATCCAAGGTCTAGACGGTAAGGATTTAGGGGGAAGAAACCTTAAAGTTAACATCGCTCAAGACAGACCAAAAAGAGACAGAAACTTTGGTCAAAGATGGAGATAAGGTCTAAGACCTTGTTTTTATTAAAAAAAGTTTCTAATTAAGTTTCATATTGATGGTCTGTTAAAAACTATATTTAATGATTTTTGATATGTCATAGAAAAGGCTCCAAACTAGGAGCCTTTTTATTTGAGCTCTTTCCAAATCATCTAATTTTATAAATAGAATCAATTTTAGGGTTGTTAAGCTTTTTGGTCGAACTTGCCGAAAGGTAGTTATGGCCATTAATCTTAAAACCTACTTTTGCTTTACCTTAAGTTTCCTTATGCTACTTTCCTGCGCAAAAAAGCCGGAATTTGATACCGTTTATAAGGCTCCAGAACAAACTCTTCGCAGTAATGATTACGACACGAATTCAAAGTACATATTCCACGCAACTAATTTACAGGGGAAAAGAGATATCGGGCATAAAATAATGCCTTTTAGGAAGGGGAGAGGGGTAATTGTTAAGCTACGTTTTGAAAAGAAAGGTCTTGCTGTTTATACAGAGGAAAAAGATAAAAAGTTTAAAAGTAAAATTAATGAAACACCAATTTTTACAATACCTGGCGATTACAAGGCCTACAGATGTGCTTTAAATAGCCTCGGAGAATGTACTAACAGGGAAGAAGAAAATACTGAAATGAAGTGGGGTAAGAGGCCCTATTTTACTCCTGACTTTAGTAAAATAAACATGGCCTCAAACTTTGATCCTGTTGAGTTTGCTGTTCAGGACCCTTGTCTAAGGTCTTTAAAAAGTAAAGTTATTCATACAGAAATAAAAAAAGGGCTTTTAAACTTTGAAATAGAAAGGGAGTTTGCTGTTTCAAAATCTCTTAGATGTTTAAGAGAATTTGTACCTAAAAATTTATGGGAAAATTTAAATAAACTTTCTTTTAAGTTTCGTTTCTTTTATTCCTTAGTAAGAATGAAGGATGTTATAGATCCAAATTTTGAAAAAAGGTATTATCCAAAAGAAGATCAAAGAGTTTATGGTTATTTTGTTAGTGAAAAAAAGAAACTTGATGATGATTTTTTAAAAACCGTTAAAACGAGTTATATGAACAAGTGGAGCAGTAACAAAAAAAAGTTAGTTTATTATTTGTCAGATAGTTTTAATGAAAAGAACCCTGATGGATCTTTAAAGTATAAGATTGAAAAAAAGTCCACCTATGATTCAGTCGCGGCAATTAATAAAACATTTGATGAAATAAAAATGCCTTTTAGGATTGAAGTAAGAGAGCCTAAAGGAATCAAGGCAGGCGATTTACGATATAACATGATTAATTTGGTGACTGATCCACAAAAGCATTCAACCCTTGGTTATGGGCCTTCAATAAAAAATCCTGAAACTGGAGAAATAATTCACGGATTGATTAACATGTACTATGGAACATTTAGAACAATGGTTCCATCGATATATCGGCATATGGTTGAGGTTTCTACGAAAGTTTTAAGGCCAGATATTGTTGCTTCTAAAGCAAAAAAAATAAAAAAACGTTTTCCCGCCACAGAAAAAGGTCCGAAGGTTTCTCCAACGGAAATGATTAAGAAAACGTGGCAGAACAATCTCAGAAGAAGTGACGTTGAGGTTAAAAACTTCGTGAGAAGCTTTAAGGTGAGAAACATAAATTTTGACAAAAATATAGATCCAGTGCTTAAAAATGACCTTGATTTTTGGAATTCCAAAAGCTTAAAAGATTTTCCAAAAAATGAGAAAGTTGTTGATAAAAGAAAAGTTATTCTTGAGTCTTTAACAAAGAACAATGCTTATCCAGTGGAATATTTCTCTATAAAGTTTAATGGAAAAGGACTCATTCCTGGGATTGAAAAAATAGATGGAATAAGAAATGAAGATGGTACTTTAAAAAAATGGCGAGAATTAGAAAAACTTGAGAACCAAAAAAAATTAAAAAATGTTAGGAGCAAAATACGAAATTTAATTTTACCTTATGCTTGGAGGCGGACATTTATTCACGAAATGGGGCACAATCTAGGACTTCGTCATAACTTTAAAGGGTCTTATGACCGTGCTAATTTTGGAGACAAAATGAAGGGGGAAGAAGTAAAAACGGGAAATAGCTTTAGTTCAATTATGGACTATGGACATTCTCAACTTAATACCTTGCCTGATTTTGGAGTGTATGACAAAGCCGCTTTAAATATGGCCTATAACAAAAAAGTAAGAATGTACCGTTATACTAGAAAACCAAATCGGTTTTCAGAAGGGGTTAAAGAATATAAAAACCTAAATTTAAAAAAAGGTAAAAGACTAGGGTCTTATAAGACAAAGGATAAAGAAAGCGGGAAAACCTTTAAGGTAGACCGTTTTGCCTTTTGTACAGACCATCATGTTGGAACTGATCCTAGTTGTAATCGATTTGATGAAGGTGGTAGTTATGTAGAGATTGTTGAACATTATATTGAAAAATATAATAGTGAGTTTCTTGTTATTAATTTTAGAAATGGACGTAATTCCTTCAATATTGGAAAGCTGCCTGCCTACTTTTGGCATAGAAATAGAGAGTTCTCTAAAATTAGAGAAATTTATGAGGCCCTTGAAGAAGAGATCGTTAAACACTTAAGTTTTAATGGATTAAGCAATGCTTCTTTTATTGAAAAAAACAACTCTTTTAAAATTCTTATAAAAAAATGTAAAAGGGATCTTAAAAAGAGATATTGTAAGAGAATTAATGACTTAATGGAGGCCACAAAAATGGCCGGTGAATTCTTTTTAAATATTATAAAAGCACCACCTCTATCTTGTTTGGTTTCAAACTTTGGAGAAGATAAAGATAAGTCAGTGATTTATAAATTAAGGGATATTTATTATAGTGAAAATTTAATTGATGCTCCAAAATCCTGTTTTGACAATAGAGTTATAAAGTATTTTGAAAGTGAAGGGAAAAATGTTCTTGGGGAGAGGGGACGCTATATCTATTCATTAGGAGAAAATGATCCTAATGGATATTCTACTGATATTAACGCCATAGGTATTTGGATCGATAAGCTGTTGGCGATGAAATTTCTAATGGGTAGAAGATTAAATGCAAGGGCCTCTAATGATATCGATTGGTCATTTACTGAAATTCCTGGCATTAACGTTCTTATTGATGATTTCTTATTGAAATTTGTTCAAGATTTAACCATTCCAGACTGGGAAAAATTTAAGGACTTTAAAGGGAAAAAGATTTACTTTCCTAAAAGGCCCTATAAGCTTGATGATTCTGTTCATGGTGAAATTCCGAGGCAGTTTTTTAGACAGCTAATTCATGGATTGAGTCTTCCCCTATTAAGTACAGTCTCTCTCAATAAAAAATTAATGGAGGCGATGAAAGATTATACCCTTTTAAGAGGGTCAGATTCAAAAGATGAGCATGTAGAATACCTAAAAAGGTTTAATGTTAAAAAAATTGAAGACCACAAAGTTTTCTCAGATGAATTCTACGATAAGAGGGCCCATATAGACAATTTTATATATATGGCAAAAAAGGAAAATATAATAGCCTTTGAAATGCTTAATAATATCAATATATGGAATAAAATCTTTAAAAATAATAAAGTTAAGACAATTAATGAAATAAATGAATTTAAAGATATTTATTCTTTTAGAGGGAATCCATTCTTTGCTGAAGAAGAAAGAACTTATGTAAGAAGGTCTGTGCTTAAAGCTAAAATAATGGATTTGAAAAATGAATTTGGGGAACAGGGGAAAATGTTTATTGAGTTTCCTAATGAAATTAAACAAATGGTCTATGAAAAAATTGAAGAATTAAGAAGCAAATCAGGAGAAATTGTCATTGAGGAATCACTAAAGAAATATGAGGAACTTCTTAAATATTTCAGGGGACTAGATAAGGCAAAGTGGGACACCTTTGGCCGAAAACTGGCCTATTACAATGCTTATCTTCTTGGGAGCAAGGCGTTGGAGGAATACCTTTTGAGGAATAACTTTGAAGGCGAACCAGAAAAACTTAAGTTACTTTTTAATGAGTCTGGAAAGTACCCTTATAGACCTATGCAAATGTACCAAATAGGAATTTCTCTTAAGAGAGATGAGGTGAAAAAAGTTATTAAGGACCTTGAGAAGAGCTCTTGGGTACCAAGGGCCTTCAATGCCAGGAATAAAGAATTGTTAGAAATGTCTTGGGATGAATTAAGGAGTGTGGATAAGATAATTTCTGTTGAGAGTCGAGATGTCTACGATAAAGTGGTTAAAAAATTAATTCCTTATTAAACTAAAAAGCGATTGAAACCTTTCCAAATGCTTGGGCCGTATTGACATCAAATACTTTTGTGTTGATATCACCGTTGTAATCAAGTGGCTCCCCACTGTTACTAAACCCTAAGGATCCTGAAAGTTTTTTAGAAAAGTTATGAGAGTAGTTCCCTTCAAATGCGTAGCGGTCTCTCGTGTTATTTCCGTAAGTTGTCATTTTTAGAAAGTTAGCGTTGAAGGAAATAGAATGGTGTTTTTTGAAGTTATAGCTTAAACCTCCCGTAAATGACCAAATAAAGGAATTGTTTGAAGACCCTGAAATATTGGTGTTTGATCTATGGAAATATTTAATAAAAGAGCTGCTTCCGAAAAAACTAAGATTTGGATTGAGTGTATAGCTTACAGAGGGAGTGATCCCTATTTTTGTTTGGAGAAAGCTTTGGTTTCTTGATGCTTCACTATAGGGAAGACCGATAATGAGACCAGTACTCAAAGACCACTTGTCAATATTTTTGAAAAATTGGTAATTATAGCTTAATGAAGCATCAAGATATTTAAACTCTCTAGTTCCAGCTAAGGACTTTAAAAAGGGAATGACAAGGGCAACCTTGGACTTTTTATTCAGTGGATAGCTTCCAATCAAAGTAAGGCCAAGATTAAAAATTTTGTCTTGTCGGTCGTATTCTTTAAAGTCGGTCTCTAGCTTTGTGGAAAAAAGAAAAGACGGCTTTTGAGCAAGTGCTTGAGCGGATTGAAATACAATGGTGAGTAAAAGAGCGCCCAAAATTTTTATTTTGATTAGCATAGAAGGCTTTTCGGTTTCAGAAAAAAATAGGGTAAAATAGAGCGCCTTAATAAAAAAGGGGCAATGTTTTCCTTTTCATTTGATGGCGATGCAAAAAATTCCTGTAAGAAGTCCTGCTTAAAATTATTTAAAGTTTTCAAGTCCTTCTTTTATGTGGTTAAATGACTTTTTTAACTCTACAAAAGAGAATTTGAAATGACTTCTAAAATTAAAGTATCTCTCGTTGTTATGCTCGTGGGCCTTTTTTTATCCTCTTGTAAAAATAGTCCAGGTGGAAAGCTTGAAGGGCAGCGAGAGTTTGCAGATGCCTTGAGTAGTTTAACTGGAGATGATTATCGTGTAGTTAAAAAAGACAGTTTAATTGATGGTTTTATTGTTTTGAAAAACTCTAGCACCGGTGAATATGTCGCCTATAACATAAAAAATTATAAGAAGGGAATGACTTCAGGAGAGTTTTCAACCTTTATAAATCATTTACCAGGCAGCTCTGTTGTTTCCGACTTAACAAAAGGGACAGCAGAAGTAACGGAAGAAGTAACAGAGTGGGTAGATACCTCTCACTACGGCTATGAGTGGGTTTATGACGATAATAGCCAAAGCTATGTTCAAGAGGAAGTTTGGGTTACAGATGGTTATTGGGACACCTACGAAAGGCCGACAAACATAACGGTTTATAGAAGTGATTCGGGGCTTGTTTTTCAGGAAGGATCTAAGGAAACTAAAGACCTTGAAAAATTGGGTCATTTCTTAGAGAAGGAAACTGATCTTGCTTTAGGAAAATATATTTCATCAAATTATGGCCTTTCAGAAGAGAGGTCTCTCTTTTTGGCCAAATTGGCCAAAAGCTTTAATAAAATCAAAAAAAATAGAGGTATAACAAGAAAAGACCTTAAAAAGATGTCACTTAAGGCCTTGGGGTCAAGTTTAGAGGCTTTTGAAAAGGCCTTTCTTGAGGGTGATTTAGAGATGAAGGAAGACCTTTTATCAACGGCCTCCAAGCTTAATGGTACAGGGCCAGAACATATGAAAAGGCTGATTAAGGATTTTTTAATACAATAAGAACTTTTAAATGGTCCCTTTTTATTAGGACTTAATTTTTACAATAAGTCGTTTCTTTTTATTTTCAACTTTATAAAAGATATTAATTTTTTGGCCAGGAGGGGCATTTTTAACGTGAAAGAACACAGTGTTCGAGTCGATGGCCTTTAGCTTAACTAAGGGTTTCTTGTTTTTAGAATACCTAAATTTGAAACTAAACCTATTATTTAATTCGTTAAGCTTCTCTGGCCTAAAGTAAAGCATAACCTTTTCTCCATTTTTAATTGTAACAGGCCGTGGGTTGCGATTAGCTATTGTCAGCGTTTTGTATTTAAATTTTCTTGTTTTAAAAGACCAAAATATTTTATTCCTTTTTTTTGATTTGCATGAAGAACATGACTTATAAATTAAGCGAGCAGAATATTTTGTATCCCAGTCAAGACGTTGGAGAGGAAAAAAAGCAAAAAAGTTTTTTCGAAAAAGTTTGTTGGGATCATTTTTTGAGCTAAGTTGGCGAACTTTTATGATCTTATTTGTTTTTACGTTTTTTAGTCTAAAGCTGGTTATTATTATCTCATCTTTTACATGAGGCCCAAAATGGAGCGAAATAGGGTTACCACTCATATTTAAGTCTGGTAGGGGATCTGGTATTTCATTATAAAAGACGGGATGGACATTCTTAAATCCAGGCCCAGGGAATAGTATATAACTTTTAGAATTTTTTTTAATGACCTCGTTGAGTGCCTTTTTTTTAAGACCAACCTTAATCATTTTTCCTTTTTCACTACAGAGGTTTGTATAAAACTTCCCTCTTATTGGGGATTGTTTTTTTGAGCAAAGGTTGTTGAGGTGGGAGTTACCTAGGTTGTAGACATAGTTATTTGAATCTTTTCCAAAACCTATTTCATCATAGGTATAATCTAAAAAAGTAAAACGATGATAAATCGCCGTTATAAGGTCTGTGACGGCCTGATCACTTTTCGAAATCGTATTTTTTAAATACTTTGTATCAAAAGTAGGTGATTGAGTTATATTTTCACTGGAGTAAGTTGTCTTGTATCCTGCAGAGACGACTCTATCCTTTACTTTATGGCCTGTGAAAAGTTTACTATTTGTGTATTTCTCTACATGGGGGTTTTTAAAGCCAAATTTCGTAAGGTAGCGAGCATGATTTTTTGAGGAATTGGAAAGCTTTTTGTTGGTCTTTAAAGAAACCATACCCAGATTATTTCTTAATTTATTAAGGTAGGAAATTCCAGAAGGGGGGGGAGGGTCTTTTTTCTTCTTTTGGGGGACTGGTGTCCCACAGGAGTAGAGAATGAAGCTAAAGAGTAATAGTTTAATGTAAGAATTCATAAGCTTTTTCTCCCTAAGTAAAAACATTTTTATAGTTTTATTTTGAACAAAAAGAACTATAAAAACTAAGGCCATAAATAAATATA
This sequence comes from Bacteriovoracales bacterium, assembly GCA_028346125.1. Lineage (GTDB taxonomy): Bacteria > Bdellovibrionota > Bacteriovoracia > Bacteriovoracales > Bacteriovoracaceae > UBA7317. The sequence goes on along the minus strand of JAOMEV010000018.1, from coordinate 23,629 downwards.
GTGTAACCTATTTTTTCAAATAATATTTGCCTGTTATGGGATATTAATTTAATTGAGGGCCTTTGTTTACCGATAAATCAGGGGATTAGATAGTTTAGATTTTTCCTATATGGGAAGTAAATGAAATATTTTTGCCTCTTTTCATTAGTAATTTTTTTGGGTAGCTACAGGGCCTACTCAAAAAGTCCACCTGTTGTTTTGGAGAAAGAAAAATCATTTTATGAAATGGGTAAATATATAGATATTTTAGAAGACCCGGATGGAATTCTCACAACAAAAGACTTGGGTCGGCCTGAATGGTCTAAAAAGTTTAAAAGAAATTTTGAAAAAGTTCCTAACTTTGGGTTTTCTAAATCTGTTCATTGGGCCCGTTTTTACCTTAAAAACTTGTCTAGTCCAAATAAGGATTGGCTAGTTTCTTTTAATTATTACAACCAAGATAAAGTAACTTTTTACAGAAAAACTTTAAAAGGATGGGACGAAATAAAAACTGGAGATCTTTTTCCGGTTTCAAGTCGAGAAATAAAAGAAAGGGCCTTTTTGTTTAAAGTTAACCCAGATATCCCAGGTCCCTATTATTTAAAAATAGAAGGCGTCGACAACCAGATGGATTTAACTCTCGGAACAACTCAAGAGATAAGTACCCGGGAAAGTATGGAGAATTATTTTCTTGGGGTATTTTTCGGTGTTAGTATTGCTATGGCCGCTTTAAACCTTTTGATTTTTTTCACCACGAAAAGCTTGCCTCATCTTAATTATGTGCTCTATGTTTTAACATTGGCCTTATTTATGGCCAATGATTTTGGTTACGTCTTAAGATATCTAACTCCAAAAGACCCTTGGTTTAGTAATAATGGGCAGGCCCTTTTTGCAGGACTGTTTCAATTATTTCTTAATTTATTTGCTATAACGTTTTTGAAGCTTAAAAAAGAAAACCCTAAACTCTATTGGTCCCATCAATTTTTTGTTATAACAAGTACAATACTTATTATTTCTTCTTTTTTTCTTCCCTTTTCCTTCAATGTTATCTTTCTTTCTTTGAATCCCCTGTTGTTTATTTTTCTTATCTTTTTTGCAGGGGTTTATAGAACAAAAATGGGGTACCGTCCTGCAAGGTATTTTGTTGCGGCTTTTGCTTTTTCATTACTTGGGGGAATGATTCTCATTTTGGTTGTTGCTGGAGTCCTTCCAAGTACGATGATTTTTAGAAAAGCTTTACTTATAGGCCATGGTATTGATCTTATCTTATTACCAATGGGACTCGCGGATAGATTTAATTTGATGCAGGAACGTGCCTTTGAGCTGGAGGAAAAAACAAAGAGACTTCAGGAAAATTACTCAAGGAATTTAGAAAAAAGAGTTGCTGAAAAAACTCTTGAGTTGGAAGTCGAAAAAATGAGTATTGAACAAATAATGGATCATACTTATGAGCAAAAAAAATCACGGGATCAACTTTTGGGTAACTTGGATCAAGGTTATCTAACATTTAATAAAGAGGGGGTCATACATGAAGGCGCCACAAAAATTACCCAGGACTTATTAGAAACAAACCTTTTTGAATCTGAGTCTAGAGAGATAAAAATTTGGGATATTCTTTTTAGTACTGAGGAAGAAAAGGTAAATTTAAAAAAGTGGGTTAAAAACGTTTGGATAGGGAGGCTTGCTTTTAAAGACCTCAAGTCAATTGCTCCCAAATTTTTTAAAGGATTAAAGGGACGTTTTATTGAAATAGATTTTCGACCGATTTATAGAGAAGATGAGTCAAATAAGATTGATAAGGTTATTATGATTGCTTCAGATAACACTGAGAAGAAAAGACTTAGAGACCTTCTGGACATGGATAAGGAAAGAGTCGAATTTGTTGAAATATGCCTCCAAAACCCCTTAGACTTTGTAGATTTGATCGATGATTCCTTTAGTCTCCTAGAGGATTACGAACAAATAAAAGGAGATAGAAGGGAGCTTTTCCGTAAGTTTCATACCTTGAAGGCCCGTTATGGTCAGTTTGGTTTAAAAACTGTTACTTATTTTATAAACGAAGTTGAATCGGCCATATCAGATGGGGAAGAAAATCAAATAGAAAAAACCGTCGCTAACTTGGAAAAAGAGTTGAAGGAATTTATAAAAAAGAATCGACTCATTGTTGAAGCTGCTAATAAATTTCTTGTTGATGAAGGACATGCCATTCATATATCTACCTTAATGGATACAAAAGGGGACTTTCGGGATTTGGAAGAAATGTATGCTCACATTAAGGAAAATTATCTTTTGTCAGATATTAAGGAAAAGTTTTTAAAATATAAGTTTCTGGTTGATAAGGCAGCTGAAAAGCAGGGGAAATCTGTGCTTTTAGAGATTGATGGAGATGAAATAAGAGTCGACACCAATAAGTATACTAATTTTGTTAATTCCTCGGTCCATCTTTTTTTAAACATGGTTGACCATGGGATCGAATCTGAGGACGAAAGGATTGAGAAAACTAAATCAAAAAGAGGCAATATTAGAGCATTTTTTAAACGTAATGAGAAAGTTTTCTCGATTTATATCGAAGATGATGGGCAGGGTATTGATCCCGGCAAAATTAGAGAAAGAGTTTTGGAAAAAGGTCTGAAAACCAAAGAGGAAATAGAGGGTGCTAGTGAAACTAGTTTGATAAATCTAATATTTCTTCCAGGGTTTTCAACGAAAGACGATATAACTGATCTCTCGGGCCGTGGAGTTGGTCTTGATGCTATAAAAAATGAAGTGGAGGCCTTGGATGGAAGTATTACAGTGACCTCAACCTTGGATGAAGGAACTAGATTTAGAATAGATTTACCTATCCTTATTTAAAATCTCTAATATATTTAACTTCGTATATTCCTGGTCCCCAAACCTATCCACTTAAATCCAAAAAAGTAAGAAACCGGCCCCTTGCCTGAGAACCAAATTATTGATAAAAAAGGTTTTTAAATTTGCGAGTGGGGAACTATGAAAATTAAGTTTTTGCTAGTGTGCCTTTACTATTTTTTTACTCTAAATGTTGTCTCGGCGTCTGGTTGGCCCGCCAATGAGAAAGAACTTCTTAAGAGCTACAAACCTCTCATCACAGATCCTTATATATTGTCGATACAATCTCAGTTGTCTGAAGTTCATTATAGTCTTCCTATAAAAAAAAATAATAAAATTAGAAAACATTTTATCTCCACTTCTTATTTTAAAGATGGAAAGATTCCTTATCTTTTAGGTGAAGAAAGAGGCGATAAACAAAAAAGGCCGCTTCTGGTATTTGTTGCAGGGTCTTTTGCAAAGCTTTTTTCACCCATAACAAAAAACTTTCATAAAAGATTTATTCGTTTAGGATACAGAGTTATTTCATTTGAAAACTTTATGTGCGATTGTTTAATTTCTAGAGGGCCTAAGTTTTCATTTTTTGATGCCAAAACCCAGGCCAAGGCCTATTATGAGGCCATTAAAGAAATTCATTCTGACTTATTCAAAAAAGGAAAAGTAAACAATGATGTCATTCTTTTTGGTCAAAGCTATGGGGGTTTTTTAGGCACGGTCATGTATGCACTAGACTCGGAAGCAAAAATGCCATTATTTAATAAAGGCCTTCATGTCTATTCACCACCTTTTGATTTTATTAGGGCCTTTGAAAGACTAGATAATTTACTACATGAAGCGAAAAAAGATGAAACATATGGAAATTTACCCAGTTATGCTTTAACGGCCTTTCAAATTAAAAAAATTGAAAAAGAAGCTGAAATAACAGAAAGACTTAAAGAAAAATCTTTGGCCGTTTTTGCTGACTACGGATTTAAAGCTTTTTTAAAAAAAATGTTAATTGCTTACGACAAAGATGTTAAAAAGTTAGAGATTCCCGAAAGTTTACTTGGGAGAAGGAAATTTTTTGAAGACCTTACATTTGATAAGGGCTTTTCTTTAATTGACTTAGAGGGACTTAAAAAATTTCGATTAGGCCAGGAAAGAATGCTTTCACACTGGGTCTTTAAGGCGATCAAAAATGGTCATAGTGAGATTCGTATTCTTTCATCGGAAGACGATGTTATCAATGACGGTATAGATTCAAAGCTTATTGATAGTCCTCACTTGATGGCCCTTCCTTCGGGAGGTCACTTTGGATATAAAAGGTTATTGTGGTTTGATCGTTTATTGGTCCAGGTCTATGGCAAAAATGACGTCACTCAAGCCCATTAAGGCTGTTCTCTCTCACTTGCCAGAGGATCAATGATATCCGTCAGACGTAGTGCAAACTTTTCGTTAAGAACAACGACTTCACCTTTCGCAGCTATACGATCACTGATTATAAACTCTAAGGGTTCACCTGCAAGTTTATTGAGTTCAATTGTAGACCCCACATGAAGAGTGAGAAGGTCTTTAACATTAAGATCTGTCCTTCCTAACTCCACAATAATATTTAGGGGGACGTTGTGAAGTAGAGAGAGGTCAACAAGTCTTCTTCCCTCAAACTCATCACTGTCGCTTTTCTTAGCGGGTGATGAAGGTTCGTCTAAAAAGTCGTCTTCTTTTTCCATAAAAGGGCCTCCTTCTTTTTATTTTACACTAAATTTTATTGAGTTAGGTCTATATTTTGGCTTCATTTTGATCGAAAAAGAACCGAAAAGACTGATGAAAGCGTTTTCGTCTATAATTAAGGAAGTGATGAATTTAATAGTCTTTTGTATTACTCTTTTTCTTCTGTCTTTTGGAAAAGTTACTTTTTCTCAGGTGAAAGATATTAAACCAACTGCCGCTGCGAGTTTTATTAAAGAAGACGGTCAGGAGAGTTTTGATGGACTCTTCAAAAAGATGTCAAAAATTCCAGCTTTGAAGAAAAAAATAGAAAGGTGCCAAAAATATTATGGTGAAAAAAGAGGCGTTTCTGTAGAGGGGATCAGGCTTTCCCAATGCGTTTGGGAAGGAACAGGTGAGATTGAAGGTATAGAAGATGAAGACAAAAAAAAGTATTATGAAAAGCTTGGGCTCATCGAAAAAAAGGGAAAAGAAAATAAAGGGGCACCTTACTTAGGAATTGAAGCTGTTGACGTTAAAAAGAAAGAAAAGTCGACTCAAGACCAGGCCCTTCAGGCCTTAGGAAATTTCTTAAGTGAAAAGTTAAAACGGCAATTTTTAAAAGGTCTAACCGAAAAAGACAGTAAAAAAGATATTCTGATAGACCATACGTCGTTTAATAAACTTTATAAAACGCGAATAAGTAAAAATATAATAAGCTCTATTTCAAATTATTGCCTCAATGCAACGACTGTAGGCTTTGTTCAATACGATCCGGATATAGAAAAAAACCAGGAACTTATTAAAAAACTCAAAGAAGAGAACTTAAAAAAGCTAAATAAGTTCGATAAAGACGGGAAAAAAGATGTGAATGCCGCTTTTGGGCATTGGAATAAATGTGTTGTTCAGATAAAAAATATTTGTCGGCAAAAAAAAGTTTATGATCCAGAAGGAACTGACTTTAAAAAAGAGCTTAAAAAATGGTACGGAGAAAGAGATAATGATCAAAATGATCATGATTTTGAGTATACCTCTGATACCGCCTGCTTGGTTAATAGTACAATTAAAGGATTAAGGCGTATCCTTCTTAAGGTTAAAAATATTGAAAAAGATTATAAAAATGAAGGGAAGAAAGGCATAGAGTTTAAAGACTCAGGAGTCAAAGTTGTGTCGGCCGGAGATGTCGATGAAATGACGAGTTTAACTTCAAAAGAACTTGAAGATTCCGGATTTAAAGAAAAATCAGATGAAATGGTAAAAGACCTTAAAGAAAAGTGTTTCATCCAAAAATCTACCGAAGCTTGCAAAAAATATGTCAATTTAAAGGAATCAACCAAAAAAGAAGATATTGCTCTTTTAGAATATAAAACTCGGCTTGATGGCCTGGAAGAAAAGTTGAAAAACTTGGACGACAAAGCTGTTAAAGATTATCTCCAAAAAAACAAGTACCTTGATGAAAAGTCAGTAAAGCTTATTAATGAAGATGATTTAATAGAGATAAGAAAAGAAATGAAAGATGAATTTGAAAAAGAAAAAAAAGCACTCGTAGGTCGAATGAATAAACTTATAAAAGATCGTGAAGTTCAGGAAAAGAATAAGGGAGAAATTGATTTTGACCTGAAAGATACAAAGGAAACTTTTGACCAAATTGAAATAGGTTTAAAAACTCGTGCAAAGGAGTACACACAACTCCTTCATTTTAATAACATTGTTTCTGGTTTTCTCGACATTACCCGAGCTGATGATGTTGAGGAAACTGCGACAGAAAGAGTTAAAATCTCTAATATTAGGACCATTGAAAGAGAATTGGAGTCCACTGCCAAAGGAATAACCTCAGGCCCTGAAGATGGAAAGGGTGCTGTAAAAGATACTAAGAAGAAGTACTTGTCTGAGCTAAAAAAGAAGCTAAAAAAGTATGGTGGTAAAGGGCGTGAAAAAGGGAAAGAAGACCTTGAAATGAGTGCCGAAACAATTAGTGATAAAATTTTGCAGTATGATACAATTGAAGAGAGAAAAAAAGAAGAGGCCGAAAAGCAATAATCTTTCAGTTCCCGTTGAAAAATGATAAAAAAATACTTTATTAACCTCCACTTATCAAAGGATTTGTTGTGAATTTTTACAGCGATGAACAGGAATGGAAATGGCTTTTTAGAAATGCTATTGACTGGGACAAAATTCTCCCCCTCTTCTACCCTGAATATCCCACTGAGGAAGGGTTTGAATCAAAACAAGAGGTGTTGGACTTTTTAGAAGAGCTCCTAGCTAGCACTGGGGATTGGGCCGCAAATTCTGTTGCCACGAGGGCCGAAAGGCTCGATGTGGAGGGCGCAGGAAAAGTAGAAAATGGTAGGACCATCCCCGGAGAGGCACTTTCGGAACTTTACCGAGAGGCCACAGAACTTTCAGTTTTTGGAGTACCTTTGCCCAAAAAGCATGGCGGGTTAGAAACTCCAGCTACGGCGAGTCTCATAGGACTTGCACAAATGGCAAGAGGTTGCATTGCATCTTCGACTCAGATTGCTTTTTTCACCTCTATTGGAGAGATGCTTCATCGGTTTGCAGATGAGGAAACGGCAGCTCGTCTGATTCCCAAGATTATTGCCGGTGAAATCTCAGGCTCGATGTGCCTCACTGAACCTGGTTGTGGATCAGACCTTGGCTCTATCATTACAAGTGCGACGCCTCAAGATGATGGAACTTACCTTATTAACGGTTCTAAGATCTTTATCACTAATGGTGGTGGTGGAATTGGCCTTGTTTTGGCGAGAATTAAAGGTGGACCTGAAGGCCTTGAGGGAATTTCCATGTTTCTTGTGGAGCAAGAAATCCCAGGGAAAGAAGGGCTCAACTTCACCGTGGCCAAAAACGAAGATAAAATGGGCATGCATGGCTCCTTTACGACGGAAGTTGTTTATGAAAATTCCGTCGCAAAAATTGTCGGTGAACCCAATCAGGGCTTTAAATACATGCTCCATTTAATGAATGAAGCAAGGCTTGTGACGGCCTTTCAGGCCCTTGGAGGAATTGAGGCGTCCATTTCTTATGCCAGAAAATACGCGGGAGAAAGGCTTCAATTCGGAAAGCCCATTGAAGAACTTCCTCTTATGAAGAGAAATTTGGAGGATTTTGAAACCGAAAGAGATGGGTTACGGGCACTTTTAGTCGATACTTGCACCTATTTTGATGTCTACCAAAGGCTAGATCTCAAAAAAACTCAAACGGGCGACCTCACCAAAGAAGAGGAAGAAATGTTTGAAGAGGCCCAGCTTTGGACCCGTAAAAGAACACCCCTTGTGAAATATTATGGCTGCGAATTGGCCTCTATCTTGACCATCAAGGGAATTCAAATTCTTGGCGGCTACGGCTACATGAAGGAGTATCCCCAGGAAAGAATCCACAGGGACATTTTTGGACCCCTGCTCTACGAAGGAACTAGCCAAATTCAGGCACTTATGGCCTTGAAAGATATGGTTAAGTATGCGGTGAAGGACCCAAAAAGGTTTGCTTCCAATGTTGTTTTTAAGCATAAGTGGGCAAATCCTCTTAAAGAGGGTTCCGAGTGGATGAAAGATTTTAAAACTGTCCATTTTAAGTTCAAGAGAAAACTCGTCTCTCTTCTCCTTTCAACCCTGAACCCTGGTGGAAAAGAGGTTTTTTCTTTAAAAAGCTGGGCCAAAGAAGAAAATGTGAACAGGCTCATGACCCATGCTGAAACTTTATGCCAAGCACTTTCATACATTGAAACCCTTCGTGTTCTTTGTGATCACACAAATAAAGAAGAAGGAAGGAAAACGCTTTATTTCAGATACCGAGAACTTGTTCAGCCAAGACTTGAGGGCATTTATGTCGATTGGAACATAAGGGCAAAAAAAGAAGATTAAGTTAGGCGGCCTTCTCTTCGTCAGAGGGGGCCTCCTCTTCCTGACCCTCAACCGCCATTTTTTGCTCCATTTGCTCTTCAGGTAGCTCAATTAAATCTTTATCGATAAGGTCCTCAGGCTCAATTTGATCGAACATCATCTTTATGAAGTCCATCAGTGCCAGACCACCGATTGTCAGACCTAGGATTGTTCCCATTATCCACATGGGGAGATCAGTCTCTTTCATTGGGGCCTCCTTTACGAAAGATCTGGATCATTATAACAGACAACCTCAGTCTGGTGGCCTTCGTCTATTATATTGAGGACATAGATGAACCTTTTGTAAGAAAATTAAATACATTATGTTGTCCAAGCTCTGGCCAAAGGGAATTTAATGAATTATTCCTTTTTTAATGAAGATTGAAAACGAAGAGGTCCTTTTTGAAGGGGTCCTTGGAAATTATAAGATTATCCCCACCCAAGATAAAACCTCCACCCTTTACAGCGAGGCCTTTCAAGAAGCTTGCCACAGTCTCGATGGCGCTTGGGAAGAGACTTGTTTTAACTACCTCGAAGGTTGTGAAGTTCCAAAAAAGTCTTTAGAAGGCCAGGTGAATATTTTAGAGGTTGGTTTCGGCCCTGGAGTTGGTCTACAGGTTGTTTCAGACTTTTATGAAAAGGAAAGGAAAGGTACTCCTTTCACTTTTAAATCCTTCGAACTGGACAAAGGACTTGTTGAATGGGCCCTAGAAAATTGGCCAAAAGAGGCCCTTCCTCTTAAAGGAGAGTTCAAAAATGAAGGAGATCTCAACTTTTTTGAAGGAAAAATTGGTTTAGGAAAAGTCCTAATTTTTATTGGAGATGCTCGAAAAACACTTAACTTGGCCATAAAAATAGGCCTTTTGAGTGGTATCAATGCCATTTTTCAAGACCCATTTTCACCCAAAAAAAACCCTTCACTTTGGACTTATGAATGGTTTCTTGATCTAAAGTCAGTTTCTGATACCTCTGTTGTGCTTTCTACCTATAGCTCTTCCTCGAGTATTAGGAAATCTCTTGATGAGGCGGGCTGGATTTTGTCGAATGCACCAGGATTTTCTTCTAAAAGAACCTCAACAAGGGCCAGGTTAGAGGCCCCTCGTGATATGGAGCTAGAAAACAAGCTTTCACGTGTCCCTTTCGGTGCTTTGAGAGACAAAGACCTAGGAAAATTTTAGCTTATCTAGGGATAAGTGTAGATTGTTGCCTTAAAAGGGCATAAGATTATTAAGTGATGTTAAGAAGTTAAGGAAAAATATGTTAAAAATGATTCTAGTTGAAGATAATCCAAGCCTCAGAGATCTCATGTTGATGGAATTAAATGAATTCTTCCCAGAGAATGTCCTCGTGAGGGATACTGCAGCAGAAGCTCTTAATTATCTAAGCCTTTTCCCAAAAGTAAAAGTGATTGTGACCGCCTCACACACAAATCAGGAAGATACCGCGGCAATCATAGAAGAATACCTAAGCTACAATGACCTCAAAACAAAATTAATTGTATTAGGTGAATTTGAAAGCATTTCATCTGATACCATAATTATCCCAAAAAGAACCCTCTGGAAAACGGCCACTTCTGAGGCCATAAGGACTCTTTGTCCGAATTTCGACGAAGACCAGATCTTTCTCAAAAAGGCCTCTAAATGGAGAAAAAGGCCAGAAAGCTCCTCTCTCTAAGTGCCAGAATTAATTCTCAATTTTTTCTCTTGGGCCTCCACGGTAGTTCAGTAATTTGACCCCATATTAAAGATATTTTTAACCTGACCGATAAGGACAGGTATAATCTAAGGATAGGAAATAACTTTTAATTGTTTAGTTTGAGGTCATGAAAAAAGAAACGATTCAGATATTGGCAAGAACTATACTGAGATCATCGAAGACCTTGATTCTTCTTTTCTGTTTATTTTTACACTCAAGTGTCTACACCGAAGAGGGAATCCACGGAGCGGCAGACACAGCGGCACCAGCAGCCTCAGCAGATACTCTTATGAACTCTGTGACTAAATTTAAGATGAATAAAGAAAGTACCCAAAAAAAGTTTGAAATATTTGATGGTATGAGCAAAGAAGAAAGGGTCAATGCACTCGAAAATACAGCTAAAGACCTAGAGGAAAAGAAGAAGGCCCATGTAAAAAACATGGACGAATCGGCCACTGCCTTTGAAAAACAAAAACAAGAAGAGTTTAAAAATACCGAAGCGGCCACAGCAGAAAAGCCGACTAACAAAAGTAAATGGCAAAAAGCAAAGTCTAGCTATCGAAAGGTAGAAGCGGCAAACGAGATGGCCCAAAAGAAAACCTGGGAAAGTGAAGGTTCTGAGTGTGTTGAAGCCAAGTCAGCTTTGCAGAGAGGAGAACCGCCAGAACTTTGGAAAAATCCTTTTCAAATTTCAACCGATAAATTGGCCAATAAAAGAGTCGGACACGCCTATTCTCCTAAATTTCAAGGGGCCATGCTTTTTAAAGAATGCCAAGGTTTTTCGAGTGGTGAGTGGGATATTTTAGTGAATGCTAAATCTTCTGGTTCTGAAACTTGGGCAGGTTCTTGGCATGATATGGCCAAATCAATAATGGCCAAGATTAAACCTTATGCCTTAACTCCAAGAGAGTGGGATTTAGCTATAAGGCAGTTGAGAAGAAGTCTGTCCTTCGAAGAACAAATGATTGAGCTTAAAAGAGATTTGGTTCAAATGGGGGTAAGTCCAACCGAAGTAAGCTCTTTGGAGGATGAAAACGCTGAGATGGATTTGGATACGCATGAGGCTGATGGAGATGTGAACCCTTTGAGGGAAGCAGAAAAAAATGCAAAATTGAATCAATATAAAAAGCTAGTTCAGATGAAAAAAGAATGGGGTTCTGGTGAAGCAGGAGAAGGAGGCGGAGGCCCAAAGTCTGCGATGGAGAAACTTCAATCTATAAAAAAGCACTTTATGAATGTTATTCCTAAGGTGGAGGAGCATTTTGCAAAAATAAGAAAGTGTGCAGCACTCATTCACCTTACTTCAATGATGGACTATGGACAATCCGAATACACTTCGGCTTCCAGTTCAGGAGGAGAAGAAGGAGGTGGAAGCTTCAACCAAATTCAAATGCAGATGCAAATGTCCAGGCAGTTTCAGTCTGGAGAGGCGCAAACTGAGCAGATGGAGTTGGCCTTTAGTTGTTCGACAAGTGGTGCTGAAACTCAGGATTATCCAGCGTGTAGAAGGGCCATCAGTCATATGAATGCTTTTCGTATTGCGACTGAAGGGTTTAATACTGCCATGAAACTCAAAATGGATATAGACGCAAAAAAGAGGATGCAAAAGGTAAAGTGTCAGGCCGAATACTTGAAAAACCCAAATATGGAAATGACAGTTAGCACTGACCCGGAAAACCCTGGTTGTGCCGAATATATTACTCAAAAAAGCAAAACTAACGTTGAATTACTTGAACAACAGATGAACGAAAAGAAATTGGTGCTTGAACAAAGAAAACAAGAACTTGATGCAGAACTGCAGAAGGAAGGTTTAACACCTCAAAATAAAATTAACATTGAGAATGAGAAAAAGAGTATTGATCAAGAAATTAACGTTTTAATGAAAAGCCAAACAGAAAGAATGGCAGATCATAAAAAGAGATCTACGAACTTAAGCGTACAACAACTTGCCCTTGAGGCCCAAAAAGAAGGTATTGAGTCAAAAAAGAAGTTCCAATTTGCTAAAATGGGGTTTCAGGCCACAAAGTTGGCCGTTTTAGGCTCTTCATTTTCAAAATTCCCCGATAAAGCAAAACTTTATGGGTTATGTAAATCGGGTCTATCCAATTTAGCAGAGATAGAAAAAGAAAATAAAAGAATCTACAAAGAATGGTTAGAAAAGTTTTTAGCATCTTACAGGGCGTTTAAGTGCCGACCAATTGGCTTTGATGTTTTAGAGTTTGTTAAAGGGAATATCCATGGCAGCAGTGGCTTTGGAGAAATGGAAGGTGAGGCCAGCGCATCAGAACCAGAAGAAGGTGGTGAATCAGCAGCAATTACATCAAAGGATAAAGCGACAACAGATGACCCCTGTCAGGACACTATTGCGAATAGTAGTGTGGCCCTTTTAAGAAATAGCAATGCCAGAGAGCAGTTAAAAATGTACCTTGTAGGTGTGGGAAAAGATGCTCTCGTTTCCTTTATGCAAGCAATGATTTTTAATAATCAAGCAAATGTAGTTCAGGCAGCGATGGATGGAACAAAGGCCATGGAAGTTCCTTTTACCATGACGCCTATCTTAACAGAGAACTTCAATAAATTATGTAATGGGACACCTATAGCACCTGTTAAAATTTGCAAGGATTTAAGTGCTCTTAATAAAAAAGGGAAAATATTTGCTTCCGAGGCTTTGAAGATAGGCTTTCAAGGGGGAGCCGCTACAAAAATAGCACCTAGGAAAAGACTAAAATTGGGAGTTAACAGAAAGGCCGGCAATATTAAAGCTTCAAGTGGAGACGGAGGAGTTGACTCCCTTGGCTCCGGAGGTGACGATATGGGCGGAGGTGGAGAAGAAACTGCATCTGGTGAACCCCAGGCCATGCAAGGTCTCGGTGAAGTTGCTTCTGCAGAAGGCGGAGGCGGTGGCGAAGCTGGTGGCCCTGGACTTATTGAAGGTGGAGGTGATGAAGGCGGTGGCGGAGATCCTGGACAAGCAGCGATTGGTGATGAAGGAGGGTCTGATCTTCAAGGTGGTGAATTACAAGTGGCCCAGTTTCAAGGAGGAGGAAAAATGGCCGGTGGTGGCGTCGGTTCAGATATGGGAGGCATGGTCTCCGGAGGAGATGGGGGACAAATGAACTTTCGAGGTCCCGCAGGTGATGGGGGACTCGCAGGAAGGGCCAAAGGTATCTTCAAAATCATCTCAAAGCGTTATAAATCCATTAATGGCCGAAATAAACTTCTCAAATACGAAAAGAAATAATGCATTGATCCTACCCTATTAGCAATTCTCGATTATTATTAGTGGCCTAAGGACTTCATTGAAGGAGATGACTTTATGCTGGATAAAAATACCGCCCAAGATGTGCTTTTCGAGGCCATCAGTTTGGGTGCTGACTTTTGTGATATCTTTGTCGAAAGACATAAATCAAAAAATATTCAAGTGCTTTCTTCCAAAGTTCATGAAATTAAAAGTGGAATAGACTTTGGAATTGGTGTCAGGCTGATTTATGGCACTAAGGTTCTTTATGGGTATACAAATAGAATTGATAAAGAAGAACTCATTAGAGTAACGAGACTTCTCGCTGCTTCTGAAAAAAGAAGTGCTGTTCATGAACAAAAAACTTTTGATTTTTCAAAAGCTGAGGATATTCATCCTTCTATTAACGGGATTAACAGCGATGTTCCTGATCAGCAAAAAATTGATTACTTAATGAGTATAGACCAGTCTGCACGGGCCCATCATGAAAAAATTGAACAGGTACGTCTGGGTGTTGGTCAAAGAATGCAGGAGGTAGAGATCTTCAACTCTGAAGGTCTTCATACGGAAGATACTCGTCATTATTGCAGACTTTTTGCAATGACAATGGCCAGTCATGAAGGTGAACAGGCAACGGGCTATGAAGCTCCGGGTGCTCTTACAGGCTGGGAAATGTCTAAAACAATTGATCCCACGAAGATGGGTGAAATGGTTGCAAAGCAAGCTATGACAAAATTATTTGCGGACCCTTGCCCCTCAGGGAAAATGCCTGTTATTTTAGATAATGGATTTGGTGGAGTCATCTTTCATGAGGCTTGTGGGCATCTTCTCGAAACAACTTCGGTTCAAAAAAAGGCCTCTGTTTTTTGGGACAAAATGGATAAGAAAATAGCTAATACTTGCGTGAGTGCTGTTGATGACGGGACGATGAGTAACTATTGGGGTTCTATAAATATTGATGATGAAGGAATGCCTACTCAAAAAACCCAATTGATTAAAGATGGCATTTTGACTGGCTTCCTCGTAGATAAGGTGGGTCATCTTAAAACAGGGCATCCTCGAAGTGGTTCAGGCAGAAAAGAATCTTATAAATTTGCTCCAGCAAGTCGTATGAGAAACACATATATTGAGCCAGGAAAAGACTCATTCGATGATATGATCTCTTCAATCGATGAAGGTATTTATTGTAAAAAAATGGGTGGAGGATCTGTTCAACCAGGAACAGGAGAGTTTAATTTTGCCTCAAATGAAAGCTATCTAATTAAAAATGGAAAAATTGATAAACCTTTAAAAAGTGCGACTCTTATTGGAACTGGTCCTGAGGTTCTCCAGCAGATTAGTATGATCAGTGACAATTTGGACCTTGCTGCTGGGATGTGTGGCTCGGTCAGTGGTTCAGTTCCAACAACTGTGGGGCAGGCGGCCCTTAAAATTGATGAAATTTTAGTGGGAGGACAATCAAATGGATAATCAAAAACAAAATGTTCAAATGTTAGAAAAAGTCCTCGATATGGCGAAGTCCAAAGGTGCTAAGGACTCAGAAGTTCTTTTTACCCAAAGCTCTAAATTTTCCCTTAAGGCCAATGAAGGAAGTTTGGAAGAATATAAGGTTTCAAGTTCTCAAATCATGGGTATTAGGCTCACAAAAGATCAAAAAGTTGGTATAAGTTACTGTGAAGATATGCAGGAAGAATCCCTTTCCTTAATGGTTGAGCAGGCACTTGAAAACTCAAGGTATGTAAAAGAAGATGAGTTTGAAGAAATATGTGTTTCTCATAAAGACAGGGTTTTTTCTGATAATGAAAAAACTTATAGAGAGGATAATACTCCGGCAGAGAAGAAAATTGAGCTCTGTTTGGCGCTTGAAAAAGGGGTTAAGGATAAAGATTCCTCTGTAAAAGGGGCCCCTTATAATGGGTATAACGAAGGAGAGTCTCATAGCTACATTGCAAACTCTTTGGGAACCCTTTGTTTCGAGAAAGATAAATCCTTTTCTTGTTACACATCGGCGCTTCTAGAGAAAGAGGGAAAGCAGTCCATGCATTACCATGGGTCTGTGGGAAGGAACTTCAAGGATCTTGATTTAAACAATTGTATTGATGAGTCTTTCAATCACGCTCATGCACTTCTTACTGCAGGTCCAATTGAGACGGGCAAATACGATGTTATTTTTTCATTGGATATGCTGGATGATATTTTTGGCGTTTTTTCGACTATGTTTAGCGGAAAAAGTGCTGTAGATGGTGTAAACCCTTACAGAGAAAAAATAGGGCAAAAAGTTGCTGTTTCAGGGTTGTCTATTAAGGATTGTCCTCAATATATTGATGGTTTTAATTATTCCACTTTCGATGATGAAGGAAATTTAAGAAAGGAGTTTTCTCTTATCGAAAATGGTGTTCTTAAAACTTTCTATCACAACAGCGCTACGGCAAAATTTCATAATGTTGAAAATAATTCCTGCGCTAGTAGATCTCCCAAAGGTACTCTTGGCGTTGGTGGGACTCAACAAATTATCTCTCATGGAGAGTCTTCAGAAACAGACCTCAAAAAAGGCAGATACCTTAATATTGTTTCTCTCCAAGGTCTTCATTCCGGAGCAGATGCCTTAAGTGGAGACTTTTCTTTTGGTGCTAGTGGATATCTTTGTGAAAATGGAATCGTTGGCAAAGGTATAAAAGGTATTACTATTTCAGGCAATTTTTATCAATTACTGCAAGAAATATCATTGATTGGAAAAGACATGAAGTCCAATGCATATAGCACCTTCTTTTCACCTGAAATACGGTTTTCAAATCTTAATATTGCTGGGAAATAAATAAGGGCCTTAGGGCCCTTTTTTTTGATAAATTTTGGCACTTTACTTATATTTCTCTAACACTGACTAAATTATAGTTTAGCTTGACCGAAAATAATCCAAGGACCTAAACCGGAGCTTGGAGATGAATTATTTTAGGGCATTTAGACTTTTTAATCTCACCCTACTTTCTTTTTGTTTTTTAATAACTTCTTCTTTTGGGCAAAGTGGGTCACTTAACAAAGAATTATCGAGAGTCTCATCTCCAAGTTATTATAATTCTCAAAAAATCAGAGAACTAATCAAAAAAGGAGCAGACCCAAATACACTCAATAGATATGGAAACCCTGTTATTGGTCAAGCCGTGTCTAAAAATGATGAAGAGCTTATTAAGTTTTTGCTAGGTCAAGGAGCAAACCCCAACAAAAAAAATACGAAGGGTTATTCTGCTATGGATTTTGCTAAAAATAAACCAAAAATTTTAAAACTTCTTAAACAATATAAATTATTTGCGGCTTTAGGAAATAATAAACTCAATTTAACTGAGGCGAATGAAATGCTTAGAAAAGCAATTTCATTTACCTCTTATAATCCTGAAAAAATAAAAAAGGCCGTATTAAATGGTGCTGATATTAATTTGCAAGACAAAAAAACGGGAAACAATGCCATTCTAATGGCAGTTATTAAAAATAACCTTGAACTTGCAACATTTTTAATGAGAAGAGGTGCCAATTCAGTTCATTTAAACAAAAGAGGATATTCTGCAGTCAGAATGGCAAAGATGTATAAGGTGAATCGGAGTAACACAGATAAAATGTTAAAGGTTTTAGCGAAAGATTTTCCTGAAGGGCAAGGTGTATTAGAAAATATTGGACCTCAAAAAGACGGTCCTAGCTTAGATAAATACTTAAGTAGGTTTAGTTTTAATAAGGAAAAGGTTCGGAAAGAAATTTTAAAAGGAGCTCCTATAAATGTCCAAAATAAAGAAGGTGATACAATTTTACATGTGGCCATGAAAACTGAAAATGTTCCCCTAAGTTTCATCAAATTTCTTTTGGATAAAGGGATTAAGTTGAATATAAAAAATAAAAAAGGTCGATCTGCTCTCTTTATAGCCATGTATTCTAGGCTTGTGAATGAAAAATTTTTAGAATTATTAATTAAAAGAGGGGCAGACGTTAATGAAAAACTTTCTGGAGAAGAGACTTTTTTTCCTTCAATTTTGGAGGTTTTATTAAAAAACGAAAAACCCTGACCTAAAAAAAATTGAAGTAGTAATTAAAAATGGTGCAAATTTAGATCGAGTAATAAATTCCAAAAATAGTTGGCTAATGTCCATTTTATCCCCTATCAGTGAGTTTAAAAAGCAACCAAAAAAAATGATTTCTATACTAAAACTGGTTGCAAAAAATTTACAAACTCTGGATGATGTAGATAAGCAAGGTAATGTTCCTATTGTTTATGCAACTGAAAACCAACTCAACGAGATAGTAAGTTTTTTGGCCGAAAATGGGGCCAATGTTAACCAAATTTCAAATGGAGAATCTGCACTTCATATTGCTTTAAAGCAAAAGGATTTCGAAACATTTAAGGTATTAGTTAATAATGGAGGAGATGTTAACCTAAGAAGAAATCAACCAAAGTCCAGATATAAATTCTTAAGAAGAATAAACCTTATAGGGTATGCAATATTTTTCAATTGCATCGAGTGTGTCAATTTTCTAATTCAGAAAGGAGTGGACTTAAAGGCAGATGTAAATCTTGATGATAATAAAAAACAAACGGCATTAGAGTTTGCAGGATCTAGAAGCAATATGACCAAGGCAAAAATCTTTACACTTTTGATGGATCCGAACTCATCCATTGCAGATGATCCAAATGAAGAAGAAAAAGAAGAAGATGCAGATGAAAAAGAAGAAGATAACTCTTTTGCTGCGAGAGAAAAGCGAAAAAAGAAGCTAGAAATGCTCAAAGCAGCTGAGGAAAATAATTTAAGAAGGGTGCAAAACTTTTTAAATGAAGGGTTTAGTGCAAACACTCGAGTTTGTTGTAATAGAGAGACTCTTCTCTACTTTGCGGCCTTGAATGGAAATTTAAAGATGGTTAATCTCCTTTTAAAAAAAAGAGCATTAGTAGATAAGATTGAAAATAAAGAATATGTGACTCCTTTAATCGCATCAGTGCTTAAAAAAGACTCCCGTGAAAAAAGAAAGGCCATTGGGGTTTCCTTATTGAAAAAAGGAGCTGACTACCGCAAGACAAATTTACAGGGGAAAAACTATAAAGAGTTAGCGAAGGACTTTATAAAAGATGTTGATGACATGGTTGATAAGTATGGGAAGTCTAAATATAAAAAGCAAAGAATGGCCAAGGAAAAATCATCTGAAAGAAAAAATAAAATAAATTATCTTTCAAGTGACTCGCAAGGAAAGAAACTTTTAAAGTATATTTGCAGCTCTTCTTTAAATAAAAGGCCAATTGAATCGATCCTCAAAAAGGGACAGGATCCCAATAAAAAAGTCGGTTTTAAGCCTTCAGGAGAAAAGTATAATGCCATAACTCCTCTTCACTGCTTGGTTACCACAAAAATGAAAGATCAGTATTTAAAAGAAAAATTGAAACTACTCCTTAATAAAGGCGCAAATCCAAATGTCTCAGATTATGATGGCGTTTCTGCTTTGAATTGGGCAATAATGAAAAAAAATAACAGGGTATTAGAAATTTATACTCAATCTGGAGTTGGGTTTAATGTAAAGGATGAGAATGGCAATTACCCTCTCGAAATGGCCATAAACTTTAAAAATAAAGAAGCTGCAACTCTTTTACTTAAGGCCGGGGCCAATTACGATTTAGCATTAGGTAACAAAATGAGTATCCAAAGATATGCTCTTAAAAAAGGATTTGAAAAAAGTATTTTTAAAAACCCAAAAAAGTGGATTAAGGAACAAAAAAGTAAACTAGAAAATAATAATGTATCGGCCGTTCTTGAATCAGGTGAAAAATCTGTTGAGGAAATAAAAAAAGAGTTGGGAATAGATAAAAAGACAGAAGAGATAAAAAAATTAACCTGTAGATTAGTATCTAGAGATTACATAAGTTTAGCAAACCCTCTAGGAAAACTGGCCGATCAGAGAGTAAATTTTATATCAAAAAAAGTAAAACAACTTAAACCTGACCTAAATAAATTAAATTACCACTCCTTTTCTGTGTCAGGTGGACGAGTTACCAAAAAATATTTTATAACGCCACTCCATTGTACTGTGATTAGAAGTGTGATTTTAGATAAAGATAAATCTATAAAAAGAGCTCCTCGTTACTCATCACATTATACATTTACAGAGGGTGCCTATTTAGAGGTTGCTGAGTTGCTTTTGAAAAATGGTGCTGATCCAAGTAGAGAGGATTATTTCGGAAAAAGCTCATTGTTTTATGCAATTGAAAATAATTTGGGTAACTTTATTAATCTTTTTTCAAAATATATGAATTTAAATACCCCAAATAAAAAAGGGGTATCACCTGTAATATTTGCTATAAAAGAGAAAAAGCTCGAAGCTTTAAAATATTTAATAATGGCAGGAGCAAATATTAATGTTCGTGACCCAGAAACAGGTCTGTTTTCAAAAAAATATTCTTCTAAAATTGGTTTTACTCAGGGGAGAAGAATTTTAAATAAAGGAAAAGATAAAATTTTGGAAGAAGAGTTAGCGATACGTTTAAAAGAACGTGAACTTAATAGATTAAAAATGTATGTAAAGAGATATCAAAAAGATCCTCTAGCACTTAATTATATAAAAGAATTAAAAAGAAAAAATAATCCTCAAGCAGAGAAGAACAGAAATAAAAGCAAATCTTCTTCATATCGTTCATGGAAAAACAAAGAAAATCTCCTTAGGAACCCGACAAAAAGATTAGAAAAAAGAAAGATTCAGTTCTATCCGAGTTCAGTTAAAATTGAAAATTTAAATATCGCAACCCCATCTGGAATGAATGAAACAGAATGGGGTTCTTATATCACAACAAAAGTGATTGTTGATCAGAGATCTAGTAAATATAATGAAAGAACCTTGTCTGTGGAAGTTTCTATAGAAAATGATTCAGATTTTCTAATTGAACATATTGTTGATATTGAACCTTTTAATAAAAACCCCAATAAATCTTATAAATGTCTCACCGGGGATAAAATTATCATACCTCCCTACTCGCAAAAAAAGATTTTGATAAACAAAAAATTTGATTTATCAAATTTTGGAGGTCTAGATCGAGACGGTCGATTCTTTGTTTCGATCCAGAAAACTGATGGTGATTGCCCAGAAAGTATTCAGGATAGAATGAAAAACAATTTTTCTGAGACAGAGAAAAAAACCAATAGAAATTTAAGCTCCTCTGATAAGAGGGTTATTTCTCAAGGGAAGAAAAAGGAATCTTCAAGCTTTACTCGCAAAAAGAACAACGTTTGTAACAATTTAAGGAGTCATTATAGGAAATATTCTGAACGTAAAAGGTTATGCCGAAAAAAATTAGTAAAAATTCAGGATAAACATCAGGACCCTTGGGATGGAACGGGAACCCCTTTTAGTCTTAAGTGGGTATCATCTATGGCCCACCCAGAAAAGGATACTGCTTGTGGCCTGGCAACTGGTCCTAGCTCAGATGAGGTATGTAAAAAAAGAGAAATGGAGTCGGAGTATGTAGCGAATCAAAGTGGAAAGAAAGTTTCTTGTGAGGCCACAAAAATAAAGAAATTTTACAGGCCAACAATTACGACACTTCACTTTTGTAAATCTTGCCAGCGAATGAGTTCTAGTGGAAGGAAAAAAATGGCAGCACTAGAAAAATTTCAGAAAAAAACCTCTCGGGTTCATTCTAAATTAGAAGGAATGATGTCTGAAGGGAGAAAGAGTAAAAGGCTAAGTTCAGCATACGTTTATACGCAATTTAAAAGAGTATATTCTAAAAGTAAAAGAATATTTAACTTGATAAAAGATATTAAGGCCAAGATTGAGAGAGGTCCAAAAGGCAAATTATGTTGTGAAAATGGAGTTAAGTTAGAAGACTACCATGAAGAAGTAAAAAAGACTCATGCTTGTTTAAGGCACCTTTATACAGGTCTTCCGAATGATTTAAAAAGAGAGCTTAATGATTTGAATCAGAAGTTAAATTTTTAAAAACTAATTTAAAGGAGGAACGATGAAATACTTTCGGATTGAGATTGTTTTGAGTTTAATAATCATATTTTATACACAAGGTTCTCAGGGAGCATTATTTTGCAAGGGCCGTACTCTAAAAAATTCATTAATGGATAAAATAGACAGTTATGGATCTGAAAAAAGGTGCTTAGATGCTTTAGCAAATGCGGTTCATGGTTTGTATTGTAGAGGAAAGACATTAAAAAACTTAAATGGAAGTAAAGTAGACTCCTTTGGTTCTGAAACAAGGTGCTTTGAAGCGTTAGGTCGTTCTGTCCACGGTTTATACTGTCGAGGAAGAACCTTACAAAATAATTTAGGGAGAAAGGTGGATAGTTTTGGCTCGGAAGAGAGGTGCTTTACTGCTTTAGAGGGATCTAATCATGGACTTTATTGTCTGGGAAGGTCTTTAAAAAATTCGCAAGGAAAAAAAATTGACTCTTTCGGGTCTGAAAAAAGATGCTTTGAGGCCCTATCGGGACCAGGTCATGGTCTATATTGCAGAGGAAGCTCTTTAAAAAATGAGTATGGTGACAAAATAGACAGTTATGGGTCTGAAAAGCGTTGTTTTGCGGCCTTGACAGGTTCTGTCCATGATTTGCACTGTAGAGGGAGTTCCTTAAAAAATAATTTGGGACAAAAAGTTGATTCTTTTGGATCAGAAAAAAGGTGCTTTGCTGCTTTAGAAGTTTCTAGTAATGGCCTGTACTGTAGAGGGAGTGTATTGAAAAATGAACAAGGGAAAAAAGTAGACAAGTTTGGTTCAGAAAAAAGGTGTTTTTCCTCCTTGGCGAACTCCCCACACGGTCTTTATTGTCGTGGAAGTTCGTTAAAAGATCATTTTGGAAAAGTTATCAAGAAGTTTGGTAGCGAGAAATCATGTTTTTTTGCCTTAATTGAGTTTAGGGAAGGCCTTTTTTGTAAAGGTAGCTCTTTAATGAAAGAAGACGGTTCTAAAATCGATTCTTTTGGAAGCGCAAAAAGTTGTAGCTCTTCTTTAAGAGGTGCCGTTAATGGAGTTTATTGTAAAGGATATACTCTTAAAGATGTTAATGGTAAAAAAATTAGTAGATTTGGTAATGCAAAATCATGTGAAAAGAGCTTACATCAAAAACAGTCACATTTGTGATTTTTTATTTTGGGGGCCTATCTTTATAATGGGCCCTCTTACCCAAACTTAGTCTCTTAAAAAATTACTTAAGTTAATTTTAATGGTATATTTTAAGATATACAAATAATTTAATAGGTTCGCAAGATGCTTAAAAAAATAGTTAATTTTCTTTTCTTTTTAATTTCATATCCTTTATTTGCAGATAATTTCAATGTAGAGCTTTCTAAAGCTTCTGATCCTTCAAATTTTAATCAAAAAAAAATAAAAGAATTAATTATTAAAGGTGCGGATGTGAATTTTAAAAATAAGTGGGGAAGTACTCCTCTTATGATGGCCGTTATCAATAAAAAATTAGAGCTTGTTAAATTTCTAATAGAGAGGGGGGCGGATCCGAATTTAAAAAACAAAAAGGGATTTTCTTCAATTGATTTTGCAAAAAAATTAAAAAACAAGGAATTTTTAAAGACCTTGAGACGGCAGGGACCATCAAATTCCCGCAAAAAGACGAAAAAGGCTATAAAGTTCTCTAAGGTAAAGTCAAAAATAGATTTTGGGAAATGGAAAAAGTCAAAAAAAAGGGTTTTAAAAAAGGAAGTATCTGAGGTTGGTAAGACTCCTCCTGTTCAAAGGCCACTTTTAAAAGACTTTTTAGATCGTGATAATTTTAATGTGATGAAAATAAAAGAAGCAATAAAAGGAGGCGCTGATATAGAAACTCTTTCAGATGAAGGCGAAACGGCCCTCTTCTGGGCGATTAGGAAAAAGAAATTAGGTCTCACAGAGTGGCTAGTTAAAAGAGACGCCACTATGACCAAAAAAAATAACAAGGGTGAAACGGTTAAGGACCTTGCAACTAAAGCAAGGTGGTTCAAATTGAAAAAATGGGTTAGCTTTTATTTAAAACTTCGTTTTCTTAAGTATACCACTGCGGATAATTTTGACCCTGAAAAAATAAAGGCCTTAGTTGAAATGAAGATTCCCCTTGATGAGTTGAATAAAGACGGAGAGACATCATTAACAGCAGCTTTAAGGGTTAAAAATAGAGAGATATTTGATTTCTTGTTAGACAAATGGGCCGACCCTTCTGTTAAAAACTCAAAAGGAAAAAGTGCCTTGGATATAGTTCAAGAGGGAGCGCTTTCAGACCTTTTACCAAAAGTAAAACAAATGGCTCTTAATGCAGAGTTAAGA